>CP064979.1:2239607-2559551 GCA_016699575.1 Flavobacteriales bacterium | reverse complement strand
CCTTGCCGTCCACTGTTTCCACATCACCAGCAGGATTGCCGAGGTCCCAGCCCAAGCGGTCCCAGCGGCCATCCACGTGGCAACTGCCGCATGCGATGTGACCGTTACCGCTGCCCAGGTGCGTGTTGTACAAGTGCTTGCGGCCCGCTTTGATGACCATGGGTGTGGGATCGAAGAAGTTGGCGCGGGCCACCTCCTTGTCGGTGCCCATATCGATGGTGCTGATGCTGCCCTCGAACTTGTTGAGCACGTATGCCTTGTTGCGTACAGCATCCAGCACGATACCGGTCGGTCCTTCACCTACGTTGATGGTAGTGCCGATGCGAGCGCCGCTTGCGTTCACGGTGATCAGGTTGTTGCTGCCCATGCCGGTGATGTACGCCTTCGAGCCGTCGGCTTTCCAGACAATGGCCCTCGGATCACCCACGCTTTGAACACGTTGCGCCGGCGGCAAGGACACGTTGGCGTAGTTGATGTGCGGATTGAGGTCCGTGATGGTGTTCGATCCGCCGGGTGAGAACGTGCTCATGTTCACGCGGAGGAACTTGCCGTTGAGGACCGGCTCGAACCGGATCTCGTTGGTGGCATCGGTGCCTACCACGTGCACCTGTCCCGTTGTCGGGTTCACCGCCATGGCCATCAGGATGTTGCCCAATCGGGTCTGGTAGGTCACGGCGTTACTGCTCGTGTTGAGCATGGCCACATCACGATCGTGCATGTCCCAACCGGTGACGCGGGCTTTGCCTGCGGCGGACCCGCTGACCATGCTCGTCCAGTTGCCGCCGTTGTCGTCCATCCACTGCCCGGCGGCGTTCTTGCGCACGATGATGCTCTTGCTTTCCGGCGTCGGCGGGTTGTTGGGGTTCAGCGGCGGGTTGAAGCCCGTGCCTGCGTTGGGGATGATGCCCGCAGCCACGTCCACAGCACCGCCGTATGGTCCTGCCGGGTTGGCAACATCGTTCGGGATCACCGTGCAGCCACCTTGTGGGGAACAAACCCCGAACCGATTGGGGCCGTGCTGGAAGTTGAAGAAGGTGTTGCCGTTGAGCACCGTGGTTGCGTTGCCGCTCTCGAAGAAGGCGCAGTAAACGGTGCTGCCATCGTTGCTAACGGCCAAAGCGCGGGGCTGTTCGCCCGTGAGCAGCACCTCGGTAGGCGCGTTGCCCAGGTTGGCCAGATCGAAGATCTGGATGCTCTCGCGACCGGCGCAGGAGACGTAGGCCTTCAGCGGCGACCCCGCGAACACCACGTCGGCAGGCTCATCCTCCGTGGCCAGGCTACGCACCACGCGGTTCGTGGTCAGATCGACAATACTGATCTCATCGCTCACCTGATCGACCACCCACGCCTCCGTGTTGCTGCGCACGCGCACCGTCACGGGATCGAGGCCAACGGGAATGCTGGCGGTGTTCAGCAGCGCATTGTTGGTGATGGAAAACACCTCGAGCGAGTTGTTCGCGGTGTTCACAGCCAGCAGCTTGGTGCCATCGGGCGTCATGTCCACAGGATGCACATGCGCGCTCTCGAAGTTCACGAACTGCGTGGCGGGCACTGCCGATCCCACGTTCGGCAGCTCCAGCGCATCGAAGCCGCTCACCACCACCACGGTGCCGATGAGCAATGTCGGGATGAGGATTTTGTTGCGGGTAACAATGTTGGCCATGGTCCTTTTCCGTTCGGGCAGGTTTCGCGAACGGGTCGGGAAAATAGGATGAACCGGTGGCGGAGCGCTACCCCGAACCCCGTTACCCGAAATCCCGGAACAAGAAATCCGGACCGGTCACGACGGCCGGTGGACCACTGGTGCGGCCCGTGCCACAACCATGGTGCCAGGCGCCAAGGCACAAAATACCCTGAACTGGGTATTTTTTCCTTCGGGAAGAATCGTTCCCTTTGGCTTACCCAAACCCCATGGACATGCGCACCCAATTACTGGCCCTCTCGGCGGCCGCCACCACAACCCTGATGGCCCAGTCAGATTTCGTGGAATACTACACGGATGATATGTTGAACCCGACCATGGTGTATCGCTACAACGCAGGACAGATCATGGACACCAACGGCGACCCCGTGACCGAGGCAAAGGCCAAGAGCGAAGGCTTGGAGTTCACGGTATGGCCGTGCATTGAAAGCAGCTTGGCCTACTCATGGGGCAGCAAGAGCAACCCGGCCCTGGCCTTCCCGGACCTGCTACACAAGATCACCATGACGCCTTGGGGTGAAACGGCCCAATACGTTGATCCGACCTTCGATGCCGTGCAGCCAGGCGTCCACAACTACTACACGGCCGGAACGGGGACCGGAATAACGGGTGTGCAGAGCTATGGGACAGTTACCTACCGCGACTACTTTCCCGACATTGACCTGTTGCTCTACAGCGGGGGCGGCGGTCCCAAAATGGCGATCATCTGCCATCCCGGCTCGGACCCGGACAACGTCGTGTTGCACTTCGAGGGGCAGGACAGCTTGCACGTGGACGACATCACAGGAACGCTGAAGGCGTACAGCGGCCTGAAATGGATCGAGCTGCGCGAAGCACTGGCCTACCAGTGGAACGCCAACGACAGCATCATCAACTTGAACTGGACCGGTGAGTGGACAGAGGACAACACTGGTGACAACGTGCACCTGCAATGGGACACCTACGACCCCGCCCTTCCTTTGGTTTTCCTCATAGGTGCGCCACCACCACCACCACCACCCACCGCCAATGGCAACTTGGATTGGTGTACCCTGGTTGGTGATGGAGCCGTTGGCGAACCCGTTGTGGCGAGCACCACACGGCCCAATGGTGACCTGTTGGTTACTACAATCGTGAATGATCCCGGTTATCCGCCGACCAACGGTTCGTCGCAGTATCCGGGAGCAGCTTGGGATGTCTCTGTGGGCCGTTACCTCTACGCACCGGGGAACGCGACCGACGATGCCGTGAACAATTGGGTGACCCTTATCGGCGGCGCAGATTGGGACCTGCCCTACGCCATAGCCTATGATGCCACCACCGACCAAGTGCTGATGGCCGGCGGGAGCAAGAGCACGGATTATGTGCTAGTACCCCAATTCGACCCGAATGACGGAACCTACTGGCAAGGGGTGAACAAAGGCGGCTACGATGGTATGCTCTCCTGGTTTAACAGCCAGACCGGAACCCTGTTGCGCTCCACCTACTTCGGCGGCGAAGGCGACGATATGTTCAACGGAGCGGCCTTCGATGGTTTGGGCAACCTGTTCTTCTGCGGCACCACAAACACCGCCACGGGCGGCACCAATGGCAACTGCACGGCCACTGCCGCAGGCTTCCCCGTTTGCGATGGCGGCGGGTATTTCGCCGGTAGCCTCTTCGGGCAACGCGATGCTTTCGTCGGGCACATCGACCCCAACAACCGTTTGAAGTGGAGCAGCTATTTCGGCACCAGCAATTTGGATGAGGCCCTGTGCATTGCGGTGCACGAACAGACCGGCGTGCCCGGTGCTGAGCACATTGTGATCGGCGGGCGCAACTCCAGTTCCTTGACCACGCTTGGCCCTCCCGGCAGTTTCCAGGATACCGGCAATAGCAACGGGTTCATTGCATCGTTCGAAGACGACTACGAAAAGCACTGGATCACGAACCTGAAGACCATGGAGGGCATCCCGGACCTGGACTTGGACCGCGACCGGCTCATTGTTACGGGTTCGGTGACCCAAGTAAGCGTGGGTTGCGCGCCCGGCGTTGGAGCACCGCTCTGCGACCCTGGCAATGGCGCCTATTTCCGGAGCACCCCCGAGAATGTGGACCAGTACTTGGCGGAATTCGACCTGCCGAGCGGTGTGCTCGAATGGAGCACTTTGGTCGGTGGGCAAACTCGCGATCACGTTCCCCTGTTCAACTTCTCCGGCGCACCGGAAATGGGTTTGTATCCTTTTCCGGTGGCAATGGGCCACAATGCCATCTTCGATGGCAACGGCAACCTCTTCACCACGGGTATTGTGCAACACCACACGGCAACACCCTTGGCCTACGTGGCCCAGCAAGCGGCCACATGGTACCACCAACCCTACTTCAGCAACAGTGGTTGGCAACAGACGGATGCGGTCATCAATGCATTCCTGAGCGACCGCACGAAGGAATGGACAACCATGCTCGGTATATTCTATCCGCACACCGACACGCTCACGGACATCTTCATTTTCGGGGGGTACTCCGATATACCAATGGGCATTGCCGTGAGCGACGGGCATGCATTCTACGTCACCGGCCAATCTGGTGCCTTGGACGACTGGCCCGTGGCTTGTCCTTATCCGGGGACCTCCTATTGCGAGGCTATAGGCTCGAGCAGCGCAGACGGTTTCGTGGCGCGGTTCCAGTTGGATGGCTCAGCCCTTGCCGTGGAAGCGGCTGCATCAACGTCCGAATTCGGTCTATTCCCGAACCCGACGGCAGAGCTTCTCCACGTTCGTGGACCTGTGCGGCCCAACGACCGATTGGAGGTCTTTGATGCAATGGGGCGCCTTGTCGGGCAAGCGACCAGCGCTTTGCAACCGATCGGTGTGGAGCGATTGGCAGATGGAACGTATGCCGTGCGTTTGCTGCGCGCCGATGAACCACCTTTGTTCATCGGGCGGTTCATCAAACAGTAGCGGATGTTCAGGGGCACGTTGGTCGGCTTGGTGTGGTGCGCTTGGGGTTTGGCCTCGGCGCAACCGCTGTTGGCGCCATTGCCCAATCATCCAACGCGCGGCATCAACTGCATGCTCACCGATACCGTCAATGACGTGCTCTACGTTGGTGGGCAGTTCTATTGGCTCTCTGACACTATCATGAGCCCAGGGGTCGCCAAGTGGAACGGGACCACGTTCGAGCCGGTCGGTTGCCTTTACGGCGCTGGGGTATGCGTGCCACAGTTCCCTATTACCATCGGCTTGGGCCAGCCGGTTACATGCCTCGCGCTGTACAATGGGGAGTTGTTCGCCGGTGGTGAGTTCAACCATTGGTACACGGGGGACACGACAAGGTTCGTGGCTCGCTTCGACGGTGTTGACTGGCATCCTGCCGGGTACGGCATGGATGGTCCGGTACGCAGCCTGAAGGTCTTCAATGACACTCTTTATGCCAGTGGTTGGTTTTCATACGCCGATGGACAGCCCTGCGGTGGAATGGCCAAGTGGACGGGCAACGGTTGGGTTCCAGCATATGGTGCGCCGATCTTCAGCACCATTACAGCACCTTTGAACTATGTCCGTGACATGGAGATCGTTGGCGACAGCGTTTATGTTGGGGGCAACTTCAACAACCCGTTCGGCTCGTTCACATGGAGCGACGGCTCCGGGTGGATGCAAGTGGAGGATGGTTTGACCGGTCAGATCGCTGAGATCTTCCAAGTAGCGAACATCAACGGCGAGATCGTTGTGGCCGGTGCTTTCGCCTTACCGCCGTGGGGTTCGGCCAACAATCCCGGCAGTGGTATCCTGAAAACCGATGGCCATACGTGGACGGAGATCGGCGATGGCACGCGCGGAGCCGACAATCCTGTTGTGCGCCGCATCATGCAATGGGGCAACGACCTCTTGGCCATTGGGCCGTTCGACCGCATGGGTGGTGTGCCGAGCGGTGGCCTGAGCAAGTGGGATGGCTACCGGTGGTGCAGCATGCTGCCGCCGGACTATTTGGACAACATTCCCGGTTGCATGGCCGTGTTCCGCGATACGCTCTACATAGGTGGTGGCTTCTGGACCGCAGGCGGCGACAGCATCAACTACATTGCTAAGTGGGTAGGCGGCAACTACGTGGACACCTGCGGTTGGGCTGTGGGGCTAGAGACACTTGCCCCGACGACCGAATTCGGTCTGTTCCCCAACCCCACGACTGGATCCCTGCGCATCAGGGGGCCTGTTGAAGCCGGTGATAGAGTCGAGGTGTTCGATGCTGTTGGCCGGTTGGTGATCAGTGCGGCCAATGCTATGCAACCCATCAGTGCGCATGCACTTGCAAAAGGCACCTATGCCGTGCGCTTGCACCGCGCAGATCAACCACCTTTGGTCATCGGTAGGTTCATCCGGCAATAGCCCTGACCGGTCAGATCACACCGAGCTCCTTCCCCACCTTCCCGAACGCCGCCAACGCTTTGTCGATGTGCGCATCGGTGTGGGCCGCGCTCAACTGCACCCGGATGCGCGCCGTGTCCTTCGGCACCACCGGGAAGAAGAAGCCGATGACGTAGATGCCTTCCTCCAGTAAGCGGTCGGCCATCACCTGGCTCAACTTGGCATCGCCCAGCATCACCGGCACAATGGCACTGCGGTCGCCGCGCGTCTTGAACCCGAGCGCTTCGATGCCGGACTTGAACCGCTTGACGTTCGCTTCGAGCTTGTCGCGCAACGCCGTGGTGCTGCTCAACAGATCGAGCACGGCAATGGAAGCGCCCACGATGTTCGGCGCGAGCGAATTGCTGAAGAGGTAGGGCCGCGAGCGTTGGCGCAGCATTTCGATGATCTCCTTCCGGCCCGTGGTGTAGCCGCCCATGGCACCGCCCAGCGCCTTGCCCAACGTGCCTGTGATGATGTCCACGCGGCCGGTGACGCCGCATGCCTCCACGCTCCCACGGCCCGTCTTTCCGATGAAGCCCGCGGCGTGGCACTCGTCCACCATCACCATGGCGTCGTACTTGTCGGCCAGGTCGCACACGCCTTTCAGATCGGCCACAATGCCGTCCATGCTGAACACGCCGTCCGTAACGATCAGTTTGAAGCGATGGCCCGCTGCCTGTGCGGCCTTCAACTGCACCTCCAGATCGGCCATGTCGTTGTTCGCATAACGGTAGCGCGCAGCCTTGCAAAGGCGCACGCCATCGATGATGCTCGCGTGGTTCAGTGCATCACTGATGATGCAATCCATTTCGGCCAGCAGCGGTTCGAACACGCCACCGTTCGCGTCGAAGCAGGCGGCATAGAGGATGGTGTCTTCCGTGCTGTGGAAGCGCGCCAGCTTGTCCTCCAGCTCCTTGTGGATGTCCTGCGTGCCGCAGATGAAGCGCACGCTGCTCATGCCGTAGCCGTGCGAATCGAGGGTGCGGTGCGCCGCGGCGATCACATCGGGATGCGATGAGAGGCCCAGGTAGTTGTTCGCGCAGAAGTTCAGCACCTGTTTGCCGCCAACGGTGATCTCGGCGCCCTGCTCGCTGGTTATGATGCGTTCGCGCTTGAAGAGGCCCGCTTCGCGGATGCCTTCCAGTTCCTTTTCCAGATGCTGCTTGATGGCGCCGTACATGGTGCTGCTTTGAATGGGCGCCGAAGATATCCGCGACCGTTGGCGCGATCCTACTTTCGCGGCCCTACCGATGCTCGCACGGATCAAGGAAAAACTGAAAGGGTGGTGGCAGTTGCTGGCCACATGGAACGATCGACGCCGACAGCGCGACCGCTTCTTCCTGATCTATACACTGGGCAAGGTGGGCAGCAGCACCCTCTACGCCACGCTGAAGAAGAAGCTGCCCAGGATACCGGTGCACCACGTGCATTACCTGAGCGAGAAGTTCCTGGGCGATCTGCTGCCCAAGAGCGACGAGTACTTCAAGAAGCACATCGGCCTGGGGCGGCGCATACTGGCCGACCTCGACAAGCACAAAGGCAAACGCGTGTGCATCATCACCCTGGTGCGCGAACCGGTGGTGCGCGATGTGAGCGCGTTGTTCCAGACCTGGCGCGGTCGTTTCGGCGATGTACCCTTCGACAGCAAGAGCAACGCGGAGCTGGTCGCGCACTTGAAGGAGCGGAAGTTCCAGCACACGCTCACGTGGTTCGACGAGGAATTCAAGGAGTGGACGGGCGTGGACGTTTACGACTTGCCGTTCGACACGCAGCGCGGCTACAGCATCCACCGCACGGACCGTTTCGACATCCTGTTCGTTAAGCTGGAGCAGTTGAACGATGTTTTCGCCCCGGCCATGGAGGAATTCATCGGCCTGAAGCTCTCACGGCTGGAACTCGCCAACATCGGCGAGGAGAAGCTGAGCCGCGAGAAGTACAAGTCGCTGGCGGCCGAGATCCGCTTCACGGCGGAAGAGCTCGACCATGTGTACGGCTCGCGCTACATGCAGCACTTCTTCAGCGATGAGGAGATCGCTGCGGCAAGGGAGCGGTGGTCAGTTCCCACCTAGTTCCCTGGTCGTATGGGTCCGACGGCCAATGCCCATGGCCACCCCGAAACCCACGCTGATCGGGTGGTCGCGCATCACCCCACTAACCTGAACTTCTCCGCCCTCGAGCACTGTGCCCCGCATATCCAGATCGAAATAGTTCCGTTCCGCCCCGATCTTGTAGCCACCGTACATGTACAGGTCGTAGTAGGTTCTACCGGCGCGCAGGTCCATGCCCAACCGCAAGCCCACGGGGACGGTAATGCGGGTGGTGGACATGCTGGTCGGCGGATCCGACGACAACCCATACTCGGCACCAGCGGGCCTGTTGTTGATCAAGATCTTCGGATCGCTCATGATCACGTGGTCGATCCGCAGCCCAGCCCAACCACCGACATAGGGTGAAGATCTTCGGCGGTCAGAGAAGCGGTAGGCTGCCCTGGTGTTCACCGCGTACGCGCCGCCACTTTGTTCGTAGTAAATGCTTGCTCCTTGGGCATGAGCGCTTCCATTGAGCAGAACGGTGACAGTTGGGTCATGGTAGCTACCTCCGTAGCGCTTTTCGCCAAAAGCCAGAACAGGATCCATCGAAACCTCCATGCCCATTGACCAACGCTTGTCGAGATCCACGTCAAAGCCGATCCCAGTGAACGTGCTCGGACGGAACAGCCCGCCGAAGATGATACCGGTAGACGGACCGCCACGCCTGGAGTTATCGAAGGCCCGCTCCATCAGGACCAGGCGCACGCCCCAGCCGCGCTCCGTGGTCGACTGCACAGGAAGTTCGGGCTTCTTACGTTCGCCCTCCTTCCGCAGCCGCCTACCAAATCCGACGGCAAAACCGAAACCATAGGTGTAATCGTTCTTCCTGAAACTCTCTCTCTTACCGGTCCCGAACAGACCCGTAGAGGTTATCAATTTCGCGTCCAGCGGTGCATCGAAATACCTGTCCCCTCCACCGAACTGATAGGCCGCGTGCAAGTACAGGTCATAGTACATCGGGCCCGCGCGGAAATCCAAACCCAAACGCACACCGACGGGCACGGTGTAGACGATGGAGGTCAACCCCTCTTTGGGCCCGTTCCGCAATTCGACGTTGTGATCGACCTGATTCACCGGCGCGTAGAGCATCATTTGCTCACGGCGCAGACCAGCGAACACCCCAGCATACGGTGATGAGCGCCGCATTGGCACAAACCGGCGGTTGGCGTGCAGCGTAAAGCCCATGGCCGAACGCCGTTGCTGGTAAATACTGGTGACTCCCTTGCCCAGATAGTCCCCATTGTTTCGGTCGTATCGTTCAACAGCGGGGTCGTAAACATGCACCTTGAGCCCACCATCCCCACCGCTCAAAGCACCCCAACTTGCCAGCGCATCGAACCCGAGCGACCATTGCCTGTCAAGGTCGTAGTCGAACCCGAGCCCTGAGTAAAGGACGTTGGGCATCCGATGCGTGCCCAACCAGCTATTGCTCGTTTGATAGCTATCGCGTGAGGGTTCGAAAAGGATGAGCCGAAGCCCCCACCGGTCTTGTGGCAATTGCTCCCAAACCGTTCCTACTGCGTTACCCTTCTCAATAGTGTTCGGGCGCACAGCCATTGGTTTCTCCTGGTGCTCATGCAGTGATGAACGTTGGAACCGGCCACTGCCGATCGTAAAGGCCGAACCGGCCCGCATCGGACTGATCGCGAACCTTGCCGTGTCACTTTGCGCGGTCGCAGTGCCGTTGGGCACTACTACCATTACACCTAACATCGTGAGGAGCTTCTTCATCGTTCAAGGATCGATGTGATGCGAGCGTACCGCAGAGAACCGCTGATCGAATGTCGCGACAGAAACGGTATGCACGCCTACTAATTGCCCGGACGATTACTCCCCAAGGAAACCATTTCGACATGGTCCTTTGGTAGCAAGCGGCATATGCAACACAGCATATCCCTTTGTTTGTCAGGTAGAAAGCTTGACCGTGCGGTGCATTGTCACTTCTGCGCCTGTCCGCAGGTCCGGACCGGACCCGTCATAGCACGATGGCGTTCGACAGCGTTCCAAGGTTGCAGCAGGTTCACGGAAGCAAGTCCCATCCGGCCGGATAGCTTGCCACCGCGAAACCCCAACACGATGAAGAAACCCCTTACCCTACTCGCCATGGCCCCTGCGCTGGCCATGGCCCAAAGCCTAGTGAGCACCGATCCGCAATTGCGCACGGTGCTGCTCGAGGATTTCACCGGTGTCAACTGCGGCTACTGCCCCGAAGGCCACGTGATCGGCGACAACCTCGAGGATGCCCACACGGACCGGTTCGTGTTCGTTGGCGTGCACGCCGGCGTGTTCGCGGTGCCGAGCGGCAACCAGCCCGACTTCCAAACCCCGGAAGGCACCACTATCGATGCGCACTTCGCACCGCCCGGCTACCCCAACGGGGTGATCAACCGCCACACGTTCGCCGCGGGAACCACCTTGGGCCGTGGCGCGTGGGATGCGGCCACCACCGAGGCGCTCGGCTTCACCAGCCCGGTGAACGTGGGCGTGGAAAGCTCATACGATAGCAACACCCACGACCTGACGGTGACCGTGGTGCTGTACTACACGGCCAACAGCCCAGGCGGCAGCGACTACATCAGCGTGCTGCTCAAGGAGAGCGATATCATCGGATGGCAGACCGATTACGGCCCGAACGGCAACAACGCCAACTACAACCACACCGATGTGCTCCGCCACTACCTCACCGACGTGTGGGGCGATGAAGTGACCACCACCACGCAAGGCACCACCGTTACACGCACCTACACCTACAACGTCCCCACCAGCTTCAACATCGCGAACTGCGAAGTGGTGGCCTTCGTGGGCGAATACCAGACCGAGGTGTACCAGGCCCGCGAAGTGGCCGCCGACGGTGGCAGCACGCTCATCATCGGTGAAACAGCGCTCACCGGTCCTTATGCCCATAGCGCCGGAAGCAATGGCGCGAACACCACGTTCGGCGCAACGTTCACGAATGAGCTGGGCGCACCGGAGGACTTATTCTATGACCTGAGCAAGCCAATGGGCAGGTTTTTTTTCAGGCATGAGGAACTCCAGGCATGGGTCAAGAGCTTTTGATGCCCTCGACCCATGTTATGCCTGTCGTACATCGGACCTATCCCTGGCAGGTTGCTCCTCAGCAGAGCCTGCTTCCGTTTCGGCCCGACGCACAAGTCTACGCAGCGGCCGGTTCCGTTCTGCGCACGAATGGCGTACCCCGTTCGATCACGGCGCAGATGCGGTGGATGAGCTTGTTGCGGATGGCGTTGAGCACGCTCATCTTGTGCTTGCCTTCGGCCACCTTGCGCTTCCAGTAGTCCTGCAATTCGCCTTTGCGTGCCGTGCATCCCACAGCCGCCATGTGCAGCAGGTACTTCAAAGTGGGCTGCGCTTGTTTGGAGACGCGCGTTTTGCCTCGGATGCTGGAGCCGGAGCTGTACTCGAAGGGTGCCACCCCGGCGTGGCAGGCCAGCTCGCGCGCGGTCTTGAAGCGCAGGAAGCCCTCGGTGAGTGCCAGCAGATGCGCTGCCAACACGGGGCCAACGCCATCGATGGACAAGAGCAGATCGTAGATGCGCTGGTGCTCTGGCTCAGCCGCGATCACCTCTTTGATCATGGTCTCGATCTGCTGATCGACTTGTCGAGCGCGGTGATCTGCGCCTTGTCGATGCGTGTGAAGGCCGCGCGCAACGACTGGTCCACGCAATGGTCCAGGTTGCGGATCTGGGTGTGGTGCATGGTCTTGCGACGCACCAGATTCTCACGCCGGGCGAGCAGTTGCTTGAGCTTGTTGGTGCGCAGGTGATCGGCGGTTACAAGCCTGGCCTTGTCGTGGAAGCGGCGTGCGTAATCCGCGATCCGAAGTGCATCGATGCGGTCGTTCTTGCCACGCGTGGTGCCGATGCTCTTGATGATGTCCGTGGGGTGCGCAAGCCAGGTGGGAACCTCCAACCGCACGAGTGTCTCCAGCGGAAGATGCGAGTAATGGCCGGTGGGCTCCAGGCACACCAGGCATTGGTCCTTCTTCAGCCCGTACATCTTGGTCCAGCGCTTCCACATGCTGCGTAGTCCCTTCTCCGTGTTGGCCACCTTCTCTTCGGCGGTGACCTTGCCTTGTTCGTCCAGCAAGGCCACATCCAAGGTCGCCTTGCTCACATCAATGCCGATCCAGTGTCTCATGTCCGTGTACCTTTGGGTTAGACAAGTGATCGCTGGAGGGACTGAGCAATGGGCCCTGTGCTCGACAACTCTACTAGGCCACTACGCCTGGAATTCTATCCGAGCCTCAGACCCGAGTGGATCACGGGTGCCAATAAGTCCTTTAGGCCCTTGCGCCTATGCAGCGGAATGGTTCACCCGCGATCCTGCTCAGTTTCCTTCAGTGATCGTTCGCTCCCCGAAGATCTCCATCTTCGAGGCGGGCAAGTCTAGAGTACATCGTTGAGCTCACGGCGATCAACGCACCGGCCGGCTGGCAGTCGTTCTTCACCATCCAGAACATCGACTATCCAACGGTGGCGAACGTGGCCATGACCAATGGCGTGGCCGAGCCCGTCTCCGTGACGATCACGCCCAGCGCAACGCCCGGCATCGGCGACTACCTGCTGAGCATCCGCTCATCGAGCAATCCCGGAGCGCCTGCCATCGAGCAGGAGTTCCATGTGATCAGCGGTGTAACGGACCTGGTCGTGAACAACCCGACGGCCGAGGCGTACGTGACGCGCTATGAGGGCGGTCTTGTGGCCGCAAGCCAAATGAACCGTGCGACCACTGCTCGCAACACCTTCATCGACTTCAGCGCGGCCAATGCGCTCACCGGCGTGAACAACGTGTACTACAACGTGAGCTGGACCTTCCCCTGCCTCACGGACGCCATGGTGCAGCAGCTCCAGGCGTTCATGGACGCAGGTGGCAACCTGATGATCGCCGGCCAGGACATCGGCTGGGACAACAGCGGTGTTGCTGGCACCAACGGCACGGCGATCACCGAGGCGTTCTACGAGGACTACATGCACGCCACGTATGTGGCCGACGGCAGCACCAGCAACAACCAAGCGAACTTCGAGGATACCGACGGCGTGTTCGGAGCTCTTCCCAACACCACCATCAGTGATGTGTTCGGCGGTGGCAACATGTACCCCGAGGAGATCACCCCGATCGCTCCGGCAGTGCCCGTGCTGAAGTACGGCAGCACTACCAAGGTGGGCGGCCTGCGCGCACAAACGAGCAACTACAAAGTGGTGTACTTCGGCATCGGCCCCGAGCAGTTGGCCACCGCCAGCGTGGGCGAGCAGATGGTGAAGCTGAGCCACGACTGGTTCTACGGTCTGGTGAGCGTGGAGGAGTTCGACGCGGCCTTCGGCAATACGCTCGGCAATGCTTACCCCGTGCCTGCCGATGCGCAAGCGACCATCAACCTGAACGGTTTGACTGAAGCCGCCGTGCTGCGCGTGCACGATGCGCGTGGCGCGTTGGTGAGCGAACAGCGCATCGCCGCCAACAGCGCACAGGTCATCATCAGCACCAGAGAATTGACCGATGGCGTATACAGCTACCAGCTGATCGGCCGCAGCGGTGCGTCCGCAGCGCGCACGCTGGTGGTGGGGCACTAAGCCAGCATTCGCGAAGAGGCCCGCTCCGACAAGTCGGAGCGGGCCTCTTCATTTTCGGTTGGTCTACGGCAGTTGCTCCGTCCTCACCGCCGTTGGCACCGTGCCGCCCACGTTGATCAGGATCGGATCGCGATCGTTGCCCGCACCGGTGTACTTCACCACACCGTCCAACGTGTGGTCCTCGGGCCAGTAGCCGTTCACCGTGGCCGTGGGCACCGTTCCGCCCACACGTGTCAGGATCGGATCACGATCGTTGTTGGCGCCGGTGTACTTGAGCTGGTTGTCGCGCACCGCGTTGCCCATCCACAACAGGCGTTTCGCTCCAACGATCTTCTGCGCATCGGTGCCGAACGTCGCCACGCTGCCGTTGGTGAAGTCGAGCGTGGTGGCCAAGGTGGTGAGCGCGACGCCGGTGGAAGTCATCGCACCGAGGTGGTTACGATGGCGAACAGCAACACGGTACGTGCCAGGTGAAGTCAGCACTGCAATGGGCGACACACCGTCCTCCGCCACCACATCACCATCGCGTTGCACGAGCGCGCCGCGCGTTGCGATGATCGTGGCCGGGTTGGCGTTGCTGCGCAATTCGATCTGCACCCAATCCACCACGGCATTGTCGCCGGTGATGGAAGTGACGCCTGTTTGCATCACCTCGCCTCCCCCGTCGCTGGCTTGCGTGAATCCCGCTGCGGTGTTGGGCTCATTGGACGGGATGATACCTGCGTTGCGCATGTCGTCGCGCATGAGGAGCGTGTTGCTGTCGTAAGGGCCTTCAAGCATCAGCTTCAGCGCCAGGCGCACGCCGTTGTTCTCCAACGTGATGTTGTCCAGGTAGAGGCGATTGCCGTAGTCGTTGATGTTCACGAAGCGCAGCACGACCGCTTGACCATCGTAGGCGCTGAGGTCGATGTCGTTCAAGGCCCACTCACCAGCCGCAGTGGGATCGAAGGGGTTGCCGTTCTGCGGGGCCGTGCCCAATGCCGCACCGGCCGCGTAGTACAGCTGTGTCCATGAGCTGCCGCAGTTGGTGCTGATCTCCACGCGCAACGCATCGTCGTAGCCGCCGCCGTAAGGCGCATAGGCGCGGTGGAACTTCAGACGCGTGCCCGCGCTGCCACCCAAGGTGATCACGGGTGTCACCAAGCGGTCCTCCTGCCCCACCGCATCGTAGTAATAATTGTCCAGGCGCCATGCGCGGCCCGCGTTGCCGTTGGGGCCTGCGGCCACCGCCACGTTGCCCCAGGTGCTCAGGTTGTCGGGGTTCTGCAAGCTCCAGCCGGTGGGCGCGGCCTGCTGGTTCTCGGCATCGGCGAGCAGCGGCACCGATGCGCCGCTGTTGCTCACGGTGATGAAGCTGTTGATGGTGCGCGTGCTGTTGCCGTTCACATCGGTCACCGTCAGCGACACGTTGTAGGTACCCGGTGTGCTATAGGTGATGAGGGGATTCCGGATGGTGCTCGTGTTCGGGCTTCCGCCAGGAAAGCTCCAGCTCCATGTGGTGTTCGTCCCGTTGAGCGCGCTGTTGTCCCAGAACTGCACCGTGGGTGCCAGACAGGTCACCGTTTGGCGGTCGGCGCTGAAGTTGGCCACGGGCGGTGCAGCGGCTTCCAAGGCGCTCTCCCACACACTGCGGTTGGTGCCATTGCGGATCTTGCCGTCGCGGTAGTTGATGAGCAACTTGGTGCTGAAGATGTTGGCCGGCAGACCGGCGTTCCACAACGTCCATGCTGGAGCTGCATCGCTGCGGTAATAGACCCCTCGACGAGTGCCGATGTAGAGCGCGCCATTGCTGCCCAGTTGGTGCGCGATGTTCGTGGGCCACTCGTTGTTCAGGTTGGCGTCGGTGATGTTCGTCCAGTTCGTTCCGCCGTTCACGCTCTTGTACACCACGTTGCTATTGATGTTGGGCGCGTCGCCGTACTGGCTGGTGCGCAACAACCAAATGGTCTGCGGGTCGGTGCCGCTCACGGCAATGTCGTAGGGCACCCACTCGTTGCCTCCGAGGAACGCTGGCGTTGGCGTGATGTTCGTGAAGCTGGCGCCGCCGTTGGTGCTGCGCCACACCTTTTTCACGCCCCACCAATCGGGGTAGGTGCACACATAGATGGTGTTGGGATCGCTGAAGGCCACTTCGATGTTGGTGACGTACTCGTTGAAGTTGTACAGCTCCGCGAACGATGCGCCGTTGTCGTCGGTGCGCCACAGGCTGTTGCCACTGCCCACGAAGGCGCTGTTCACCAGATTGGGGTGCCACACCACCTCGCTGTTGTGCCCGGTGATGTAATCCGCATTGGGCTCCTTGTCCCAACTGCTGTTGCTGTTGTTCACGGTGCGGTCGCCGCTGAGCACCTTGTAGCCATAATC
This sequence comes from Flavobacteriales bacterium, assembly GCA_016699575.1. Classification (NCBI taxonomy): domain Bacteria; kingdom Pseudomonadati; phylum Bacteroidota; class Flavobacteriia; order Flavobacteriales; species Flavobacteriales bacterium. Next base: position 2,543,440 of record CP064979.1, on the reverse strand, counting down.
GCTCAGCGCACGGCGGTCGTACTGCGGGTGCACGAAGCCGCGGAAGTTGTCGCCGCCGTCGGTGCTCACCCAGCCGTTGATGTACACGTTGTTGTCCTTCAGCAGCGTGCCGTTGTGGTAGGTGCCGCCGAGCATCACGTTGCTGCCCGTCCAGCCACCCTGGCCGAAGCCCCAAAAGTCGGTGCCTGCTATGCCGAACATGCGGCGCGTGAAGTTCACCCCGCCGTCGTTGCTGTAGAAGATGCCGCCGTCATTGGCCACCCAGATGTCGCTGCCGTAGAACCGCATGTCGTGGATGTCGGCGTGCAGGTAATCGGGGTCGCCGCTGTGGCTCCACTTGGCGGGACACGTGAACGTGGCGCCACCGTCGGTGCTTACCCAGCGCTGCACGCCGCACACGTGCAGGTTGTTGGCGTTGGTGGGGCTCACGGCGAAGGCCAGGTCGTAGTAGTACTGCCCGCCGTCGTCCTGTCCGGCGTCGTCCCAGCCCATCAGGTTCAGGTTGGTGGGGCTCGGCACGCCGCCCGGTCCGGTACCGCAGCATTGGAAGGTCCAGTTGCTGCCGTTGTCGATGCTCTTGTACACGCCGTAAAGACCGCTACCGCCATCAGCCACGCCGGTGCAGAGGGCGTACACTGTGTTGGGTGCGGCGGGTGTCACGGCGATCTCCGTGCGCTCCTGCTCATCGCCACCGGCCGGTAGGGGCCAGCCGGTGCCCACCTGCGTGAACGACACACCATTGTCCGTGCTGCGCCAGAACTCGGTGCGGTTGCTGGTCTGCTTCACCGCGTACACCGTGTTGGGGTCGCCGGGCTTCAGCTCCAGCTCCTGCCAGCTGCCGGTCTTCACCTGCGTGAAGTTGGCGCCGCCATCGGTGCTGCGCCAGAGCCCCTGGTTGCTGATCACGTACAGCTGCTGGTTGTTGGTGGGGTGCAGCACGATGTCGCGGATGGTGTGGTTGAGCCCTTGGAAGGTCGCATCGCCGATGGCCGTCCACGAGGTGCCGCCGTTGGTGGTCTTCCACAGGTCGCCCTCGGCGCCGAAGTAGGCGGTGTTCTGCACGGTATGGTCCAGCTCAACGCTCAGCACCGATCCCACCATCATATTCTTGGTCACGTTCGTCCAGTTGAGGCCCTTGTCGGTGCTCTTCCAAACGCCGCTGTTGGCGGTGCCGGCGTAGAGCAAATTGGTGTTCACCATGCTCTGCTCCACGGTGTACACGTGGGCCGCGCCGCAGGCGTAGCTCTTGGCCACGGCGCCGTGGTCCCAATCGAACGGACCGATGCAGCTCCAGTTGGCGGCGCGCTGCTGCAGCAGGTCTTCGGTGGCATCGAGGTAGTCGTGCAGGTCCTGCGCGTAGCTGGCCAGTTGCGCTGGGTCGTTGGGCACCAGGTCGTGGCCCAGCTCGCGCTTCCAGCGCTTGTAGTACTGGGTGTGACTGTTCTTCACGAAGGGGTTGGCAGCGTAGTAAGCTTCGTACGCTGCGATGACAGCGCCCGGATCGGGGTTGGCGCTGTACATGAGCTGCACCCACTGCGGCTGCGTGGACACGTTGGCGTCGTAGCGCTGTTGCTCCAGTTGGGCGAAGGCAGCGGTGGTGCACAGACCAGCAACAAGGCTCAGGGAACGCAGGGTATTTCGCATGGGGGTGGTTTGCTGCCCGCGAATGTGCGGCAACGCGGCCAAGCAGCCCATGACCGTTGCGGCTGCGGATGGGAAGGCTGACACGGGGCGGGACCATGTGTTGATGTGGCCATGGGGTGGCCTCGTCCTAGGTCATCGCACAACAAGGATTCGTGTGCTGCACAGCACCAATGGTACATATCTTATTAGCGCCGTCATTGACGGTTTTTCCGCCATGACCACCGCCATCGCATCACACCGCCCGCTGCCCTACACGGAGATCAACGTGGAGTGGCAGGCCATGCTGGCGCGCATTGCCAGCGTATGCCCCGTCTACCACAGCAACATCGGTCTGGGCGCCACCGAACAGGCCGAAGTGGTGATCGAAGCGCAGCACAAGCGCCACGTGAAGTCCATCGAGAACATCCTTTTCCTCAACCGAAGGCTCGACCCGCTGGAGCGCCACACGACAGAGCACCTCATCACCTTCCGGTGCCAGCAACGGCTGCGCAGCCGCCGCGAGCTGGGCACCTGGCGCGCCGTGAATGCCGATGAGGCCCCACAACAAGGAGGCGTGGTGAATTACGTTTACGAGGGGAGATTGGGGTGAGCTCTCGCTGGGCGTCCATCGATCGCACGTCCGGGGCGCCAGCCCTACGCCCCCGCCCAAGCGATCAGCGCCGTGAGCAGCGCCGCCACCACCATGACGATGAGCACTTGCAGGAAGCGGGGCACCTTGGACTTCCCGGGGAACACTAGCCGCGCGATGTTCACCACCACTGCAGTAATGAGATTTCCCCGTGCCATGCACCCAAGCTAAGCGGCCTTGCACGCAGTCCGGCTCATGGCGAGAAGTACTTGTCAAGCAGTTCGTGATCGCACTGCACGGGCCTCTTGGCGTTCAAGTGGTAGATGCCCACGTCATCGCGGAAGGCGACACGGCTGTTGAGCCGGGCATACACTTCCACCACATGACCGGTCTTGTCGAAATGGACCCACAGCATGGGGCTGATGCCATCCTTGTCCACCATGCGCGCATAGTTCAGCGAGAACCGTCCTTCCTCCTGCTCTCGCCGTCTGGCGGAGCAACACGGCGGTGCGTTGAAGATGCTGTCCAGGAACACATGGATCTCCGTGGCATGGGAAACGCTGCGGTCGGTGGGTCGCGAAAGTCCAAGGCAGTGACCCTGATGCACGTGCAGCGCAGCGTTCACCGAGAGCGGCAGCCCGAGCGTGCCGACCACTGCGTCGGTGGTCATGCCGAGCTGAACTCGCTTGATGCGCTCGGGGCTCACCCCGGGTGCCAGATCGCTCCGCACACAGCCGGCTACGGCAAGCGCAACGAATACTGGGACCATGAGCCTACCGCGCACGACCGGGAAACGGCAATGGTGGCCGTCTATTGCACCACCATACGCTGCGCGAGCACAGCGCCACTACAGTGCAACCGCACATCGTACACACCCTGCGCCAATGCGCCGTGCGCATGGATGGTGGCGTTCAGTGAACCATGGACGACCGCCAGCTCGCGATGCATCACGAGGTTTCCGATCAGGTCGTGCACAAGCAACATAGCCTTGCCGTCGATCAAGCCGTTGGCGCTCAAACGGAACTCTTCGCCGTTGTTCGGGTTGGGCCATAGTTGCCACACTGCATCATCGGCAAGCGGATCAACGGCCAGCGCCAATTCACCGGTGCACGCACAGGTTGTGTCGATGGCGTCGTTGTAGGTCCAGAACTGGCCGTCGTCACATGGCGTGCCCAATGTGTCAGCGGTAAGCGGGCACACGTCGTCGCTGTTGATCACCCAACCGACCGGTTGATCGCAGGCGAGTTGCCCTTGGCCCGGGTCGCCCAAGCCATCGCCGTCCACATCCGCGAACCAGGCTTCGGCAAGGATCTCGGCCACAGTAACCGGTGTAGCCGTCCCAGAAGCGCAAAGTGAGTTGTGCCGATAGAAGCGGGTGCCAGGTGAGTTGGTGGGCGGATCGTATATGGGACTGACCAATGCCAAGCCCTGGGTCCAATAGCCGCCTGGATCGGGGTTGCCTCCAAGCACGCTGAAGAGGTCGAACGCTGGGTCGGCACTGCACACCGTGATAGTGCCTGCGGTACCAAGGCTTATGGAGGGTTGCCAATAAACGCCCACCGCTACATCGGGACACCCGAGGCCGCTCGGGTCCTGATAGTAGTACGTGCCGGTGGTGTCGTTGGCAGGATCGTACCACCCGCTGTGCAGCGCGCCATCGTGCAGCCACACCCCTCCGGGCACGTGAAAGCCCAGCCGATCGTTCAGGCTGAAGGCGCTGTCCGCGCTGCAGACCAATGAAGACCCTGGGCTCACCACAGCGATCACTTCGGCAGTGATGGACGCGGTGGCCGTACCGCACGGATTGCTCACCGTAAGGGTGTACGTACTGCCGGTCGTGTTGGGGTTTGTGATGACCTGCACGTACGGCGCACCATCGGGCATTGTCATTGGGCCCGACCAGTCGTAGTTCATGCACGTCGGGCTGCCGGTCACCATCGCCGACATGTTCAGGGTGTCGCCAGCGCATATGGGGCCGCTGGCCATCAAGGTGTCGATGGCCGGTGGCACGCAGCCCACCGTGTCGCTGCCGAACACCTGCACAGTTGCACTGTCTGCGCCACAGCTGTTGATGACCAATACACTGTATGTGTCCGCTCCACCGTTGAAGGAGATCTGCGGTTGGTAGGGCCCCGTGAACGTGCCGTCCGCAATGGACCACTGCACCTGCGTGCACCAGGCCACCGTGTCCACCTCCAGATGAAGGGTAACGTTGCCCGGGGTGCAACCCGGCGGGTCGTACGTGAAACTTGTGATCTGCGGTGGCTGGCATCCCACGGTGTCCGGCAGGATGTCCACCGCCAGTGTGTCGCTTCCGCAGGCATTGCTGAAGATCAATTGGTAAGTGCCAGGCACCGGGGGCTGCAGGAAGGGCATCGAGGTGTGCGGATGAAAGCCGTTGGGACCTGTCCATGCATAGCTGGGGCATGGTGTGCTGTTGGCTATACTGGCCGAGAGATTCACAGCACCACTGCCGCAGAACGAAGCGGGGCTGATACTGAGGATGGTGGGCGGCACGCAGGCGGCGGTGTCAGGATAGTCGGGCACGTTCACCCAGGCCGTGTCCGTTCCGCAGGCATTGCTCACCACCAATTGGTAGCCACCGGGCGGGCCACCTGCAACGGGCAAGTTCGTGTTGAAATGCGGCGTCACCCAAGCGTATTGCGGACAAGGGCCGCCGTTGCTCACCTGCGCCTGCACGATGACGTTGCTGTTGCATCCGTACTGGGGCGTCCACGTAATGCCATCAATGACGGGCGGCACGCAAGCCGATGTGTCCAATGCCACGGTGATGGTAGCCGTGTCGCTACCACATGCGTTGCTCATCACCACTTGGTAGGTGCCCGGCAGTCCAGTGTTGCCGATGCTGATGGGTGCGCCATCGGGCATGCCCTGCGGGCCCGTCCAGATGTATTGCGGGCACGGACCTCCGTTGATCGTAGTGGCTTGCAGGGTCAATGGGTCGCCTGGGCACCCGAGGACAGAGGCGCTGATGGATTGGATCACAGGTTTCTCACAACCCGCCGTGTCCGGTGCAATGTCCAACGCCATTGTATCAGCGCCGCATCCGTTGCTGGCCACCAGTTGGTAGAGGCCGGTCATCGGGTTGTTCACCACCGCTGTCGCCGACCCATCGGGCACGGCCACCGGCCCCGTCCATGTATGGTACACGCAATCACCATTGGCCACCACGTTCGCTTGCAACGTCATGGAGCTGCCCGGGCATCCAATGCCGGAAGTGGAAATGCCCAGTATCTCCGGGGCACTCGTACACGCTGTGGTGTCCAGATCCACCACCACACTGAGGGTATCGCTACCGCACACGTTGGTAACGATCAATTGGTAGGTGCCCGGTACTGCATTGTTCACCGTTGCGGATGCAGCACCATCAGGCACTGCCACCGGACCCGTCCAAGTGTAGGTGGGGCAAGGCAGTGCATTGCTCACCTGCGCCTGCAACATGATGGTGCCCGGTGCGCAACCCAATGCTGACGAAACGATACTGCTGATCACCGGTGTGTTGCAGCCGGTCGAATCGGGAAGGATCTCCAACCGAGCACTGTCGGTGCCGCATGCATTGGTCACCACCAATTGGAACACGCCCGGATCATAATTGTTCACGTTGGTGAACGTCTGCCCGTTCGACGTTGCGCCGGGGCCGGTCCAATCATAGTAGGCGCAGTTGCCTGCGCCGGTCACGGTTGCTGAGAGGGTGATCCCATTGCAGCCCCACGGCGCCCAGGCAATGCCCTGGATGTCCGGGGGTGTGCAGTTGGTCGTATCGAAGGCTACCGGCACCTCGGCGGTATCGATCCCGCAATCGTTGATCACCAGTAGCATGTACGGTGCATCGAACGCATCGGGCAGCACGTCAGTGGCGTATGGGCTCAGCACATAGTTGTGGGCCTGCCCGAACCACTGGAAGGCTGGGGCCGTGCCAGTGGCCGTTGCGGCCACCACCACTGGATCCACCAAGCAGCCAGCTCCTGTGGCACTTGCACTGGTGATCTGTGGCGGTGTGCACGGTGGGCATGCACCGGAGGCATACGCACCGGTGGTGATGAAACCCGTGTACGGCATTCCGCCAACTGACATGTAGTAGTCGCGGTTGTTGTTGAACGTGAAGGCGTCGTTCACCAAGCGTACGTTCCGGCAACCGTTCAGGCCGGTGATGCGGAACCCTCCGATGGGCTCCTCCAACGTGGTGATGGGACAGGTGATCCCCATCGCCTCCAAGGAGAAGATGAAGAACGTGAAGTAGCGGTAGCCACCGTCCACCACCACACCACCGCTGGAAAAAAAGTTGTACGCCGCGCAATCGCTCGCCAGGTCGGCGCTGGTGATGTTTCCCCCGGCGCTGTCTTCCCAGCGCACGGTGAAAGAGGCGTTCAGCAGCGCGCCATAGCTACCAGCAGTGGCCACCATGCGCACCTCGAAACTGTCGGGAACCGCGGTCGGGTAGAGCCCGATGTTCACCATTTGACCTGTGGCGCTGGTGGCGAGCACCAACCCGGCCGGCATCAACCAGCGGAACGATAGTGACATGGACAATGCTTGTTCATCGACCAAACTAGATGATCCGTCGTTGGCGCGACCTTGTTCATGGACGGATTTTTACACGGATGTTGAACGGGCAACACGCACTTTTGACGCCATGCCCTCCCTCCTGTCCGACCCCCGCTTCACCGTGCGCAAGCAAGGTGCCATCCGGCTTGCCGATTTCGCGACCCGTCTCCAGGACAAACCTTCCAAGGACGACCTGAAGAAGATCGTGACCGAGGAGCGCGAACGCATCGTGGAGCTGCAGGAAAAGCTCTACGTGGACGACCGCCACACCCTGCTCCTCATCTTCCAAGCGATGGATGCCAGCGGCAAGGACAGCTGTGCCAAGCACGTGTTCAGCGGCGTGAGCCCGGCCGGCATCCGCGTTTGGAACTTCAAAGCGCCCAGCGCCGAGGAACTCGCGCACAATTTCCTGTGGCGCCACGGCACCGCCATGCCACAGCGCGGCATGATCGGCATACACAACCGCAGCCATTACGAGGAAGTGCTGGTGGTGCGCGTGCACCCCGAATACCTCATCGGCCAGAAGATCCCAGGCGTCAACGATGCGAAGGATGCTACCGCGCCGTTCTGGAAAAAGCGCTTCGAGAGCATCCGCAACTTTGAGGAGCACGTGGCCGCGCAAGGCATCACCATCATGAAGTTCCACCTGCGCATGGGCCGCGATGCACAGAAGGAACGCTTCATGGAACGGCTCGATGACCCGAAGAAGAACTGGAAATTCAGCGTGGGCGACGTGCACGAGCGCGGCCATTGGGACGCCTACATGCAGGCCTACGAAGAAGCCATCGGCGCCACTGCCGCACAGCACGCGCCGTGGTTCATCGTGCCTGCCGACGAGCAGTGGGAAACCCGCGCTATCGTGGCGCAACTCGTGCGCGAACAATTGGAGGCCATGGACCTGCGCACACCGGTGCTCAGCGCCAAAGCTAGGGCCGGGCTGGAGGAAGCGCGTAAGCTGCTGGGGGCGGAATGAACCAAGCAGAACCGGTCAGGGAAGCACGTAGCGCACCGCCTGGTCGTAATACCGCTGCCGAAGATTGGTGCTGATGCCGATGCGCACCCAATTGGTCACCTGGTTGCTGAGGCCTGTGGGCTGCCAACTGCGAAATGTGTACACGGCTTCCACGCGCAGGCCGCTGCGCGGGTCCACTTCCCACGAACCGCCCAGCTCGGCGAATAGCACCGTGGTTTCAACGGGGTCGGCCAGGTAGAACCCGAAGTTCTCCAGGCGCCCATCGGCATCGCGCACGGGGCGGTCGCTCTCCGGGCGGAAGATGTTGTTGCCCCAACTGTAAAGACCGGTATCCTGCCCCATGGTGGCCATGCTGGCGTGCAGGTGCGCGCTCCAGCGGTGCTTGCGCCATTCCACACGGGCCAGGGCTTCCCGGAAGTTGCTGCCGTAAGGATGCGCCAGTGCCTGTCCGGCATGCGCATAGTTCTGTCGGCTATCGCTGTGCGTGTAAACGAAGGGCCGCACGTAATTGAACTCGGTGCGCACCGTCAAGGTCTTCGCGCCGAACGCTTCGTAGGCCACAATGCCGAGCTGGAACGCCTGCTTGTTGCCGAACCAGCCGTTGCCAGCGCGCACGTTGTCCATCAGGAATTCGTCGAGCGTCACTTGAGTGTACACCAGACTGCGCTTGCCGGGCCTGATGTTGATGGCGAAGCCGAGCAACGCGTTGTCCCCGCTGCCCTGGCTGTATTCCACCGGGCGGTAGAACACCACCGGGTTCAGGTAGTTGATATCGAAGCCCCGCGGGAATTTCTTGTCAGCGCCCTGCCATACCACACCTTCGAAGAAGCCGATGTTGAGCCATTTGAGCGCGTTCCAACTGAGATAGTGGAAGCTGGCGAACTTGCGGGTGTAGCTCGCCGGGTCGCCGTCGGAGCCGCGTATGTCGTCCAGCATGGTGAAGAGGTTGGTGTACTTCACCTTCCAGAAGGCGGTATTGATGCGGAAGAAGGGATAGCTGCCCGCATTGTCGCTGAGGAAGAGCGAGCGGTGCCCTTCGCCGAAGAAGTTCTTGCCGCGGCCAAGCGAAAGCGTGAAGGCGTCGTCCGGGGTGTAGTTCACCCAGCCGTTCCAGTCGTAGTGCAGTTTGGCGGTGCCATCGCCGTATGCGTAGCCCTCGCCGGGGCTCACCTGTTGCGCGTCCACCAGGCCGTCCAGGTAATCGCTCCAGTTCTCTACCCACCCTTGTCCATCCAAGTGCAGGCTCCAACGCTTGGCGGGGTCGGCTTCCAGCCATCCGCCTGCGCCGCCTCGCCAGGTCAGGGGTTCATTGCTGCCGAAGTCGGCACCGGCGGTTGCGTCCACTAAAGGGCCACCGCGCCAACGCCATCCGGTTGCCGTGGTATCGAAGAGACCCCTGCCCCAGAGCCCGCGCATCTTCAGCGCAGGCGCCATCAGCAACGTGTCGCCACCGGGCAACGCGCGCAGGTCGCTGATCATATAAGGCCGCACCGCCGTGTGCAGGCCACTGTTGCGCTCGTGCGCGGCCGCCGCGAAGGGCGCTTCCACAACGCGGCTCAACGGCAATGTGGCGGGCTGGGCGATGGCACGCAGCGCGGAGAGTGAAGCGATGATCACGCAGAGACGCAGAGAAATGCACCTCAGGTCCATTGGTCCAATGCGCGGCGCATTCCTCCCCTCTGCTTTGGAGAGGGGCCGGGGGTGAGGTCCTCGCTTCATCATCACGTTTTCTCCCTCACCGGTATGAAGAACGGCAGCATGGCCACGAAGAACGCCGTGCTGCCCAGCAGCAGCAGCCCCTTGGTGGGGGCAATGTCGCGTGTGAGCAGGCTGACCAGGGCGATGAAGACGGCATAGCAATAGAGCACCAGCGTGGTGCCGCGGTGCCCCAGCCCGTGAGCCATCAGGCGGTGGTGGATGTGGTTCTTATCGGCCGCGAACGGACTGATGCCCCGCGCAGCGCGGCTCACGAACACGCGGAACGTGTCCACCAGCGGATAGGCCAGCACGCCCATGACGAAGAGCGGCGTGGGCACGCGGCGCAGCCACGGCGGAAGCCGCGTGATATCGTGATCCACGAGGTTCATGGCCAGCACCGCCAGTATGGCACCGATGATGAGCGAACCGCTGTCGCCCATGAAGATGCGGGCGGGGTTGTAGTTGAAGACGAGGAAGCCGAGCAGTGCCCCGGCAAGCACCGCGCTCAGCAAGGCCAGCGGCACATCGCCGGCCAGGAAGAACCAGCAGCCGAAGGCCGACGCGCAGATGGTACCGATGCCCGCCGCCAGACCGTCCACACCGTCGATGAGGTTGATGGCGTTCACCAGCACCACGTACACGAAGAAGCTGAAGGCAATGCTGAACGGGCGCGGCAGGTCGTACACGTTGAAGATGCCGTGCATACTGGTGATGCGGATGTCGGCCATCATCACCAGGATGTAGCCCACGATCATGTGGCCCACCAGCTTCTTCACCGGGCTGAAGCCGATGATGTCGTCCTTCACGCCGATGAAGAACAGCAGCACCATGGCGGCGATGATGTACTTGAACTGCTTGTAATAGAGCCCCATGGCACCGTACATCGGTTTGTATCCGAGATCGGGCAGCTTCAACTGCCCAGAGCCGGGGAACCACAACGCGAAAGAGAACAGCACCGCTGCGAAAATGATGATGCCCCCGATGGTGGGCACGCTGCGCCGGTGCAGCTTCCGCGCATCGCCGGGCTCGTCCACCAGGTGCTTCATGCGCGCCACCTTGATGAGGCTGGGCATGGTGAAGAGCACCACCACCAATGCCGTGAGGAAGCCGAGGAGGATGGTGTACGCGTGGCCCACGTTCAAATGTCGTAGTACCGGTTGAACAAGCCTGTGCGCAACGCCACGTACAGGTAGCTGCTGTTGAGGTGGTCGGCCGCAAGGCCCAGGTCCCTACCGGTCCACCCCACCACGATGCGCGCGTTGTTGTTCTGGTTCATGATCCAGCCCGCGCTCAGGTCCAGATGCACCAGTTGGCGGTGCACTTCGGGCACATCCGCGGCGCCCAGAACGCCCAACTGCTGCACCAGCGGGTTGTTGCCGAAGTCGGTGCCCAAGGTGTCCTGCAAGATGATCTGCGCCACGTTCACCTTGCCGGTGAAGAACCAGCGCTTCTTGCGGTAGTCGAGGATGCCCACGGCCTCGGTGAAGTTGGCGCCCAAGGGGTGCGCCATCGGTTGATTGTAGTGCACCATGCCCAGGTTGCGCGTGGCGCTGCCATAGGTGAACGCACTGGCGCTGTTGTACTCCAGCAGCAGGTGCAGGTCCTGTTTGAAGATGTCGAACATCCGCAGCCCGGCCTGCCATGCGAACCGCTCACGGCCAGGGTCGTCGGTAGCGAACTGCCCGTAAGCGAAGAGCTTGTCGGTCAGCTTCACCTTCACATCAAGCCCAAGCATGTTGTTCACGCCCTCGCTGCTGAAACCATAAGCAAGGGTGTTGATACCGATGACCGGGTTCAGCTGCATGCCATTGAAGGCACTGCTGCCGCCTTGCTGCACAGTGCGCCAATGCGTGGCCTCGAACAGCCCTATCTGCGCCGGACCAACGTTCACGCTCAAGTGGTTGAAGGTGGCGCGCTTCCAGTAGAAGATGCTCTCGCTGCTCTCTCCGGTCGGCAAGCGGTTCGCTTCGCCCACCATCTGCAGCTTGCTCATGATGCTGCTGTACTGCACGCGGTCCTTGAACAGGAGCCAGCTATGCTTCAGGTAGGGGTAGTTGAAGGCGTTGTCGCTGAGCAGCACGCTGCGGTAGCCATTGCCCACGAAGTGCTTGCCATGGCCGAACTGCACGTTCACCCAGCGCCGCGGGCTCCAGCTCACGTTGCCACCGGCCCAACTGAAGTCGAACCCGCGTTGGTCGGTGGTCTTGATGCGGCCCTGCCCCGGCACCACGCCGCCAATGTTCACGTACTGGTAGAGGTATTGCGGGTAGATGGCCTGTGTCTCATAGAAGGTGGTGCTGAACGACACGCGCGCGCCGATGTCGGCGGCGATACGGTAGCCGCGCGCGTTCACGTAGAAACGCGTGGTGTCAGCGAACTCGCTCGGGTCGCGGAAGTCCTGGCCCAGTTCGAAGTTCCAAACGCCATCGGCCACCACGCGGAAGCCCTTCTTATTCACATCGATGAGGTGCGTCTTGAAGAGTACCTTGGTAAGGATGTAGTAGTGCCGGGTGCTGTCCGGCCGGTGGCCCAGCACGTTGGTCAGGTCCACCCGGCTTTCGATCTGCGGGCGCAACCCGGTATGCACGGGACTTGTCCGGCAGGCGTGGTTGCGGTCCAGGTCCAGGTAGATGTCCCGGTTCAGCGGCACATCGTTGTGCTGGGCCAGGGACACGGCCATCTTGGCCGTGGCGCACCACACGAAAAGCAGGACGAGGGACCGCATCAGGAAAAGGCGGCCGAAGGTAGAAGGGGCGTCCGGCAGAGACCAGCCGAAGACATGATGTGCCGGTTCACCGCCTTGACACGACGAACTTCCGTGGTTCGGTGCCATTGCCGAACTGTATCAGGTAGAGACCTGGGGGCATGCCTGCCAAGCCAATGCCCTGCTGTAGGTCGGTGTCCTTTTCCAGCTTGATGATCTTCCCTGCAATGTCGATCACCCTGTAATTGCGCTCAATACGGAGATCTGGCCCCAAGAGCAGCCGGTCATCGACCACAGAGACCCAATCTGCGCTGGACCCGTGTACAATGTGCGAAGTCATCGGGAAAGTGCAGAACAGGGTGTCTGGATCGAGTTCCAAATAGCCGATGCCATCCAGCGCCCTGCCATCCAAGCGGTCATCATCAGGATGGATCCATTCTGCCTGGAACAGGATCGTACGATCCACGATATCCGTCCCTTGCGCAACCGGCACTCCATCGATCATCGGGGTCACATAAGACCAAGCGACCGTGCTGTCAGGACGAATGGAGACCACCCATCCTTGCCGCCCGGAGGTGCCCAATACATACCCGTTCGGTAACAACTGTCCGCTTCCCTGTCCCGGAGAAGTGAAGTCTGTTGGGTTTTGCAGGGCAAAGCGTTTTTCGCGCGCTGACGGGCCGAAAGCCGCACCCGCCTGTAACACGTAATTGCCCGTACTGTCCAACGGAGGGGCAATTAGGTCGATTGCGCTAACACCAGGCTGTACCCTGTTATTGAAGACCATGATCTTACCACTGTCCGGATCTCCGGGGACCAATCCGGGACCTGTCCAGATCGCAGCGTGATTGAAGAACAGTTGCTGGTCCGAAGGCAGTCCCCGATCATAGATCGCTGGGTTGCCCCACCGGTACAAAAGATCGCCACCCTTACCGGAATTGCCACCCGCATGCCCGGCTGCTTCGGCTGCTGTTGTGCTGTGGTCAATGATCCATATTTCGTTGAGGAACGGCACGCTCAACATGATCTGGTCCAACGCCGGGTTATAGTCGATGGAGTTGATGTGGAGCCAATCCGGATTGTTGTTCTGGGAGTACACCTTGTTGATATCGACCAGTTCCGGATGGTCCGACACGACACCGAAATTCTGGGCCAGCGGGTCGTTGTCCTGGATCAAGTGGTCCCAAACATGCCATTCCCATACGATGATCCCGGAATCCGGGGCCAACGGTTGTACTTCGACCACCTTCTCCGGCCATAGGGTGTTGAACCCGAAGCCCGTGGTATCGCGGCCTGCATCGTACGCTTCCTGTACCGTTTTCAGTTCCCAAACAATGAGCAGCACGTTGCCGTTCGGGAGCATCTCGGCATCGTGATGCATGCATTCAGTGGCGGAACTCACCGTGTAGTCCCAAAGGATGGTGTTGTCCCAGTCCTTGATCTGCACATGCTGTCCATTGCCTCCAGCAGTGAAGAACGGATTGCCGCCAGCCTCGTCCACATAGGTACGAAGCACACTTCCGTTCGCGATCAGCCGCGATCCGTTGCCGGGCACAGAGGTCGTATCAGGCCAGGTATGTACCAATTCTCCGCACGAGTTCAGTAGGTACATCGTGCCTTGCTGGTCAGGATATATGAGCACATAGCCGTCAGCGTGATCGTTCGCGAATTCGACCAAGCCAATGGTGTTCTGGCCGGTCATTCGTCCTGCCAGCAGAACCAGGGCGAGGGATACAAGGCAGTTAGCAGAGAAGTGCACCATCGGGTTCAGGTTTGGGGGGCTGAATGTACTGGGAGGCGTTTGGTGGGATCAGCCGATCAGGGGGCAACCTCGGGGTGTTTGGATCGTCCCTCGGTAACCGCTCATCGTTCTTTTTTCAACTTGCCATCGTGGGTTATGCCCATTCGTCTAAATTGCCCCCACGTTCACCTAACGGAAAGATCACAAACCCAACCTGAATCGCATGTACAGTCTTAACCCTTTGTCAAGTGCGCGACCAAAGCGTTCTTGGCTGAAGCGCATGGCCACGTTCGGCTGTGTTGCTGCATTGGCGGCCACAAGCCTCAATGCGCAGTTCGTCATCATCGGTACCGATGCTGCTTCCACCGCTGGAAGCGCAAGTGACCCCATCGATGACTTCTTCAACTTCGCCCGATATCAGGTCGTGTACACTGCGGCCGAGTTATCGGGTGCGGGCATGCCCGGCGGCGCACAGATCTCGGGTCTGGGCTTCTCAGTGATCGAAGACAATGGTCCTGCGTTTCCCACGTATACGATCCGGATGGCCCACACCACAGCCACCAACAGCGCATCGCATAACGCTGCCGCACTGACGACGGTGTTCGGCCCGGCGAGTTACGACGCTGTCACCACCGTGGCAGGTTCTCATGATATGATCACGTTCAGTAGCAATTTCACCTGGAACGGAACGGACAATATCCTGGTGGACATTTGCACGGGTTCCAGTTCAATGCCCTATGCTACACCTTATGGTGGCGTTCGTGGGGCCACTCTTACCAATGGCTCCCGTCGGATCCGGTGTGATGCGTGCGGAAGCCAGTGTGCGGTGAACACTAACACGACGAATACCGTGCGCCCTCAGATCCGTTTCAACTATGCGGTCCTTGGTTGCACACAACCGACCGGTACGGCGTCCCAAACAGTTGACTGCGGCACGACCAGCTATACCGTCAGTGGTACGCTCGCGACCATGGGCGATGCTACTTCTGTGGACGTTGTGAGCAGTGTGCACGGCACGATCGCCACCTTGGCCGCTCCGGGTGCGTGGGGCCCAACCCCATCGAGCGCCATCGGTGTGAACCAGACCATCACCTTGGTCCACAACTTGGATCCCTTGTGCAATGCCAACCTTGGTTCCTTTAGTGGTGCCGGTGTGCTCTGCAACGACGCCTGTGCGACACCTTATGCACTGCCGAGCTGCACGGGCGGCACGCAGATCGTGGATGGGACCACCACGGGTTCGACCGTGGATGCGGAATACAGCAACTGCGGTGCTGGCGGCTCCAACACGACCGAACGTGGTGTGTGGTACACCTACGCTGGCGATGACAATCAAGTGACCATCACAACGTGTGCGACCACCGCTCTTACCACTTATGATACCCGTCTCACGGTGTACGAAGGGTCATGCGGTGCATTCACCTGTGTGGCAGGCAACGACGACATGTCGCCAGCATGCCCCGGTGCCAGCTTCCGTAGCTCGGTGACCTTCAATGCATTCAGCGGCACCACGTACTATGTGTTCGTGCACGGCTTCCAATCGGGCGTTGGCCTGAGCGCGACCGGCAACTTCCGCCTGACGCTCAACTGCAGCCCGCTTTGCCTGCCCATCCCCGGGAACGACCTCTGTGCTGGTGCCACGGCCATTACGGTCGATGCTCCGGCCATCTCTGGCAGCAACACCTGCGCAGCTGCCACCATCGGTAATCCAACCTGCGAGAGCGGCTTCGCGACCCTGCCTGATGTGTATTACAGCTTCGTTGCCAGCGCTGGCGGCACCAACTTGGTGACCATCACCCAGAACAGCGCAACCAACATGGGTTACGCTCTTTACGACGCATGCGGTGGTACGCAAGTAGCCTGTGTGGCCACGGTGACCAGCGGAAGCCCCAACACGCACACTGGTCTTACCGGTAGCAACACCTACTACCTGCGCGTAGAGACCGATGCCGGTTCGGAGGGCACGTTCGACATCCAAGTGACCCAGCCCTGCCAGCCCGCCGGCACACGCACGGCCGTTGCCGCTTGCGCAACCCAGGAGTTCTATATCGATGTGAACGTGACCGACCTCGGCACCAGCACGGACCTGGACATCACCACGGATTTCGTGGGCGATACGGAGCCCACTGGTGTTGGATTGGGTGTTACGCAGATCGGTCCTTACCCGAGCGGCACCAGCGTTGTGGTCACCTTGGTTCACGATAACGGTGGCATTTGCAACCTCGCTTTGTCGTCGGTTAGCCTTACGTGCCCGCCCGTCAACGACGATTGCGCGAATGCGATCGCCCTCACCTGCAATAGCGTTACGACAGGCTCCACGACCGGTTCTGCCATCGACGCAGTGGGCACCTGCACGACGGCCCTGAACACGGCTGGTGGCGTGTGGTACACGTTCGTGGGCAACGGCGGCACGGCCACCCTGGCCTTGTGCGGCAGCACCTACGACACGCAAATGGGTGTGTTCACCACCCCCGACTGCACGACGTTCACCTGTGTGGAGGGCAACGACGATGACAACGGCACGAACGGTGCGAACGTGTGCTCGAACAATCTGCACAGCTCATTGAGCTTCCTTACCACGAACGGCACGACCTACCATGTCTTGGTGACCGGCTTCAACACGAACACCGGCAACTTCACGCTGGAGCTCACCTGCACTGGGAACGATGTTCCGCCGTGCGCCGACAACGGGGTGGTGGTGGATCTCACTACCGACAATTTCGGCAGCGAAACCAGCTGGGCCATCTATCCCGTTGGCAACAGCATCCCTGTTTGCAGCGGTAGTGGTTACAACAACAATTCGGACATCAGCATCGATTGCTGCCTGATGGACGGTTGCTACATCCTGAGCTTCTTCGACGACTTCGGCGACGGCATGTGCTGCACCAATGGTGTGGGCGGCTATAAGCTGAGCACCAGCAATGGCAAACGCATCATCGACAATGTGGACGATGGGGAATTCACCAGCGTGAGCTCGGTGGCCAATGGCTTCTGCGTGCCGATCGGCGCTACGCAGTTGACGATCGCCACGTGCGACAAGGAGGACTTCCTGATCAACGACGTGGTGGTGAGCGGCATCGACCCTGCCGTGAGCGCCCAGTTCGGTGTTACGAATGCCACGAGCGGTTACCAGTTCTGGCTCTTCGACCCCGATGGCAGCTACAGCCGTCGTCTGTTCCGCAGCCACGCCAGCGGTACTTGTGTTGGTACGCCTGCTGGTGCGACCCGTGCAGCGCACATGAAGTTCAGCTGCTTGAACAGCGTGCTGCCGAACGTGCCTACGGACCTTCTCCTGAACATGCGCGTACGTCCGCGTGTGGCCGGTGTGTACGGTGAGTTCGGTCCCGCCTGCCGCGTGATGGTGCTGAGCGCACCTCCGGCTTGCCCGACCACGCAGCTCGACAACAACGTGCTGAACGCCGCTACTACCTACAGCTGCGGTGCCACGGGTAAAGTGGTGGGCGCTTCGGGCTACGCTGGCAAGCTCTATCCGAACATCGTGGCCGGTGCCAACAAGTACCAGTACGAGTTCGTGCAGGTCGGTGAAGCATATGCCCGCACCATTGCCACCGCAACGGGCAGCTACGCGCTTACCCTCGCGAACTGGGCCACCAACCCGCTGCTGTGCGGCACGTACACCTACGACGTTCGCGTTCGCGTGAGCTTCGACGGCGGTACCAACTGGTGCGCTTACGGACCTGTGTGCACGGTGGAGATCACCAACAACCCACCGAACAACTGCACGCCGGTCGGCGCGTTCCAAGGCGGTGGTCTGAACGCGATGAGCGCTACTGAAGAAGGCATTAGCATGTGGCCGAACCCCACGGGCGACGGTCGTGTGACCATCGAACTGAACGGGCTCAGCGCTGATGCACTGACCGCCAACGTGGAGATCTTCGACCTCTTCGGCAAGCGCGTGGCCACCCAGGCCATCAGCACCGACGGTGCCACGGAGATGAACACGGTGATGACCTTGGACAACCTGGCAACGGGCATGTACATGGTGCACGTGACCAGCGGCAACAAACAGTTCACCGACCGCTTGGTGATCAAGTAACTCGCTGAAGAACTGAACGAAAAAGCCCCGGCCGATGGCCGGGGCTTTTTCGTTGCTGATGCTTCCGGAAATGACAGCTCAGCGGCCCACGATGAGCCGCTCAGGCCTTGGCCAGGTCGCTCTTGGCGAACTCAGCATAAACCGCAGCGATGCCATCGCGCAGCCCGATGCGGTGCTTCCAACCCATGTTGTGCAGGCGGCTCACGTCCATGAGCTTGCGGGGCGTGCCATCCGGCTTCTCCGTGTTCCACTTCAGCTCGCCGGTGTAACCGACGATCTCCTTGATCATCTCGGCCAGCGCCTTGATGGTGAGGTCCTCACCGGTGCCGATGTTCACGAACATCTCCTCGTCGTAGTTCTGTAGCAGGAAGAAGCAGGCATCGGCGAGGTCGTCAACGTGCAGGAACTCGCGCATGGGCGAGCCGGTGCCCCACACTTCAACGCTCGGCGCGCCGGAGACTTTCGCCGTGTGGAACTTGCGGATGAGCGCAGGCAGCACATGGCTGTTGTTCAGGTCGTAATTGTCGTTGGGCCCGTAGAGGTTGGTGGGCATGGCGCTGATGTAGTTCACGCCGTACTGGCGGCGGTAGCTCTCGGCCATCTTGATGCCTGCGATCTTGGCGATGGCGTAAGGCTCATTGGTCTGCTCCAGCAGGCCGGTGAGCAGGCTTTCCTCCTTCAGCGGCTGCGGGGCCATCTTCGGGTAGATGCACGATGAACCGAGGAACAACAGCTTCTTCACGCCGTTGCGGTAGGCGCTGTCGATCACGTTGTTCTGGATCATCAGGTTCTCGTGCAGGAACTGCGCGCGGTACACGTTGTTGGCGTGTATGCCGCCCACCTTCGCCGCTGCGAGCACCACCACGTCGGGTTTCTCACTGCTGAAGAAATCCCGGACGGGTTGCTGCTCCCGCAGGTCCAGCTCCTTGCTGCTGCGCGTGACGATGTTGTTGAAGCCGTCCTTCTGCAGGCGACGCACAATTGCGGATCCCACCATGCCCCGGTGGCCTGCCACATAGATCTTGTCTGTCTTGTTCATCTTCTCGTTCGTCAATGTGTCGACCCAGTGGGTCGACGCTACATGGAACAGGAATGATCGGAGATCATTCTTGTTCGTGCAGGATCTTGTGCCCGCCTTTCTTCAGGTACACGTCGCGCTTGAAGAGATCCAGGTCGCTCTGCACCATCTCGTTCACCAGGGCCTTCAGATCGTACTTGTGCTTCCAGCCGAGCACGCGTTGCGCCTTCCGCGGGTCGCCTTCCAAGTGGTCCACTTCCGCTGGGCGGTAGTAGCGCTTATCGATGGCCACCAGGGTCTTGCCGGTCTTCTTGTCGATGCCCTTTTCCTTATCGCCCTTGCCCTTCCATTCCAGCTTGATGCCCACCTCGGCGAAGGCCAGGTCGATGAAGTGGCGCACGGTGTACGTCTTGCCGGTGGCCAGCACGAAGTCGTCGGGTTTCTTGGCCTGCAGCATCAACCACATGCCTTCCACATAGTCCTTGGCGTGGCCCCAGTCGCGCTTGGCATCGAGGTTCCCGAGGTAGAGGGTCTGCTGCAGGCCCAGTTTGATCTTGGCCACGGCGCGGGTGATCTTGCGCGTCACGAACGTCTCGCCGCGCAGCGGGCTTTCGTGGTTGAAGAGGATGCCGTTGCAAGCAAAGATGTTGTAGCTCTCGCGGTAGTTCTTGGTGATCCAGAAGCCGTAGAGCTTGGCCACGCCATAAGGGCTCTTCGGGTAGAAGGGCGTCTCTTCGTTCTGTGCACGCGGCAGTACACCACCATACAGTTCGCTGGTGGATGCCTGGTAAAAGCGGGTCTTCTTCTCCATGCCCAGGATGCGTATGGCTTCCAGGAAACGGAGCGTGCCGATACCGTCGGCGTTGGCCGTGTATTCCGGCATTTCGAAGCTCACGGCCACATGGCTCATGGCAGCGAGGTTGTATATCTCGTCCGGCTGGATCTCCTTCACCAGACGGAGGCAGTTGACACTGTCGGTGAGGTCACCGTAGTGCAAGTGGAAGGGGCGGCCCTTCTCGTGCATGTCGTGGTAGAGGTGGTCGATGCGGTCCGTGTTGAACAGCGAGCTGCGCCGCTTCACGCCGTGCACCTCGTAGCCTTTGTTGAGCAGCAGTTCGCTCAAGTACGCGCCGTCCTGCCCGGTAACACCGGTGATCAGTGCGACTTTCCGCTTGCCTCCCTTCTTCGATGATCCGTTCCCGTTCTTGCGGGACTCTGAAGTCTTCTTCGCCATGTTATTGCTTGTTCAGCTTATTGGACGATGAACCAATTGTTCACCAGTTCGTTCTTGTTGTAGCGCATGCTCGTACCGGTGCGGAGGTCGGTGATATCGCGACCCGCTTCCAAGGCGATGGCATGCCCGGCGGCCGTGTCCCACTCCATGGTCGGTGCGTAACGCGGATACACGTCGGCGGCGCCCTCGGCCACCAGGCAGATCTTCAGAGCGCTCCCGATGCTGGCCAACTGCACGGCCCCGTGCGCGGCTTCCTTTTCCTTGATGAACGCCTCCGTTTCCGGGGTGCTGTGGCTGCGGCTGGCCACAATGGTGAAGGTGTCGCGATGGTTTTGCACGGGCAGTCGTTCCGCTAGGGCGGCGAGTTCATACGCCGGCTTGCCCATGAAGTTTCGTGCTTGCTGAAGACGATAGGCCCCGCCGCCGTGCCAGGCGAAATACAGCGTGTCTTTCACGGGGACGTAGAGGATTCCCCCGATGGGCCAGTGGTGGCCAGTGACCCCATCCCCGGCCCTTCCCCGGTGGGGAAGGGAGCCTTCCGCACCGAGCTCCTGCAGTGGCCCGGGTGTTTCCGCATAGGGCAGGTCAGCGGTATGGTCCGGTCGGGTTTCCACCACGCGCTTGATCGTTTCGAAGACGTGTTGGCCGCCGGTCAAGACCTCATCGTTCGTGAACCGCAAAACCTCGAATCCGAATGTCTTGAGCCTTTCTGTCCGGTTCAAGTCGACTTCCTCCAGTCCAAGGTGTGCCGCCCCATCAACCTCGATCACCAATCGCTTTGTCAAGCACGCAAAGTCAGTGATGTGTTCGTCGATGACATGTTGTCGACGGAAACGCACACCCAAATTGTCGTGCCGCAGCATTCGCCACAGTGCTTCCTCAGCAGGTGTGGGTTCTTTGCGCATATCCCTGGCAAAACCACGGAGCCGGGAATAGGCCTTCGGGTCTGCCACAGTGTACCGGCCATCGCCTCGGTATCCTTCTTCAGCTCTATTGTGCATTTCCCCCTTCCCCACCGGGGAAGGGCCGGGGATGGGGTCCATAAGCGCGATGTTCACAGTGAATTCGCCGTTGCGCTTGATGAACTCCTTTGTGCCGTCCAACGGATCCACCAGCCAGTAGCGCTGCCACGCCTGGCGCTCGGCCGGGGCCATGGTCTTGCCTTCTTCGCTCACCAGGGGCAGAGCTGTCACGGCAAGCTCTTGTGCGATCACCGTGTGCGCGCGCTTGTCAGCCTCGGTCAACGGGCTCTTGTCGGCCTTCTGTTCTGCGGTGAAATCAGTGCCGTAGACCGCGAGGATCTGCTCGCCGGCGGCGAACGAAGCGCGGATAGCAGCGTCCAGTAAGGGAAGAAGTTCGCTCTGCACAGCCTTGGTCCCGATAAGTCGGGAGGCCGAAGGTATCCGCGCCCCGAGCGGGTCTTTACCGGGCCTAGGACGGTTTTCAACGCTACGACCTTTGCAGCCGGCGTCCGCAATGCGCGCATACATTTGGCGCACGTTCTTTCCGGCAACGCTTATCAAGAAAGGCTGAGGGTAATGGCCCTATGAAGCCTTGACAACCACTCTTGTTGTCCCGGTCAACGAACCGGGGCACGGGAACAGGTGCCAATTCCATCCAGTGCTATCCGCACTTTTCACGTCGAGCAGCTCCGGAGGAGCAGACCGCAGGTCGCACAGCGACCGAGGGGTCGAGACGCGAGAAGCAGATAGCCGGACCGATGAGCTGTGATCAGGTCGCGCCAGAGCCCAAGGGGTTCAGGCCCATCCTTATCCTGCTCGGTAAGCGCGCAGGAAGGACCGATCGAACGGAAAGCCATGAAGACTCTCGAACGCATCGCCCAACAGCGCATCCTCGTCCTCGACGGGGCCATGGGCACCATGATCCAGAAGCTCGGCCTCACCGAGGCGGACTTCCATCCGAAAGGCATGGAGGACCACAAGATCCTGCTCAAGGGCAACAACGAACTGCTCTCGCTCTCGCGTCCCGAGGCCATCCGCACCATCCACGAACAATACTTGGAGGCCGGCGCCGACATCGTGGAGACCAACACCTTCTCCGCCACCAGCATCGCGCAAGCGGAACATGAATGCAGCCACCTCGCGCGCGAGATGAACCTCGCCTCCGTGCGACTGGCCAAGGCGGCCTGCGCGAAGTACACCGCGATGGATCCGAGCAAACCGCGTTTCGTGGCCGGAGCCATCGGGCCCATGAACAAGACCGCATCGCTCAGTCCCGATGTGAACGATCCTGGCTTCCGCGCCGTCACCTTCGATCAACTCGTGGCCGCCTACAAAGAACAAGTGGAAGCCCTGCTCGACGGCGGCGTGGACATCCTCCTGGTGGAGACCATCTTCGACACGCTCAACGCCAAGGCCGCCTTCTACGCCATCGACGAGGTCTTTGAGGCGCGCAACACCAGAGTGCCGCTCATGTGCAGCGTCACCATCACCGATGCCAGCGGGCGCACCCTTAGCGGCCAGACCATCGAGGCCTTCCTCATCAGCATCGCACACGTTCCTCTTTTTTGCATGGGCCTCAACTGCGCGCTGGGCGCGGCCCAGATGCGGCCCTACCTGGAGGTGATCGCCGAGCAGAGCCCCTGCCGCGTGAGCATCTATCCCAACGCCGGCCTGCCCGACCAGATGGGCGAGTACCGCGAAACGCCCGAGGTCACCGCCCGGCTCGTGGGGGAATTCATGGCCAACGGCTGGGTGAACGTGGTGGGCGGGTGTTGTGGAACCACGCCGGAGCATATCGCAGCGCTGGCGAAGGAGGCGGCGAAGCACGAACCGCGCGCAACACCAGTGCTGGTATGAATACTTCACCACAGAGGCACAGAGGGCACAGAGCGGATTGAGGATGACGCATAACGAAGTATCGAGCCTTGTCATCAAGGCGGCCATCGCCGTGCATCGCGCTTTGGGGCCGGGTCTCCTTGAAAGCGTTTATCAGGTCTGCTTGTTGGCCGAACTGAAGAGTATGGGACTGCGTGTAGAGGAGCAGGTCGCCGTGCCCATTGTCTATCGCGGGGAGCGGTTGGCGAATGACTTGCGCATCGATCTACTGGTTGAAGACCGGGTCATCGTCGAGATCAAGGCTGTTGAAGAGCTTCATCCCATCCATACTGCGCAGTTACTGACCTACTTGAAGCTGACCAACAAGAAGCTTGGTTTGCTCATCAACTTCAATACGACCAAGCTCATAGAAGGGCTTGAGCGTGTCATGAACGGATATCTGGATGAAGGAGAATAGCATGAATGCTTCACCACAGAGGCACAGAGAACACAGAGAAACAGGAATGCGATATCCGCCGGCTCCACATGCCCGTTTCCATTTCCCCCCATCGCATTTCTCCGTGCTCTCTGTGCCTCTGTGGTGAACCCACCGCGCCAATCTTCGCATTCCTCCGTGCCCTCTGTGCCTCTGTGGTGAACCCGCATTTCCAATGAGCATCCCCACCTACTCCGGCCTCGAGCCCCTCCGCATCTTCCCCGGCAGCAACTTCGTCAATATCGGCGAGCGCACGAACGTCACGGGCAGTGCGGCCTTCCGCAAGCTGATCAAGAACGGCCAGTACGACGAGGCCGTGAGCGTGGCCCGCCAGCAGGTGGAGAACGGCGCGCAGGTGATCGACGTGAACCTCGATGAGGGCATGATCGATGGCGTGGAGGCCATGCGCAAGTTCCTCAACCTCATCGCCGCCGAGCCCGACATCGCGCGCGTACCGGTGATGGTGGACAGCAGCAAGTTCAGCGTGATCGAGGCGGGTCTGAAGTGCCTGCAGGGCAAGGGCATCGCCAACAGCATCAGCCTGAAGGAAGGCGAGGCCGAGTTCCTGCGGCAGGCGAAGATCATCCGCCGTCTCGGCGCCGCCACCGTGGTGATGTGCTTCGACGAGCAAGGTCAGGCCGACAATTTTGAGCGCCGCATCGCCATTGCGCGACGGAGCTATGATCTGCTGACCAAGAAGGCCGGTTTCGCGCCGCACGACATCATCATCGACGCGAACATCCTCACCGTGGCCACCGGCATGGCCGAGCACGATCGCTATGCCATCGACTTCATCGAGGCCGTGCGCTGGATCAAGCAGAACCTGCCCGGTGCGCTCACCAGCGGCGGCGTGAGCAACGTGAGCTTCAGCTTCCGCGGCAACGAGCCCGTGCGCGAGGCCATCCACACCGCCTTCCTCTACCACGCCATCAAGGCCGGGCTCGACATGGGCATCGTCAACGCCGGGCAGATCGGTGTGTACGACGACATCCCGAAAGATCTCTTGGAGCACGTGGAGGATGTGCTGCTGGCGCGTCGCCCCGATGCCACCGAGCGCATGGTGGCCTTCGCCGAGCAGTTCAAGGGCGCGCCTTCCGCAGAGGCCGTGGCCGCGCAGGCCGCCTGGCGTGAAGGATCCGTGGAGGAACGCCTGAAGCACGCCCTGGTGCATGGCGTCACCGAGTTCATCGAGCAGGACACCGAAGAAGCCCGGGTGAAATACGTGGACCCCGTGCTCGTGATCGAAAGCCCGCTGATGGCCGGCATGAGCGTGGTGGGCGATCTCTTCGGAAGTGGTAAGATGTTCCTGCCCCAGGTGGTGAAGAGCGCCCGCGTGATGAAGCGCGCCGTGGCCTACCTCGAACCCTTCCTGCAGGAGAAGAAAAATGCGGCCTCACCCCCTGCCCCTCTCCCAAGGAGAGGGGAGGAGCTCACCACGCCAGAAACATTGGGAACAAGGCAAGAGGGCGCGAAGAAGGTGCTGCTCGCCACCGTGAAGGGCGACGTACACGACATCGGCAAGAACATCGTGGGTGTGATCCTCGCCTGTAACGGCTGGCAGGTGATCGACCTGGGCGTGATGGTGCAGAGCGCCACCATCCTGAAGACCGCCCGCGAGATGAAGGTGGACATCATCGGCCTCAGCGGATTGATCACGCCTTCACTCGACGAAATGGTGCACGTGGCCAAGGAGATGGAGCGCGAAGGTTTTGAGACCCCGCTCTTGATCGGAGGGGCCACCACCAGTCGTGTACACACCGCCGTGAAGATCGCGCCGCACTACAGCAAGCCCGTGGTGCATGTGATAGACGCCAGCCGCAGTGTACCCGTGGTAAGCAACTTGCTCAGCGACAACGAACGCGCGCGTTTCGAATTGGAGGTGAAGGACGAGTACGCCAAGGTGCGCTCGCAATACGAAGGCAATCAGCGCGAGAAGGAGTATGTGCCGCTGGCCGAAGCACGCGAAAAGAAGTTCGCGATCGACTGGCAGGCCGAGCCGCCCGTGGCACCGAAGAGCACCGGCATTTTCTGCTACCGCAACTACCCGCTGGCCGAGTTGGTGCCCTACATCGACTGGACGCCCTTCTTCATGGCATGGGAGCTGGCCGGCAAGTTCCCGCGCATCCTGGAGGACGAGGTGGTGGGCAAGCAGGCCACGCAGCTCTATGCCGATGCGCAGAAAATGCTCGACCGCATCGTCAAGGAGCAATGGATCCAGGCGCACGGTGTCTCAGGCATCTGGCCGGCGAATCGTCCAACAGAGAGTCCAACAGGCTTCCAGCCTGTTGATCCGCCAACAACAGGTGGGACGCCTGTTGCACCTTCAGCTCACGACGACATCGAACTGTACGCCGATGCCGCACGCACCAAGGTCATCGGCCGCTTCCACACACTGCGCCAGCAAAGCAAGAAGGCACCCGGCGTTCCCTACATCGCCCTCGCAGACTTCATCGCCCCGGCCGGCACTCCCGACTTCATCGGCGGCTTCGCGGTAAGTGCAGGCCATGGTGTGGATGAACGCGTGAAACGCTTCGAAGCGGCACAGGATGATTACAGCGCCATCCTCCTGAAGGCCCTTGCTGATCGTCTCGCCGAGGCCTTCGCGGAAAAGCTGCACGAGATCGTCCGCGAGGAATTGTGGGGCTACGAGGCTTCACCCTTCACCAACGAGCAATTGATCAAAGAGGAGTACCAGGGCATCCGTCCGGCGCCAGGTTACCCCGCATGCCCCGACCACACCGAGAAGCCCGAGCTCTTCCGCCTGCTCGACGCCACGAAGCACACGGGCATCACCCTCACCGAGAGTTTGGCCATGAGCCCGGCGGCGGCGGTCAGCGGCTTCTACTTCGCCCACCCGCAGAGCAAGTATTTCGGGGTAGGCCGGATAAGTCGCGACCAGGTGCTGGACTTGTCACGGCGAAAGGCCCTTACCATTGCGGAAGTTGAGCGCTGGCTGGGGAGCAATCTGGCGTACGAAACCGGAAGCCCGCAGTGAGCGTTGAACCGCCACTTTGGAAATGCAGCTCCCCCGCTCGGCATTCCTTCTTGCGTTGGTTCTCGTAGGCACCCTGCGGCTGTCAGCGCAGCGCCTGACGCAGGACAACGGTGACTGCACCGGTGCGTTGCCCATAGCGGACAGCGTGTACGTGCAGGACCAGGCGGTGCGCGGTTTCGGGAACGTGCTTGAGATCAAGGAGAACCCCAGCGAGGACAAACAGTGGTTCGAGCGTGAGCACCACACCACATGGTACAAGTTCCGTGCGCCCGTCACCACCATCCTCACGTTCGACATCATCCCGAAGAACATCGAGGACGACATCGACTTCCTGGTCTTCGAGGGCGCCATCCCGGGCATTTGCGACAAGATCCAGCAGAAGCAGGTAGCGCCGATCCGCGCCAACATCAGCCGCAACGACAAGAGCAACAGCAGCATCTGCGGCTTGCGCAAGGATGCTACGGATGATTTCGTGCGTTCAGGGGTGGGCTCGTCGTTCAGCCGTGCCATCGAGGTGAAGGAGGGCGACTTGTACTACCTCGTGGTGGACTACCAGGATCGCCCGCTGGACGGCTACACGATCAGGTTCCACTATGATCCGCCGCCGCCACCGCCTGCGCCCGAGAAACCTGAAGTGCCACAGCAGAAACTCGTCATCAACGTCACCGATGCGAAGTCGGGCAAACCAGTGAACGGCACCCTCACCATCGATGGGATGGTCTTCGACAAGGTGGTGGAAGCGAAGGGCCAGAGCTCCTACACGTACACCATGGACCAGTACCGTGCACTGAAGATCGGCTGCGTGCAGAAGGGGTACATGTTCTACAACACCAAGGTGAAAGGCAGCACCGATAGCGTGGTGACCGTTGATATCAAACTGGACCCCATCCAGCCGGGCGCGCACGTGGTGCTCGCGGACATCCGCTTCGTGGGCAATGATGTGCAGGTGATGAAGAACAGCCAGGGCAGCCTCCTGCAACTGCTGCGCTTCATGGAGCAGAACCCCGGTACGCGCATCGAAGTGGGAGGCCATGTGAACGGACCCACCTACAAGAACACCAAGGAGTTCATTGAGCTGAGCACGGGGAGGGCCAAGACCGTTTACGATTTCCTCATGGTCAACGACGTCGATCCAGCGCGGATCTCCTACAAGGGCTATGGCAACAGCGAAATGCTGTTCCCCGAACCCAAGAGCAAGGAGCAGAGCGAGGCCAACCGGCGTGTGGAGGTCAAGGTGCTGTGATCGCACCGTTCACCCCAAGAACATCCCGTTCATCCAAGGCGGCCGGTGTGCCCAACGGTGCCGGATAGTTTTGGCCGACCATCGGACTTTCCGGTGGAAGCACCTCTTCGATCATGCGCTTTTCCATCGTGCTCTCACTGCTGGTGCCATGCCTCGCTACGGCACAGCAAGCCTGGACCCTCGACCAATGCGTTCGCCGCGCGGAGGAGAAGAACCTCAACGTGCGCAACGCTGCGCTGGACGCCGAACTGGCCGACCAAGCCAAGCGCCAGTCAGCCTACAACTTGTTGCCCAACCTGAACGCATTCGGCACGCACGGCTACAACTGGGGCAAGGCCATCGACCGGTTCACGAACACCTTCGCCACGGACAGGGTGCGCACCAACAACTTCTACCTCAGCAGCCAGGTGTCACTTTTCGAAGGCTTCAGCAAGCAGAACCAACTGGGCCAGGCGAGGATCGACGCTGAGAGCAGCGCGAAGGGTTTGGAAGACCGGCGCAATGATGTCCGACTTTCAACGGTGCAGGCCTTCATCGATGTGCTGAGCTTGCGCGAGCGCATAGCAGCCACCGGGAAGCAAGTGGCGAACATCAGCGAACAGATCACCATCACACAAGCGCTTGTGGACGGCGGTCGGCTTGCACGAAGCGAGGTGCTCGACCAGCGCAGCCAACTGGCACAGCAGGAGTACAACCTCGTTGATCTGCGCAACCAGCACGATCGCCGCATCCTCGACCTGATGCAGCAGCTCCAGCTTTCGCCGGAAGAGCAGCGCGGCTTCGACATCGTATCGCCTGCGATCAGCGCCATGGCCATCAGCGAGCCAGCGCAGGACCCACAGGACGTGCTGCGCGCCGTACTTGCCGCCAATCCCGGCTATCAACAGCGGGAATTGCAGGCGACCAGTGCGGAGAAGGGCGTGTCCATTTCGCGGGCCGGCATGATGCCTTCGTTGCGCCTGGAAGGTGCGATGGGCACCGGTTATAGCGGCCGCAACCTGGAGGCCGTCGGCGAACCTGTTCTTGGCACCCCGCAATTGATCGGGTTCACCCAAGGTGGTGAGGAGGTGTACACGCCCACGTTCAGCCAGGAAACGCGCACCCGCGCTTTCGGATCCCAGTTGGACGATAACCTCAACGAATCGGTGACGTTGAGCCTGGCCATCCCGCTCTTCAACAACCAGAGCAACCGGATCGCGGTGAGCCAGGCACGCATCCGCCACGAGCAGGCGAAGAACGCCGTGGAGGCCGAGCGCCAATCGTTGGAGCGCGAAGTGCAGCAGGCCATCACCGCGCAACGCGGGGCCTATCGCCAGTACGAAGCGGCCCAACGCTCGCTGGAAGCCGCCAACGAGTCGTTCCGGCTTGCGCAGGAGCGTTTCACTGCGGGCGCGGCCACCAGCTTGGACCTCAACACCGCACGCACCAACGTGGACCGTGCCACGGCCGACACCATCACGGCGAAGTACACCTATGTGATGGCGGCCAAGTACCTGGAGATCCTGCAAGGACTGCCGTTGAGCTTCTGAAAAGTCTGACTACCACGGTCCTATCGCTCGTATGCCCTGGCTATTCCGGTTGCGAGGAAACACTGGGGCAGGTTTTTCCGCGTTCCTTCCGACTCTGGCAAGAAGCTGGTCGCCTCTTATGCGAGTGCTTGTTTTCCTTTTCGCGCTCGCGGTGAGCCTAAGCAGCCTTGGACAGGTGGCAACGGGACGCGTCTTGGACAGTGTCTCACGAACACCAGTCCCAATCAGGGTGTCGGTTCACGGAACCAGTCGCGAGGAACACACGGATTCTAGCGGGGTGTTCCGTATCAATCTGTTCGGGAAGGATACTATCAGCTTCGATTGCCCCGGCTACGGCCATTATCGCCTCGTGGGTTGCTCCACCCGCCAAAGTGATCTCGACCTCGGCGACATCCTCTTGGTCGAGCGGTGGACGGGCGGGTTCGTTACGTATCGAATAAGGAAGAAGGGCTTCCTCAAGAGGTGGTCCGCGCCCCGATGCCGATACGAGCCAGCCGAGGCACCGTCGGCATCCCAATTGGAGATGCGATGCCCAAATGGACAACTGAGATACACATGGACATTCGTTCAAGATGGGACCCTCCAATTTGATGTTCGATACTTGCGCGATTGTTCTGATCATTAGCTGACCAAGCTGGTCCAATCCTTCACCATCTAATCCTGCGTTCAGTAGCCTCACCTTTGCCGCATGGCGCTCATCCTCTGCCTGGAGACCGCAACGCATTTGTGCAGTGTAGCACTGTGCCGCGATGGAGCGGTCATCGCTTCGCGCGATCTCCTGAGCACGGGCTACACGCATGCCGAGAAGCTGAACGTCTTCGTTGACGAAGTGATGAAGGAGGCCGGTGTTGCCATGCCTGAACTGGATGCGGTGGCCGTGGGCATAGGTCCGGGCTCGTTCACCGGCCTGCGCATCGGGTTGAGCGCAGCCAAGGGGCTCTGCTATCCGCTCGGAATACCCATCATGGGGATCGGCACGCTTGATACATTGTGCGAAGCTGCGCGGCTGAAGGCCGGTCTGGACGGCATGCGGCTCTGGCCCATGGTGGATGCGCGCCGCATGGAGGTCTTCACCCGGACACCGGAAGGCGACGGGGTAGCCGCTGTGGTGCTATCAGAAGAGTGGATGGCTGCTTTGGACAAGTCGCGGAAACACGCCATGTTCGGTGAAGGCGCAGACAAAGCAGGCGCCTTGTTCGCAGGTGCTGCACATGCGCACCACCTGAAGGATGTGGTGCCGGTGGCAGGTGCAATGGGAGGCTTGGCCGAAACGCGTTTCCGGGAAAGGGTGTTCGATGACCTGGCTTACCTCACTCCACTGTACGGCAAGGAGGCCGGGGTGACGATGACCAAGAAGGGCTGATCACAAGCCGGCCAGGATGGCCAGTAGAGGCAGCACGGGCAGGTCGGCATCCAATTGCAGGATCGCGTCGCCCTTCATGCCGAAAGGACCCTCGGCCAGGTAGATGGTGTTGCCATCAATGACGAACGCGCCTTCTGCCTTGTTGCAGAACGGGCCATCACCACGGAACACTTTGTTGCGGTCCAGGATCAGCGCACAGCCGGTCTGTTGGCATAGCGCACCGGTGCATCGGTAGAGCTTATCGGCATCGAATACATAGGCGCCATAACCGCGGCGTCCGAAGGCGTCGGCCGTGTGGAACACCTGGTCCTCCTCCATCACCAGGATGCACGGGCCTTTCGTTCCGAACGGCCCGGCTGCTTGATAGATACGGTCGCCCTCAACAATGAAGGCTGCATCGCCGGGGGTGCCGAACGGTCCGTAAGCCCAGCGCACCACAACGGCTTGGGCGGTGGCCACCATGGTGCACAACAAGAAACCGCCGAGGACGACTTGACGTGTGGACATGCGACGAAAGTAGAAGTCGTCAGCGCATCGCAACCTCGTACCGCACAACACGGATTGTGCCGGTGGCCATGTCCTTGGTGAGCTTGGCCTTCAGATGGTGGCTGCCCTCGGCGTACACGTACTCCTCCTTGGTCACCAGTTCGTTGCTGTGCCAAGTTTCCATGCTCAGGAGGTCGTTCCCGGCGTCATAGGTGTAGGTGTAGCGCAGGGTGCGCGGGTCGGACAAGTCGCTCTGTTCGGTGCGTGACGCGAGCAAGCCTTTCTCGTTGTAGGTGAAGGCGGTGCGTCCCATACGGCCCGTGACGATGTACCGGTCTTCGATGCGCAGCAGGTAGCCGTGCCGGTCGCTGATATAAAGGCGCTCTTTGTACGGAAGCCCCAAGCTGTTGAGCGTCACCGTGCGCGTGGTCGTGTCGTTGAGCCGGTCGTGGGTGTACCGCTCGTCGCTCACTTCGGTGCGCGCGCCTGGCACTAGATCGTACCGGTCGGTGCCCAGGTTCTCGATGCGCACGTGCGTTTCGCGCAGCGGGCGTCCGGCACTGTCGGTCGTGACCTCTTCGGTGTAGTGCCCGCTCAGGTCAAGGCGTGTGCGCTGCACGATGTGGCCCTGCTCGTTGTAGCGGTATTGCACACTGGCCGTGTCGCGCCCGCTACCGGGCATGCCGAAGGAGTTGTTGCTGTAGAGCACACGACCGTCGTTGCCGAACCGGTACAGGAAGTGCTCATTGCGCGGCTTCATCGGCTCGTTCTCGCGCTTCACATGCAATTGTCCCTTGATCTCGTCCACACCGTTGCGGGCCATGAACGCCGGGTTGAAGTGGGGCTGCTGCGGCGAACCGGTCGCGGGAACGAGGAGCGTTTGGGCCGACAATGCCGCGGACAACACGTACGGCAGGGTCGTTAGCAGTACGATGGTCCTCATCCTCACTTCAACTGCTTGAGCGCATCATCAACCGTGCTCACCGGCATCTGGCAGACTTTCTCCTGGCACACGAAAACGGTGGTGCCTTCCAGCAATTTGTCTTCGAGCAGCGGCAACTTGCTCGGTCGCGCCCCGCCCATGAAGAAACGGTTGGGGATGTAGTGCGGTGCAAAACCCTTGCGGAGCTTCAGCGCATCGGGGCCGGTGATGGCGATCTCGTGCCACGGATGAACATGGGCCAGCATGAGCTGCGCCCAATTGCTGTAGCCGCTCGGGTAGCCTTGCATGTTGTCCTGCATGTTGTTCAGCATGGTGGTGCTCATGCCGATCCATCCTTGGTCATCGTACAAGTGCCCCAACGTGAAGAGCACGTTGGCCATGGTGCTGTTGCTCGCCGGGATCACATTGTCGGCGGTCTCCATCTTGCGGGCGATGAGCGCCGCGTCGAGGTCGCTGGTGAAGTGGAACATGCCGCTCGGCTTGTCGTGGAAGTGGGCGATGGCATAGTTGGTCAGTGCCTTGGCCTCCTCCAGGTAACGCTCGTTGAAGGTGACGGAGTACAATGCGCACAGGGCTTCTGCGGTGAAGGCGTAGTCCTCCAGAAAACCGTTGATGGATGCTTTCCCCGCCTTGTAGGAGTGCATCAGGCCACCGTCGTCCCGCTTGCACTTGCCGAGGACGAGCGCCATGTTCTTTTCGGCCATCCGCAGCCATGCTTCCTCACCGAACACTTCGTAGGCATCGCACAGGCCGGTCACCATCATTGCGTTCCAGCTCACCAGGGTTTTGTCGTCCAGTCCTGGCCGTACGCGTTTCTCACGAGCGGCCAAGAGGGCCGCATTGATGCGTGCCACCGAGGTCCGCAGTTCCCCAACGGAGATCCCCTTCTGCTTGGCGAACGCTTCGTCTTCGGTGCGTCGCAGCAGGATGTTGTTCCCATGCTCCCACAGCGCTGCACCACCGATGTTGTAGTAGTCCTTCGCCAGCGCGAAGTCGTTACCGAGAACGGATTTCATCTCATCCTCCTTCCAGACGTAGAACTTGCCCTCTTCGCCTTCGCTGTCCGCATCGAGCGCGCTGTAAAAGGCACCTTCTTCGCTCGTCATCTCGCGCTTCAGCCAATCGATCGTACTACGCACCGCATCCTCGTACTGCTGATCCTTGAAGGCTTGGTAACCCTGGCTGTAAAGCGAGATCAGCTGTGCGTTATCGTACAGCATCTTCTCGAAGTGCGGGACTTTCCAAAGCACATCGGTGCTGTAACGCGCCCAACCACCACCTGCTTGATCGTAGATGCCGCCCATGGCCATCTTGTCCAAAGTGAGGGCTACGTGGTCCTTCAGCGCCTTGTCGTTGGTGAGGAACGCTTGCCGCAGCAGGAAGCGGTAATTGTTCGGCATCGGGAATTTCGGTGCGCGATCGGGCCCGCCCTCGATGTGGTCGAAGGTGCTGTCCCAAACGCTCACGTAACGGGCCAGGAAGTCCTTGGTGAAAAGCGGTGGTGCCGTGTTCAGTGTCACCAGGTCGCTCTCTGCCACACCGGCCCGCAGCTGTTCGGCTTGTGCCATCACACGGTCGGGTTGCATCTGCCAGGTGGCATGAAGGTCGTTCAGCACTTGTTTCCATTGCGCGGGGGCGAAGTAGGTGCCGCCGTACACCGGCCGACCGTCCGGTAGTGCAAAGCAGTTGAGCGGCCAACCACCACGGCCGGTCATGAGCTGCACGGCGGTCATGTACACCTGGTCCACATCGGGCCGCTCCTCGCGGTCAACCTTGATGCAGATGAACTTCTCGTTCATCAGTTGCGCAATGCTGTCGTTCTCGAAGCTCTCGCGCTCCATCACATGGCACCAATGGCAGCTACTGTAGCCGATGCTCACCAGCACCAGCTTGTTCTGGGCCTTCGCACTGTCGAACGCTTCAGCGCTCCAGGGCCACCAGTCCACCGGGTTGTGCGCATGCTGCAGGAGGTAGGGACTGGTCTCGTGCACCAGGCGATTGGTGTGGTCGTGTTGCATGTCGTCGGTGCCGTTCGTTCCTTGCGGCTGGCACGAAGCCATGGTGCAGAAAACTGCGGCACCGGCAACGATGGCGTTCGTGGTAGCGTGGGGCATGATGGACCAAAGGAACGGTGAACTCGCACGGTGGGCTGCCCGTAGGCCTGCCGCTGATGAACGCGGCGTTGTGAAGGACCAGCATTGGCCGGGCACGCTGATGGCCTTCGGGGTCATCGTTTTCCTGGTGACGCTTTGGCTGGCCATTAGCACGGTGTATGTGGGCGCTGTGGCACTCATGCAGTGGTTCGCGCTTTTCGCCTTCGCGGGCAATCTGCTGCCGTACGTCAAGAGCGGCCTCAGTCTGGGCATGGAGCGCTTCGAGTGGTTCATGTTCAACCTGCTCGCCGTTGGGCCGTTCCTATGGGGGGGCATGCTGGTGTTGAACCTGACGGTGCACGGCCCGGAGCGCGTTTATGTACTGCCCGTGCGCGGACTCGACCCCGTGCAGTACTGGCGGGAGCATGACCAACGACCGCGCATGACGGAGGTGAGCATGGAGGAAGCCTTGAGCGGAGCGTTCGGCACTGGCGGATTCTCCGGCAGCCAACGCCTCACAGGTGTGGCCGAGGGATGCCTTGGTTGGGAGGTGCGGACGTGGCCGGGGAGGGAGGAGTGATCAGTGCTCGTTCAGGTCCTCCTTCACATGGAAGGGGAACCGCTTGCTGAAAATGCCGACCTGTCCGAGCACCGTGCCCTTCGCTTCCACTTCCACCTTGCCGGAGAACAAGGTGCCCAAGCCGCCCAGCAGCATGGGGCCGAGCTTGCCTTGGGTGTCGGCGCTCACGTAAACGGGGTAGACCTTACTGCAGCGTTTGTCCAGCACAACGGTGGTGTCCAGGCGGCCTTTGCCGATGTGCTGCCCGTTGTACCAGAGGTCCACGTCGGGCTTTTTCAAGCGGATGCGGTAGCCGTTCGGGTTCTCCACTTCGGCATCGATGCGGAAGGCGAGCACGCTGCCTTCGGCAGGGATCACCTGCACGTTCTTCACGCCGTGGAAGGTGACGTTCTGGTAGTTGATGCAGGCGGAGAGAAGAAGGGGCAGGAGCAGGAGGAGGCTTCTCGCCCGCGTTCGAAGTGATAAACATCGAAGTGACGAGAGCGATCGCGGTGACGGGGTACGGGTCATGAACATGGTTTCAATAACCAACGCAAAGAGCGCGCCCGCGTTGTACCACCCGCACTGCCGGAGCACCGGTGCTCACTTGTCCGCCGCCGCGTAGTTGTGGAAGAAACGCGGGATGGTGCGGATGCCCATGAAGTAGTTGAACACGCCGTACTTCTCGTTCGGGCTATGGATGTTGTCGCTGTCCAGACCGAAACCGAAGAGCACCGTCTTGAGGCCGAGTTCCTTCTCGAAGAGCGCCACGATGGGGATGCTGCCACCGCCGCGCGTAGGGATGGGCTTCTTGCCGAAGGTCTCTTCCATGGCCTTGCTGGCGGCCAGGTATGCTGCGCTGTCAATGGGTGTAACAGCAGCTTCGCCGCCGTGGTGCGGCTTCACCACCACCTTCACCCCGGGCGGCGCGATCTTCTCGAAGTGCGCTTGGAACAACTTGGTGATGGCATCGCTCTTCTGGTTGGGCACCAAGCGCATGCTCAGTTTGGCGAAGGCCTTGGCGGGAAGCACGGTCTTCGCGCCTTCGCCGATGTAGCCGCCCCAGATGCCGTTCACGTCCAATGTGGGCCGTATGCTGCAACGCTCCTCGCTGGTGTAGCCTTTCTCACCACGCACGGCGTCCACACCCAGCTCTTTCATGTATTCAGCCTCGTTGAACGGGGCCTCGGCGAGGGCCTTGCGTTCCGCAGCGCTCAGTTCCATCACCGCATCGTAGAAACCGGGGATGGTCACGCGGCGGTCGGCATCGTGCATGCTCGCGATCATCTCGCACAGCGCGTTGATGGGATTGGTTACCGCACCACCGTACACCCCGCTGTGCAGGTCGCGGTTGGGGCCCGCCACCTCCACCTCCACATAGCTCAGTCCGCGCAGCCCTGTATTGATGCTGGGGACATCGTTGGCGATCATGGCCGTGTCGCTGATCAGCACCACATCGGCCTTCAGGCGCTCTTTGTTGTTGGTGACGAAGGTGCCCAAGTTGTCGCTGCCCACTTCCTCTTCACCCTCGATCATCACCTTCACGTTGCAGGGCAGGCCTCCGGTCTTCATCATGGCCTCGATGGCCTTGAAGTGCATGTAGAACTGGCCCTTGTCGTCGGCACTGCCCCGGGCGTAGATCATGCCGTCCTTGATGACGGGATCGAACGGGCCGCTGTGCCAGAGGTCAAGGGGGTCTGGCGGTTGCACATCATAGTGGCCATAGACCAGCACGGTGGGCTTGGCGGGGTCCACCATCTTCTCGCCGTACACGATGGGGTGGCCTTTCGTGGGGCACACTTCCACCTTCTCCAGCCCGGCTTCGAGCATCCGCTGCTTCACGGCGTCGGCGCAACGGGCCACGTCGCCTTTGTACTTGGGGTCGGCGCTCACGCTAGGAATGCGCAGCAGGTCGAGGAGTTCGTTCAGGAAACGGTCCTTATTGGACTCGATGTAGGTATCCAGCTGGTTCATGTTAAGCAGGGTCCGGAGGGCTTACGGGTGGCTTTCCCCGGAAGTCGCCGAATGTAGCGCCCGACCGGTCAACGCTGGGCAACGGGCATCAGGCGTTCGGCGTCGATAGGCCGGTACTTTACCAGCCCTTACCCTGCGTCCTTCGCCATGCGGAAACTGTTCTACACCATAGTCGCCTTGGTAGCCCAACTTCCGGTGCATGGCCAGATCGTGCTCCAGAACACGTTGACACCCGAGCAATTGGTGCAGCAAGTGTTGTTGGGCAGTGGGGTATCGGTCACGAACATCACCTTCAACGGCCTGCCGGGCAACACCATTACCGAGCAGATGGGGGAGTTCGATGCGACGAACGCCCAATTGGCAATGGCCTTGGGCGTGATCATGGCCACGGGCGATATCGACAATGCCATGGGCCCGAACAACCTTGGCAGCAACAGCTTGGGTGGTGGGAATTTCGGCCAGACCGACCCGGACCTGGAGATCCTGGCCAGTCCACAGTTGGTCAACGACGCCGCCGTGCTGGAGTTCGACTTCATACCCAACGGGGATACGTTGAAGTTCGATTTCATTTTCGCCAGTGATGAGTACCCGGAATACGTCTGTGGCGTGAACGATGTGTTCGGGTTCTTCATCAGCGGACCGGGCTTCAATGGTCCCTTCTCCAACAACGCCGAGAACATTGCCCTGGTCCCGGGCACGACCATCCCCATCTCGATCAACACGGTCAACAATGGCACGGTCGGGGCCAACGGCATTTTGGCCAACTGCGTCGCATCGAGCGCGCAATGGAACCAGCAGGCCCTGTATTACGTGGACAACGGCAACGGCACCAACGCCCCCTACAACGTAGACCCCCAATACCTGCAGTACGATGGTATGACCACCGTCCTCACTGCATTCGCGTTGGTGACCTGTGGCCTGCAATACCACATCAAGATCGCGATCGGTGATGCCAGTGACACGGCGTTCGATAGCGCCGTGTTCCTGAAGGCAGGCAGCTTCACGAGCAATGCCGCGGTTACTGCATCACTCAGCACGGCCGTAGGGTTGGTGGACAGTACGCTGTACGAAGGATGCGCCACCGCAGTCCTGGAGTTCGAACGCTACGCGGGTTTTGCCACCACCGATACGGTCCAACTGGTGGTTGGCGGCACGGCCATCGGCGGAACCGACTATTTGCCCGTGTTGCCCAATGAGGTCGTCTTTCTGCCCGGAGATACCACGGTGCAGTTCATCCTTACCGCACCGTTGGACCCTGATGGTCTGGAAACCGTGGAGATCACCATCAGCAACGTCGCCCAATGCAGTGGTCAATTGGTGGTCACCAACTTCACGTTCTACATCAATGAGGCGCAGCCCATGTACATCACGGTGGCCGACACCGCGATCGCTTGCGACGAAACGGTGACGATCGGCCCGAACGTCTTCCAGGGTTACGGCAACTATCAATACACCTGGAACACTGGCGACACAACAGCGACCCTTACCGTTTCGCCACCTGTCACCACCACGTACACGGTGACAGTGACGGACACCTGTGGGCAGGCACCACAGACCGGGACCATCACTATTGATGTTCCTGTCTATCCACCGGTGGACATGACAGTGACCAATGACACCGCCTTGGGCTGTCCGCAAGCCGCGGTGCTTCAAGTGATCAGCACAACAGGTGGTGACGGCAATTACACCTACGAGTGGACCGATGATCAGGGCAACGTTCTGAGCACCACGACATCGCTGCCCATCAACAGCGGCCCGCTGGCCACGTACTACATCACCGTTGAAGCGGGCTGTGGCATGGGCGATGCGGACACCATCGTTGTGTCGCCGTTGCCGCTACCGCCGGTGGTGGTGCAAACGAACAACGATACCACGGTGCTCTGCCCGGGTGATGCCGTGGACCTGTACATCGCGTCGCTCACAGGTGGAAGCGGTGTGTACACGTGGGAGTGGACCGACGGTTTCAGCGTGCTGAGCACCACCGATACAGTTCCGGGGGTGCCGGTGATCGGCACTTACACGTACTTCATTACGGTGCTGGATGAATGTGGCAACGTGGGCAGTGACGACGTTACGGTGCAGTTGCCCGTGTGGGACCCATTCATGCTGTGGGCCGTGCCCGACACCGCGATCTGCCTCGGTGATGAGGGCTTCCTCAGCGCTTTGGCCTCCGGGGGTGCAGGCGGTTATTCCTACGTGTGGTCTCCGATCAACGGTTCCAGGGCCGATACGACCATTGCGCCCACCGCCCCGGGCACTTATACGGTCACGGTCACCGATGCCTGCGGTTATGTCCTTTCCGAAGACGTGTTCATGGACGTGCAGGACGTAACGGCGCTCTTCACGGTGAACTACATCGGCGAGTTCGACGTCACGTTCGACAACCTGAGCAGCAACAACACCACACAGTGGTACTGGGACCTCGGCGATGGGACGACCGACAGTGCCCAGTACACCGCTCACCGCTATCTTGATAGTGACGATCACGAAGTTTGGTTGACCGTGTGGAACCCCATCGGTTGTGTGGACAGCGTCATGCTGGTGGTGCAACCACCTGCCCATGTTTATGTGCCGAACAGCTTCACCCCCGATGGCGATGGCGTGAACGACATGTTCGGGCCGATCGGCCACGACCTGAGCGATTTCGAGTTCAGTGTGTTCGACCGGTGGGGTGAGCTCATCTTCGCCAGCAACAACCCCTCCACCGCATGGGACGGCAAGGTGGGCGGCGCGGCGCCGAAACAGGACGTGTACGTCTGGAAACTCAAGACGAGCGGTCGTAGGTTCGGCCCCGTTGAGTATGTGGGCAACGTGACGTTGATCAGATAAACAAGGAACATGGAAGCAAGGAAGTGGATGGTGGTACTGGCGTCGAACGTCCTGGCCGTTGCGGCATCGGGGCAGTTGACGACCAGCAATACCCTTACCCCGGAGCAGTTGGTGCAACAGGTGCTATTGGGCGGTGGTGTAACGGTAAGCAACGTGACGTTCAATGGGCTGCCCGGGACGACCATCAATGAGCAGATCGGGAGTTTCGATGGAAGCAACAGCAACATCGGCTTGGCCAATGGCCTCATGCTGGCCACGGGTGACCTCACCAGTGGGCCCGGCCCGAACAACTCGGACAGCTATTCCTCCGGTGGTGGCAACTTCGGGGCGAACGATGCGGACCTGGAACTTCTTGTTGGTGGCCTGGGAACCAACGACAAGGCGGTCCTCGAATTCGATTTCGTTCCGACCGGCGATTCCCTGAGCTTCAATTTCGTTTTCGGCAGCGACGAATACGACGAGTTCGTGTGCGGGACCGTGACCGATGTGTTCGGGTTCTTCGTCAGTGGGCCCGGTCTGAACGGTCCTTACTCGAACAACGCGGTGAACATCGCCCTTGTGCCGAACACCAATGTGCCCATTTCCATCAACACGGTGAACCTTGGCGTGCCCGGCAGCACCACTGGGGGTGATCCCACTCAGTGCGCCAACCTGGACCCGAACTGGACGGCAAACTCCGTTTATTATGTGCAGAACCCCGCAGGCAGCCCCACAGTTGGCTACGACGGATTCACCGTGGTCCTAACGGCGAGCGTGATCGTCCAGTGCGGGCAGCAATACCATATCAAGCTGGCCCTTGCGGACGTCGGCGACACGGTTTGGGACAGTGGTGTGTTCCTGGAAGGCGGCAGTTTCACCAGCCCGAACAACATCGACCTGGAGATCGTGACCGCCAGCGCCGACGGCACATTGACGGAGGGATGCACCGATGCCACCTTCACCATCACGCGGCCCGGCTCTGACAGCGACATCGACGTGAGCGTTGTGGTGGGCGGCACGGCAACGAACGGCACGGACTACACGAGCATCCCCACGGTCATCACCATCCCCGACGGGCAGAACAGCGTGAGCTTCCCCATCGAAGCGTTCGAGGACAATGTGGCCGAAGGACAAGAAGAGATCGTGCTCACCGCCACGTTCATCAACGCGTGCGGCGATACGAGTGTCAGCACCGCCACCGTGCCCATCGTCGAGTACGTGCCCATGATCCTGAGCACCACCAACCTGCTGTTGGAGTGCGAGGACGACAGCGTGCTGGTTACGGCCGCGGTCTCAGGCGGATTCGGCGACCTGAGCCCGGTTTGGGAGGACGGTGTGACCGGCCTGGTGAACTGGGTGCCCGGCCTGGAGG
This sequence comes from Flavobacteriales bacterium, assembly GCA_016699575.1. Classification (NCBI taxonomy): domain Bacteria; kingdom Pseudomonadati; phylum Bacteroidota; class Flavobacteriia; order Flavobacteriales; species Flavobacteriales bacterium. The sequence continues at coordinate 2,502,599 of CP064979.1, read as the reverse complement.
ACGGAGAGTACACGATCACCGTTACCGATGAGTGCAACAAGACGGTCGCTTCCACCGTGGTGGTGGAGAGCGGCTGCGACATCGTGATCCCCAACGTGTTCAGCCCCAACAACGATGGCGAGAACGACAAGTTCATCATCGAAGGGATCCTCGGGACCACCAACACCGTCACCATATTCAACCGCTGGGGGCAGAAGGTGTACGAGGCGAGCAACTACCGCAACCAGTGGGATGCCGATGGCGTGAGCGACGGCACCTATTACTACGAGGTGACGGTGGAAGGCGCGGAGAAGCCCTTCACGGGCCACCTCACCATCCTGAACAACAAGCGCTGAGCACAGCCGAACCGGGCGGTCACGCTGAACGCCTTGCGAACGCGACCGCGTTCAGGATGGTCTCCTCCGGAGGGCGGAACGTGATACCCAAAGCGCGGACCTTCGACGTGTCATAACTATAGTGGCTGGTTGCGCTGCGCACGGCGTTGCGTGTCACGAGCGAGCGACCTCCGAACAAACCGGTACGCACCGCCTCGAAACGCCAAGCCACTTCCAAGGTCCAGAGAGGCAATGCCCGGTCGGGAGCACGCCTTCCGGCGGCTTTCGCGATCATGCCGAACAGGTCCTTGTACGGTACCGGTGGTGTGCTGAGGATGTAGCGCTCGCCATCGCCGCCCACCTCAGCCAGCTCCAGCATGGCTTGGGCCACATCGCGCACATCCACGATCCCGTTGCTGCCCGTTGGGTAGAACGCCGTGCCTTTGCAAACGCGGTCGATCACTGCAAGGCTACTGCGGCCCTTTTGTCCCGGCCCATAAACCACACCAGGGTTCACCATCACCGCGCTCAATCCCTCGGCCACGCCACGCTGCACCTCCAGTTCCGCGTCGTACTTGCTGATGGCATAAGCCGAGGTGTGTTTGTCGCGCACCCAAGGACTATCCTCGTTCACGGCGGATCCATCGGGCGTTCGTCCGGTAGCGGCAATGCTGCTCACGTGCACCAGCCGCTGCACCCCGCATTCCAGCGCGGCGTTCACCACGTTGGCCGTACCGCCGATGTTCACGGCGAAGAGCTGCCTGGAATCACGAGCGTCCATGGAGACCAACGCTGCGCAATGGAACACCCGCTCAGCGCAGGTAAAAGCCTCGCGCAGGCCCACCACGTCCAGCAGGTCCGTTTCCGTCCATTCGATCCGGTCGAAGAGCGCATTGCCATCCCGGCGGTAATGGTTGAAGACAGCGCGGATGATGCTCCGGTCGGAACCTGCACGGACAATGCCCCGCACCGGTCGGCCTTGGACCAGCAGTTCCAACGCCACGTGCGAGCCCACCAAGCCGCTGATACCGGTCACGACGTCCATTGGTGCGCAAGGTAGAAGCCGAGAGAAGGGGGAGGTCTCACGCAGAGGCGCAGAGAACGCAGAGAATACTCTTGCCCGGGCTTTGGTCTCTGCGTTCTCTGCGCCTCTGCGTGCCATGTATTCCCGTCAACGATCTTCGCCCCATGCCAGTGAAGGATTTCATCGAAGAGCTGCGTTGGCGCGGTCTGCTGCACGACAGTATGCCTGGCACGCAGGAACACCTGAACACCGGTCCGGTGAGCGGTTACATCGGTTTCGACCCCACGGCCGACAGCCTGCACGTGGGCAACCTGGTGCAGATCATGATCCTCACGCACTTCCAACGCTGCGGGCACAAACCCGTCGCACTGGTGGGCGGGGCAACGGGCATGGTGGGCGACCCCAGCGGCAAGAACGCCGAACGCAACCTGCTCGACGAGGAGGCGCTCCGGCACAATCAGAAGTGCATCCAAGCGCAATTGGAACGCTTCCTCGACTTCAACGCGCCGGAGAACCCGGCACGACTGGTCAACAACTACGATTGGTTCAAGGACATGGGCTTCCTGCGGTTCATCCGCGAGGTGGGCAAGCACATCACGGTGAACTACATGATGGCCAAGGACAGCGTGAAGAACCGCTTGGAGACCGGGCTCAGCTTCACCGAGTTCAGCTACCAGCTGGTGCAGGGCTACGACTTCCACTGGCTGTGGAAGAACATGGATTGCCGGGTGCAGATGGGCGGTAGTGATCAGTGGGGCAACATCACCACGGGCACGGAACTGATCCGGCGCATGGGCGGTGGCGAAGCCGAGCAGCGGCCCGCGTTCGCCGTTACCACTCCCCTGCTCACCAAAGCCGACGGCAGCAAATTCGGTAAGAGCGAGAGCGGCAACGTGTGGCTCGATGCCGCACGCACATCGCCGTACAAGTACTACCAGTTCTGGCTAAACGCCAGCGACGCGGATGTGGTGAAGTACGCGCGGATCTTCACCACCTGGGAGCACGATGAGATCGAGGCACGCGAGGCGGAACATGCCGCCAAGCCCGGCACCTTGCAAAAGCTCTTTGCGGCGGACATCACGCGGCGCACGCACGGAGAAGCTGAACTGCAGAAGGCGCTCAAGACATCAGAAGCCGTCTTTGGCAACTCCCCAGAAGCACTTGCAAGCTTGCCTGAAAGCGTGTGGGAAGATCTCTACGACACTTTGCCGAACCCTGAGAAGGTGGAAAACAAACCACACCCGGAGTTCGGCATTGCTGGTGTGAGCTTGAAGCAAATTGGGGACGGCATACCGATGAGCAAGCTTCTTTGGTGGTCGGGTTGCACTGGTTCAAGCGGGGACGCCAAGCGCGCGCTTAAGGAAGGCTCAGTCTCTGTGAACAAGGTGAAGATCTCTGGCGAGGATGCCGGCACAACTTCAGACTACCTGATTCACAAGCGCTTTATGCTGCTGCAGCGCGGCAAGAAGAACTACTTCCTGGTGAAGGTGGTGGACTAGGCCTCCACCATCAAACTGCACCCGCGCACATCGCTGTTGTCGAAACGTCCGAGCACTTCAAAGGTGCCGTCCGTGTGCATGCGGCCCAGGTCCTGCGTGGCGATGAACGGGCAGGAGCCGACGTTGCACAGGTCGAACACATTGATGCCGCCGGTGCGGCCGTTGGGCACGGAAGCGAACGGGTCGTTCACATCGCGCAAGTGCACCTGCATCCACGGCGGACACTGGTAGATACCGTCGCCGGTGCTCCAGGCCTGTGAGAACAGTTCAGTCATGCCGTACTCGCTGTGCACGGCGTTGAGGCCGAACGCTTGCTTCAGTGTTGCGTGCAGCTCTTCACGCACGACCTCTTTGCGCCGCCCCTTCATGCCTCCGGTTTCCACTACCAAGGTGTGCTTTAGCGGTTGTGGGCATTGCTCGGCCAGGTCGAGCAATGCGAAGGTGACACCCAGGAGCATCGTGCGTTTGCCTTCGGCCTCCGAACGCTGAAGCAGTTCGCGCACGGTCTCGTACTGGTAGAGGTACGTGCCGCTCAATGGGTCGCCGCTGGCACGGGTGAGCGCTTCGGCCATGTACACCAGCGAACTGCCACTGCGCTCCAGGTAGCTCGGCAGCAACGCGATGATCCGCCAGTCGCGCACATGCCCGAACACACGCTGGAAGCCTTCCATGAACGACCGCTCGTAATGGGCTGGCCACGGCACATGGTGCTTGCTCGCTTCCACACCAGTTGTGCCGCTGCTGGTGAAGGTCAGGCGGGGTGAAGAGCCCTCCAGCAACACATCCGTTTGCTTGAAAAAGGAGATCGGAAGGCACGGAATATCCTCCCAGTGCTCGACTTTCGTGGCACGGTGGCCCAGGCCGTTCAGGAATCCCCGGTAAACAGGGTTGTGGGCGGCATGCAGGCGGAATAAGTCGAGCGCCAGCGCGTTGAAGTCGGCGGGCCCGGCGATCCGGAACGGCCGTTCGAGCAGCGCGGGATCAATGGTGGCCGTCATGGGATGCGGAAGGGGCGCTAATTTCGGACGCACGATGAAGCGGGTAAGCAAGTACGGATGGTTCGTTGCCGTGGTCGGCACGCTGGGTCTCACTTCATGCCTGAAGACCGAGGAGTTCCCGCCGCAGCCGTCCATCGCGTTCAAAAGCTTCGAGCAGTTCGCTGATAGCGCCGTCATCACCCTCAGCTTCACCGACGGCGATGGCGACATCGGGCTGGGCCAGGACCAGACGGATGCCCCGTACGACACCTCATCGTACTACTACTATAACTACTACCTCGAGTACTTCCTGAAAGAGACCGGAACGTGGGTACTGAAGGACACCATCGGGCATCGCATCCCGGTCATAACGCCCACGGGCCAGAACAAGGCGCTGGAGGGCGAGATCGCGCGACGGTTCGAAACCGTGCAGATCCCGGGGTTCGAATCACCATGGTACAGCAACCTGACGGACGCCGATGAAGGCGACACCGTCCGCTTCGACTGCCTCATCATCGACCGCGCGCTCAACGTGAGCAACAAGGTAAGCTCGGGCAACATCGTGCTGGAATAGCCGTCCCCTCCCCCTTTCATGGATCCGTCCTGCATCGTCGTACCGGCTGCGGCGCTTTCGGCGTCGTTGGTCACCATCATCAGCGGCTTCGGCCTGGGCACCCTTCTGCTCCCGGTCTTCGCGCTCTTCTTCCCGCTCGATCTATCGGTGCTGCTCACTGCGGTGGTGCACCTGCTCAACAACTTGTTCAAGCTCGGGCTGTTGTGGAAATCCATCGATCGTCGGACGGTATTGCTGTTCGGTGCACCGGGCATAGTGGGCGCGTTCGGCGGTGCATGGCTGCTCGATCGGCTCGGCGCGCTGGAGCCGCTTTACGAAGGCGTGCGCATGCCCGTGGACGCTGTGCGCGTCGGGATCGCGATCCTCATGGTGCTGTTCGCGCTAACGGAATTGCTGCCTTCCGTTGCCAGTTTCTCCTTCCACCCGAAGTACCTGCTTCCGGGAGGGCTTATCAGCGGGTTTTTCGGTGGGTTCAGCGGACATCAGGGTGCATTGCGCACCATGTTCTTGTTGCGTTCGGGTTTGGGCAAGGAGGCGCTAATTGCCACCGGCGTGGCCATTGCCTGCCTTGTCGACCTCACACGTATCCCTGTTTATACGGCTTCACCGTTGCGCGACAGCATCGCCGTGCAGTGGCCTTTGCTGGCTTTGAGCACCGTGGCCGCGTTCGCAGGTGCGTATTGGGGCAAGCGGCTCATCCCGAAAGTGACGCTCCGTGGCGTGCAGTTGCTGGTGGCAGCCTTCATGGTGGTGATCGCTGTGGGCTTGGCGGTCGGCGCGTTGTAGGTGGCACCGCATGCGCCGAGGCCCCACCGTTGAGATGGGGCCCCGGAACAATGACAGGGCATGGCTCACTGCAACGTGATCATGCGCGTCACCACGGTCTCCTTGCCGAAGTAGATGTCCTTGCCGCTGATGTTCTCGTTGGTCACCGTCCACGCGGCGATCTGTGCCATGCTCGTCCCGGCTGGCAGCGTGCCGAGCTCAGCCGCGGTGAAGGTGCAGCTCGTGGCATTGCCGCCCAAGCGCTTCAGGATGCCGCCGATGCTGAAGTACACGCTATCGGCACCGCTGACGGAATTGGTGGCCAGGGTGTAATCCACATTGCGCGGGAACGTGGTGGCCGTGCTGACGGTATCGACGGACGGGAACGCGATGGAAGTCACATTGCGGGTGAACGCCGGGATGCCATTGCCGCCGGTGACATCCCAGGTGACGCCCGATGAGAAGTCGATCCCGGTGATGTTGGATCCCGTGGGCTGGTAGACGTAGGCATTGTTGGTGAAGTTGAAGAGGCTGTCATTGCATTCCACTTGGCCTGCGTTCACCTGCGCCCCTGCATCATCATAGAACACGCCTACACCGGTGTTCACCTCCACTTGGAACGTGCCGACGAACGGGAGGGTTTGCGTGGTGATCGTCTTTACGGCGAAGAGCGCACCGTCGGCACCGACGATGGATGGGGTGGTGTTCGCACCGGTGTTGTTATTGCTGCCGCCAGTGTTGGTAGTGGCCGGAGCGGCATCGTCCTCCTTGCCGCAGCCTGTGGTGGCCAGGGCAAGTACCGTGAGAGCGGCGATGGCCAGTGCGGGCATCGCGTTGAACGTGTTGGTGTAGCGCATGTGTGGTGATTTGTGCGGAGCAAATGTTTCCGCATGCGCACCCTCTGTTTCTTCCGGGCGGCACCGTAGCGGGCTACGGGGATCACCGTATCCTGGTCAGACGACCTTCGCGGCAACCTTTCCATCATGGTCCACCCCGAACACCAGCAGCACGTAGAACCACGCTGCGAACGTAGCCCCGGCCTGCGTTTCCAGCGTGTCCTCCGTGAGGCATGAAAGGACGAAGGCGAAGGCCCAGGCCACGAACAGCGGTTCGCGCCAGGCGCCGATCAGCCGGACCGGGACCAGCCACGCCAGCACGCACAGCACCAGCCCAACGAAACCGAAACTGATCGTCCATGTGAGGAACTGGTTGTGCGCACGTAGTCGCCAGCGAGCGTCAAGTGGACTGCGCAATTCGTCATAGGTCGCTGCGAACGCTGGTTTCGTATCGCCCGTACCGACGCCTACCACCGGATGCTGTTCTATGATGTGCCAGCCAGCCTTCCAGAACTCCCATCGCATGACGGATGAATACCCGCTGGCATCACCGGTGTTGCGGTACCGCTGTTCCTCGAACACCAGTTCACGGATGCGCAACTCCAGTGGATCCCGCTGTTGCACGCTCCATTCGCCGCGCATGATGCGCGACAGGTCATCCTGTGTGAGCGCGGCCATACCCACGGAGTCCTTGTTCAAGCCTTTACTGGTCAAGTAGCGGAAGAGCGTTCCGTAAAAGACATGGCCCCGTGCGTCAGTGCTGTCCAAGGGGATATTGCTGATGCGCTGCCACGACCGGTGCACCTCGGCCCATGCGATGTTGCGCCAGACATAGCGGCCGTTCTCCAGTTGCAGGTTCGTGGTGTCGTGGGCATAGCGTTCACCGCCGGGGGAAGTCATGACCAATGGAGCCCGTTCCAACGGATCAATGCGATGTGCATCGGTAACGACCCCCCACACATAAGCGCCCAGCAGAACAGGCAACGCGACCATACCAAGGCGCAAGGTCCAGCGCATGGTCGTTCCGAGGTAGCGCGACCGCCGCCACAGCCACCACCCCGCAACGACCAACAGGACCACCAGGCCGGCGATGCTTCCCAAGAGCTGCAGGAAGTAAACGCACCAGCCGATGGCCAGCAGGTGCACTGCGCGCAGGAGCCAGCGCTTCGGCCAGTAGCGGACCAGCACGAACGCCGCCATGCACACCATCAGCGACAACCGGATGTGGCTGATGAAGTGCGACAACGCGCGGTGGTCATCCGGCGTGGTGTTCAGCGCGAGGCAGGCGAACGTGCTTGCGATGGTGCTCGCGGCGAACAGGAGGAGGAGCGCGCGCAGCTCGTCGTGCCGCAATCGTGGGGAAGAAGCGACAATGGGCGGCAGGATGAGCAAGGGCAACAGGATCCTGCAAACGTCCATGCCCCACGCCATGTCGGAGGTCCACAACAGGCCAAGAACATGCAGCGCGTAGAACGACAGGAAGACCAGCACCGCGCGCTGGGAGAATGCGTGCTTCACGCGTGCACCGAGCGACTTACGGACGATACCCTCGATCAGCCAACCACCGAGCGCGATGATCTGTCCGATGCTCATGAGGAACTCGCCCCACGGCATGCCGATGCCCGTGATGGCGAGCCCACCGAGGTAGAGCCACCGGAACAGGTCGCGCGGCGCGGTGCCCGTCCGCTCGTCCGTCATCAGGTCCTACTTCTTGCCGCTGAGGATGTCCGTGGTGCCGCCTGTATTGAGCACTTCAAGCGCGCGCTTCAAGTACGGGTCACCGGCCAACGCTGCTCGGTAACGTGCGGTCTGCAGGCCATAACGGCTCACGATCTCGCCGCGCAGCACTTCGGCCACGTCATCGCGGAAGCGGCGCAGTTCCTCTTCCTTGTTCGGCTTCAGCTCGGCCTTCAACGCTTCGATGGCCTTCTCCGAATGTTCGTAGTAGCGTTCACGTTTAGCGGCCTCCACCAGTTCGTCCAACGCGTCGTTGCTCTCCGTCTCGTAGGAGAAATCCTTGTTCTTCACGAAGGCGAGGAAGTCGTTGTAGATGGCATCGGTGATGATGAACTGCTCCGGCGCCGGAATGGTGTCGTGCTCCGCACGGTACTTGTTCGCGTACTCGAAGAAGAGGTCCTTCGAAGCGAGACCACCGACCACCTTGGCCATCTCGGGCTCGTCCATGGCCACATCCGGAGCGATGCCGCGACCGTCGAACACGGGCCTGCCGTTCTTCGTCTTGAACGCCTTGATGGCACTGTCGGCCACGTTGATGGCCCTGCCCGAGCTGTCGCGGTGCGCGTAGTCGATCTTCTGGATGCAGCGGCCGCTGGGGATGTAGTACTTGGCCACCGTCACCTTCACCTTGTTGTTGTACACGATGTCTCGCGTTTGCTGCACCAAGCCCTTGCCATAGGTACGGTCGCCGAGGATCACCGCACGGTCCAGGTCCTGCAAGGCTCCTGCAACGATCTCGCTGGCGCTGGCGCTGCCCTCGTCCACGATCACTACCAAGGGCACGGTTGCGTCCAGTGCATCGCTCAGGGTGCTGTAGCTCTTGTCCCACTCGGCGATCTTGCCTTTCGTTTCCACCACCTTCTCGCCCTTCGGCACGAAGAGGTTCACGATGTTGACCGCCTCGCGCAACAGGCCACCGCCGTTGCCGCGCAGGTCGAGCACCATCTTCTGCATGCCCTGTTCCTTCAGCTCCTTCATGGCGTTGCGCACATCGAGGCCAGCCGTGGCCGTGAACCCGTTCAGCTTCACGTAGCCCACCTTGTTCGCTTCGTCCACGAAGCCCTTGTAGGGCACGTCGGGGATCTTGATCTCCATGCGCGTGAGCGAGTGCTCCGTTTCCACGCCGGCGCGACGGGTCACGATCTTCACTTGAGTGCCCGCCTGGCCTTTCAGGAGCTTGCTGGCGCCCTCGGTGTCCATGCCGCTCACCTTCCTGCCGTCCACGCTGATGATCTCGTCACCGGCGCGGAACCCGGCGTTGGCCGCTGGGAACGTCTCGTAGGGTTCGCTGACGAGCACCTTCTCGCCCTGCGTTTTGATCAACGCACCGATGCCACCGTACTGGCCGGTGGTCTGGAAGCGGTACTCCTCGATGTCGCTTTCCGGGATGTAGTCCGTGTAGGGGTCGAGCGAGGTGAGCATCGCGTCGATGCCCGTCTTCATGATCTCACCCGGGTTCACTTCGTCCACGTAGTAGATGTTCAGCTCCTTGTACACCTCGGTGAAGACCTCGATGTTCTTGCTGATCTCGAAGTAGTTGTCGCCGGCAGCGATGCCGAGGCCGCCGACGATGGCGATGGAGCCGATGACGAGGGTGCGTTTGATGGTGCGCTTCATGTTGGTTTTGCGCGTTGGTTACGTGGTTGTGGAACGGGGTCGTAGCCGTGGCCGCCCCAAGGATGACAGGAAAGAAAACGTTTCAGGGTGAGCCAGCCGCCCTTCAGTGCACCGTGTTTTTTCAAGGCCTCAACACCGTAATGCGAACAGCTGGGTGCGTACCGGCATTCGCCGGGCAGCAAGGGGCTGAGGGTGTACTGGTAAACCCTCACCAGGCCGATCATCAGGTATGCCACGGGATTAGCCATGCACTTCGAGCCAACGGTGGATGCACCGGGATATTTTGCTGCGCGTGTTATCCCATGTTGGCACGGCGCGACCTTGGTACACGATGAGCCACGCAAGGTTCAGGTTGCGCTCTTTCAACGTGCTGAAAAGGACAGGCTTCTCCAGCCGATAGGCCTCGCGCATGCGGCGTTTGGTGCGGTTGCGGTCCACGGCCAAGGGCACGTTGCGCTTGGGCACGGCGAAGGTGATCTGCGCCTGCACGCCCTTGGGCATCTCCATGGGCAGGCCGATGAGCCTGAACGGCGGTTCATTGATGGCCTTGCCCTGCTTCACCACGCTTTCGATGCGGAGCTTGCCGCATAGGCGCTCCTGCTTGCTGAAAGTAAGGCGAGGTGCAGTTGTGGCGTTGCTCACGTGCGATGGACCGCTGTTCGTGGGACGGTCGGTTCGGTGTAAAGATGGAGCCCAGGCAAGCCTTCGCCCCTGCCCACAACGATCGTTGTCAAACCAAGGATGTTGGATTGGGGCAGGCCGCCAGGACCCGATCCGTCGGTTACATTCGATCATCATGCGGAACCCGTTCACTCTGATCCTGTGCTTGTACCTGGCACCTGTAGCAGGGCAATGCCCCTTCGGTCAGATCCCCGATTGCGATGGCGCTTGCCAACCCGCCAACTGGGTGGGCGACGGCGTATGCGACGATGGCTGGGCTAGCCCAGGCAATTTCCTCTGTGCCCAGTTCAATTGGGACGGCGGCGACTGCATAGGCCCGGGCTGCATGGACACCACGGCGGTGAACTACAATCCCACGGCGACCGTCGATGATGGCAGCTGCATCTATGATCCCTGCCCGCCCGGCGAGATCCCCGACTGCAACGGCAACTGCTTCCCCGCCACGTGGGTGGGCGACGGTATCTGCGACAACGGATGGGACTTCCCCAGCGATTTCCTGTGCGCGCAGTTCAACTACGATGGTGGCGATTGCGTTGGTCCCGGTTGTATGGACAGCACAGCTACCAACTACAATCCGGTGGCCACGGTGGATGACGGCAGTTGCTACTTCGGCCCCTGCCCTCCCGGGCAGCTGGCCGACTGCACCGGCGCGTGCCTCGATTCGCTGGAGGTGATGAGCTACGTGAACGACTGGCACTGCAACAACGGCCTGTGGACGGCAGGTAGCTGGGAAGTGGGCGACCTACTGCTCGACTGCCCCGCGTACAACTACGACGGTGGCGATTGCGTGGTGGAGGGCTGCATGGACCCCGCCGCGTTGAACTACTACGAGCACGCTACCGTGGACGATGGTTCGTGCCAGTACGGCACATGCCCCCCCGGCACCACCGATTGCATGGGCCACTGCATACCCGACCATTGGATCGGCACCAATGATTGCCCGGGCGGCCTCGACCCCGACCCACTGTCGCACTTGCACAACGGTGCCTACCCCGACAGCCTGCTCTTCAACATAACCACCGGCTCCACACCGCGCGGCATGTGCGTATTGCCTGATGGGTCAAAGGCGTTCATCGGTTCGGGTGCCACCGTTACCGTGGTTGACCTGCAAGGGCTCGACGCCGGCACCTGGAGCACCACCATCATCAACGTGGGTGGTCTGGCCTACAGCTGTTCGCCCTCTGCAGACAACCTGCACGTCTTCGTGGCCAACTTCACCCTGAACGCCGTGCAAGTGATCGAAGTGGCCAGCAATACGGTGGTGCAAACGATACCCGTTTCCATAGGCCCGTTGAAGATGTGGACCGCTCACAATGGCCAGCGCGTGTTCGTCTCGTGCCAGAACGGGAATGCGGTTTCGGTCATTGATGCCAACACGTGGCAGGTGCTTGCAACGGTGCCTGTGGGCCAGCATCCGCGCAACATCTGCACCTCCGTGAACGACAGTCTGCTGTACGTGTCCGACTGGAGCAGCGCAACGGTGAGCGTTGTGGACCTGGCGACCTACCAAGTGGTGGATACTGTGCCGGTGGACTACTGGCCGCAAGCCATCTTCCCCACGCCCGATGGCAAGTACATCCTGTGCGCCAACTTCGGTTTCGACTTCAGCTACGACCATATCTCGGTGATCCGCACCGCGGACCATGAAGTGATCGCACGCCTGCAGACCGGAGCCGGCACCGAGGACATCCTTACCATCGGCGCCGATGGCCAGTACCTCTACGCGTCGAACTGGGGCATGACGTGCTGCTTCGCACCAACATGGGATGCGTGCTGCAGCGCCGAGGTGAACAAGGGCAATGTGACCGTGATCGCCATGCCGGACTTCGAGCAATGGGTTGCGCCGGACTCCATCCCGTTGGAGATCCCTTACATCCGCTCAACGCTCACCACCGTGGGCACGCAAGCGGAGTATGCCTTCGGCCTGGCACGCCACCCGAACGGCCGCTTCGTGTTCGCGTTGAACATGGACAGCAACAAGATGTCCGTGATCGGGCTGCAGGATGCCACCACCAGCACCGGTCCAGCACCAGCACCACTGGACGTGCGCGTGTGGCCGGTGCCTGCGCACGATCAGTTCATGATCTCCGCGGACGCCACGCTGCTTCGCGTGCGCTTGCTCGATCAGAGCGGTCGTGAAGCGCGGCGCTGGCAGGATCCCGGCCATACCGAAGCGTTCGATCTCACCGGTTTGGGCGCCGGGGTTTACCATGTTGAGGTAGCCACCGCCAAAGGCACCGCCGTGCGGAAGCTGGTAGTGAACTAAAGGTGGGACGGGTCAGGCTTTCTTCCCCACCACATTGCCCGCGGCATCCATCTCCAGGACGGGGTTGTGCGCGATCTCCCACAGGTGCCCATCGGGATCGGCGAAGTAGCCGCTGTAGCCACCCCAGAACACCTTCTCGGGCATCTTGGTGATGGTGGCGCCGTGCTTCTTCAAGTCCGCGAAACACGTATCCACTTCTTCCGCAGAACGCATGCACTGCGCAAGGGTGAAGCGAGAGCCTTTTGCGTCATCGGCGCCCGTGGCATCTTCCATCAGCTCGTGCTGCGGGTAAAGCGAAAGCACCATGCCGTTGAGCTTGTACATGACGATGCCGCCGCTGTCTTGGAAGGGTGTCCAACCCAACACATCGTTGTAGAAGTGCTTCGAACGTTAGAGATCGACGACGCCGAGTGTGATGAAGGAGAGGCGGGGTTGCATGGGTTAAATCCGGTTGAGCGGGTGCCCAAAGCTACCCCCGCGTACCTTGGTCGTACTGAACCCCATCCCATGTCCCGACACGTCACCGGCATCGGCGGATTCTTCTTCCGCGCGGACGACCACAAGGCGCTGGCCGCTTGGTACAACCACCACTTCGGCATCAACGATGAGCAGCACGGCTGGATCTGGCAGCAGGATGCCGGGCCCACGGTGTTCTCGCCCTTCAAGCGCGACAGCGACTACTTCGGCAACGACAAGCAGCAGTTCATGCTGAACCTGCGCGTGCAGGACATCGATGGTCTGCTGAAGAAACTCGAGGCCGAGGGTGTGCGCATCGACCCCAAGCGCCAGGACGAGGACTACGGCCGCTTCGCGTGGGTGTACGATCCGGAGGGGAACAAGATCGAGCTGTGGGAGCCGAAGTAGTAATCGCAATGCCCAGCCTCAATGTCTTCGGTACCCAGCCTGATCTTGTCGGACAGGCTCTCGAGGCGATCGTGGCGGAGTCGTTCGTTTTTTCTGGTCAACTTGTATGCGATGCGAACGCGGTGTTCCTCAAGTGCGCGGGACAGTGGCACCGCCTTGTTCTTGACGCTGGCACCGTTCACTGGAAGATCCAATCGCACGAACCCAAGCCCTGGTCAGTTCCTGAAGAAGGCTGGTCCTATCCACATCGCGCTGTCGGCGACGACTTCGGTCTTGTAGGCATCCCAGTAACGGACATGTCACTTCACGAGGATGGTGCGTCCGTTGAATTCACACTCACGTTTGCTGATGGTCGGCGTTTAGTGGTCACCAATCTTCACGACAGCACATCGGCAAAAGTGGAGGCACATACATGAGGGCGATCCGAATGATCGATCACATCGCACTGGACGGCGTGATCAAGGCGGCGATTGAACGAGTAGCGCATTCATGATAGAGCTGGAGACTCCACACATTCCACTTGGTTCGCCCTTGAACGAGGCGTTGATGGCTCTTGAGCGATTTGGGGAACCGCTTCTTGACACCTCCGATGAAGAGCCATGCTACCTGATCGAAACAGCGTCGTTCCAAATGGCCGTCTATCCCAAAGGCGACGTTGTGGGTTCGGTGTGGTATGACGATCCGGTAGGGCGGGGATCGGAAGCCGGACGGGTGCAAAAGGTAGAGGCCCACTTGAACCGGTACGGCCCACTGGAGAACTGGGAACGCCGAATGGACAACGGGTGGATGCACTACTGGTTCAACCCCACCGATCGTGCTCAAATGGTTTACGGCGTGCACCAGGACGTTATCCGGTTCAACCAGTACGAAGAAGAGAACGCCTAGCTCAGAGCATCATGCGCCCCCTCCGTTTCTCCATCAACGTCACCCTCGACGGCTGCTACGACCACACGGTGGGGATCCCGGACGCGGACCTGCACCGCAACGCGGAAGCGTACATCGCAGGGACCGATGCCATGCTCCTGGGGCGGAACACCTATGAGCTGATGGAGAGCGCGTGGCGTTTGCCACCGAATGGCGTCTGGCCCGACTGGATGCCGGAATGGATGCAACCCTTCGCGAAGACGATGGACGCGGCGAAGAAGTACCTCGTATCAAGCACCGTGGATACCGCCGAGTGGAACACCGAAATGGTGCGTGGTGATCTGCGCACATTCGTTGAACAACTCAAGCAGCAGCCGGGCAAAGGCATCGGTGTGGGCGGCGTGCAACTCGCCATGGCCCTCACCGAGATGGGCCTCATTGATGAGTACCAGATCGTGGTGCATCCCCGGATCGTTGGTCGTGGGCCCACCTTGTTCGCGGGACTTTCCAAGATGGTGGATTTGAACCTGTTGGGCCGGGAGGAGTTCGGGTCTGGCGCGGTGGCGTTGAAGTATGAGGTGAAGCGGTAGGGTTATCGCAACGACCTCAGCTCCACGTAGCGCGTGATCCGCGTCACCAAGCCTTCATACCCCCACGCACCCACGGCGGCCGTATCCGTATGCAGCACGCTGTCTGTGTCCCAGACAAGTTGCACGGTGCGCAAGGGCAACTCATCACCGAGGCTATCGACGCGCACCTCGGTGTAGAGGAACCCATTGCCGATCGGTTCCAGAGTGGCATGGAGTTCACCGAGCCCGCGCTGCATGAAACCGTATTGACCGTTCACCTCCACACGATCGAAGACCTCCTTGCGGCCCCAGCATTGGCGCGCGGTACGGAAGTCGATGTCGTAGTAGAACTCATAGTCGATGGGCCAACCACATGTGCATTGCCAAACCAACCACGGCTTATGGAAGAGCAAGGTGGTGTCCGTGGTGATCGGTTGGTAGTGCTCCTCCACCTCGGCGGGCCACCCTTCTCCGGGCGCTCCGAACTCCGGGACGGAAAGATCTGTTGAGCGGCAATGGTGTTGCCCAGCAGGCATGCACCTAGCGCGATGATGTTGGTGGTCTTGCTCATTTCCTCGGGATCTTCACCATCGACTTTCCGCTGGTGTCATCGTATTCTGCCTTGCGCCCTTTGCCGCCGCTCCTGCACTTCATCCGTCAGTTCCAGCTTCCAACCTTCGGCCATGGCCACTGCACACTTGCGGGCCTTCGCATAGTCGGTGAAATCGTGGAACAGCACAGCCTCACCTCCGGCTGTGGTCAAGCGGACGTCATAGGTCCGCACACGCACGGTGGTCTGGGAAGCCCGACTGGTCATCACCTGCGATTCGCGGGTGTGATGGATCGCGATGCCCGTGTACCGCTCCGTGCTGACCCACTGCCCGGAACGCAGCCTACCCAAGGCCTTGTAGATCCTGGCCCGCCTTCCTTTCACATCTATCTCGACACCGGAACTGGCCAGGAAAAGAGCTACGGCCAGAGCCGCCGTGAGGATCGCAACCGACCAATGTGCCAGCATCAAAATGCCAGCAGCGATGACGACGAAGACACCATGAATGAGGTAGTCGTTCGTTCGGCCTTCCGGTATGTCTATGATCTTGCTCACTTCCTCAGGATCTTCTCCATCGCCCTACCCTTGGCCAGTTCATCCACCAGCTTGTCCAGGTAGCGGAGCCTTTGCATCAGCGGATCCTCGATGTCCTCCACGCGGTAGCCACAGATCACGCCGGTGATCATGCTCACGTTGGGGTTCAGGCGCGGGGCTTCGGCGAAAAAGGTCCTGAAGTCGGTCTTGTTCTCGATCACCTTCTTCAGTGCCTTCTCATCGTAGCCCGTAAGCCAGTGGATGACGGTGTGTAGTTCTTCCACCGTGCGGCCCTTCTTCTCGACTTTGGTCACGTAGTGCGGGTACACGCTGGCGAAGGCCATGCGGAAGACGCGTTCGTTGTTGGCTCCGGGTTTCATGGCCTTTCAAAGATGAGCACGCCGCTCGAGCGAGATGGTGAATCCGTGGACGCTGAGGCGGGGCACGGTGCGCTGGTCTTGCAGACCAAAGTTGATACTCTTCACGGTCGATCGTCGTTACTGCATTTCAAACGATGCTGTAAGCCATGCTCTTGCGCACAACGACTTCGCGTCCTTTCCGTCCTTCCTAAGTTTGATCAACAGGCATGGTAACCGTGGAACCATTTGATCTGATGAAGGGATGGCTGACATCCGTCATGCTGGCCTTCTACCTCCTACCAAGCGCGATGGCCCAGAGCGCCCGCGACTTCGGCCTGTATGCCATGGAGCGCATCAACGACAGCACGTTCATCGACTGCGAGGAAATGTCGGTTGGAGAAATGATCTCCTTTGCCAAGGAGCACCCCGACATGGCCATGCCCGATCCGACCGTGATCCGCGACCTGCCGTATGGCTTGCTCTTCTATGGGGACCGGACGGGAAGCATGAGCACTGTCAAAGGCTTGACAAGAATGTACAGGTCGATCTCTGCCACCGTACCGAGCGATAGCGTGACGACCAAGGCGCAACGCATTCGCGCAAGGCGGTTCATGGACTATCCGATCGCCGGAATCACTTATGAGCAAGCCATGGCCTATTGCGCATGGAGAACAAAGAACCATGGCGAATATCAGCGCGTGGAGGGAGAAGTGGAGTTCCAGCTCCCTACACCGGAGGAGTATGAACGGCTTCTGGGCATCCGTGACAGTACGAATGGCCGCTGTGCTGTGTTCAACTACAATTGCCAGCCATGTCACAAGCAGCTCAACGGGAAACGAGCGTTCCTTCGACCCGGCTCCGAACTCACGCCGGTCCAAGGTTACCTGCCTGACACCATGAATCTGTACAACATGCGGGGTAACGCCGCCGAGATGACTTCGACCCCTGGCATTGCCAAAGGTGGCTCTTACGCGCATCCAGCGAGTGAGGCCTCACCTAATAGTGTGCAGCACTACCACAAACCGGAAGCGTGGCTGGGATTCCGTTGTGTGGCGCGAGTTCGGAAGAAGTGAGCGACCGTCCCCGAGTTCCTCGCACAGCGACAGAAATTCTGACGAAGCGTGACCTGGATAGAGGAGCGCTTAGGCGAGCGAGATGGTGGAACCGTGGACGATGAGGCGGGGCATGGTGGATTGTTGTGGATCAAAGTTGGGACGGATCAAGATTAGATTGCATCGCCATGGCAACAGAGTACGACATCATTGAGGTGTTCGAGATAACAGGTCGTGGCGTGGTAGCAGTCATAGCCGAGACCACGGAACGGAATGTAAGAGTGACTCACAACGCTGAAGTCGTCACACCGAATGGCACTGTGCTCAAGACAGAAGCCTTCAAGCAGTTCTTGCATCGGCGACAACGCACACCGGTCGAGCAGGAGGTGTACTTGCTCCCTAGCCTGCACAAGCCAGATGTGCCGGTAGGCTCACGCCTGAGGTTCCTAGACTAAGGGGCTTCCAGTGATCACTGCTGACCGGCACCGTAGCCGTCGAGCGAAATGGTGAAACCGTTGACGATGAGGCGTGGCATGGAGGGGTCGTTGTATTGCAAAGTTGGCCATCAGCGATCACGGAGCGATCATCCTAACTTCGGGGCATGAACTGGCAGCAGCACATCACCAGTGACAAGGCCATCCTTGGCGGTAAGCTCGTCATCAAGGGTACGCGCTTGGCTGTGGAGCACATCCAAGGCCGCTTGGCCGATGGCTGGAGCAATGAAATGTTGCTTGAGAGCTTCCCGACTTTGAAGGCTGAACACATTCAAGCCGTGCGTGAATGGACCAGAACGAACAACGGTTGAACCCATGAAGGAGATCATCTTCATCGTTGACGAGTCGCCCGAAGGTGGCTTCGAAGCTCGCGCTCTCGACCATTCGATCTTCACCGATGGCGATGACCGGGAGCAGTTGAAGGCCAACGTGAAGGACGCCGTGGCCACCCACTTCGAGGCCGATCAAATGCCCAAGGTGATCCGCCTGCACATGGTGAAGGAGATCGTGATCGCTGCATGAGGATCCCGCGCGACCTCACGGGCAAGGAACTGATCAAGGCCCGGGGCAAGCTGGGATACGAAGTGACGAGACAGAGCGGCAGCCCATCTGTAAGCACCCCCTGAAACAGGTGCAGGTGGAAGTAGAACCACCTAAACTTGATCAGGATGAGAAAGAGCAGATTCACCGAGACGCAGATCATTGCGATGCTGCGCGAGCATGAGGCAGGCAAGAAGGTTTCGGACGTGTGCCGGGAGCATGGCGTGAGCCAGCCGACGTTCTATCAGTGGAAGGCCAAGTACAGCGGCCTGGACGCCAACCAGCTCAAGGAGTTCAAGGAGCTGAAGGCCAAGTATGCGCGCCTTGAGAAGATGTACACCGAGGCCCAGATGGACCGCCAGGTGCTCAAGGAGATCATCGAGGGAAAGTTGTAGGCCCGGACGACAAACGAGAGGTCGTGCGCCGACTGGTCGAACAGCGCCAGTACAGCGAACGCCGGGCCTGCAAGCTGTTGAACTTGAGTGCGAGCGTGTATCGCTATGCGCCCAAGGAGAAGAACGATGCGGAAGTGATCGAGCACATGATGCGAGTGGTGGATCAGAACCCCACATGGGGGTTCGGTCTGACCTTCGACCAGATGGTCACTGAGGGGACCGGGGCCAACCACAAGCGGGTGCACAGGCTCTACAAGGAGGCGGACCTGCACTTGCGCAGGCGTACGAAGCGCCGGGTGCCCGAGCGGGTGAAGGACCCGATCGTTCTGCCCATCGGCCCGAACATCACTTGGAGCATGGACTTCATGAGCGATGCGCTGGTGACCGGTCGCAAGTACCGCACTTTCAACGTGATCGATGACTTCAACCGGGAAGCCTTGTGCATAGCGGTCGACACCTCTCTGCCTGCTGCACGCGTGATCCGTGAGCTGGACCAGCTGATCGCCTGGCGTGGTAAGCCCGAACGCCTTCGCATGGACAATGGCCCGGAGTTCATCGCACACGCCATGCAGGAATGGGCCGCATCCAATGGGATCGCCTTCACCTACATCCAGCCGGGCATGCCCATGCAGAACGGCTTGGTCGAGCGCTTCAACAAAACGTACCGGACCGAAGTGCTCAATGCGTGGATCTTCGAACGCCTGGACCAAGTACGCACCATCACGCAAGAGTGGATGTGGCGCTATAACAACCAGCGCCCGCACAGGTCGTTGCTGCGCTTATCGCCCCGTGCGTTCCTGTTGAAATGTGGACAACTCCCTGCCCACTACACAGGCTCACGCGCGGACTTCCCCACAGTTCAACAGGACATCCACAACACCACCACACTCAAAAGTACCTTTACAAACCGCTGCGCCTAAAATGGGGGTGCTTACACATCCGGCTGACCTCCTCAAGGCATGGAACCCATCACATCACCATTCCGGACCATCGGCCGATCAAGGTCGGCACGTTGGCAGGGATCCTCGGCGATGTCGCGGCGCATCACCAGATAACGCGCGAGGAGTTGCTTGCCTTGTTGTTCTGAGCGTAGCATCCGTTCGTGCAAGGCCTCACCGCCGATGCCGAGCGGAGCCTCCAATGATTGTTGCGGACCTGCCTGCGGCAGGCAGGCCGGCGCCGTAGCCGGCGAGCGAGATCACGACCGTGCACGATGAGGCGGGGCATGGTGGTGATGGTACTCAAACCAGATACTGGATTCAGTTGGCGGACTGCTTGATGACCTTATTCCATGTCCGACTTCCACCGCAATCGACAGCGATGAAGTACAAGCCGTCTGGATATTGACTCAGGTCAATGCTCACCGAACGAACCGGTCTGTTACTGATTGAAAACCGACTCAATGTTTGGCCCAGAGAATTCCTCGCCGAGACTTCAACCACGTCAAGCACATGGTCAGCGATTGAGACCACCACTTGTGATTCCGTAGGGTTCGGGAATACTGAGAGTGGTTCGGCACGGGCAAATGCAGAAGGTCCCGATGCCGCGACCAACGCAGAATCGCAGAGAAGGGTGTGCCAGAAGTCAGTCTTCCCTCGCGTAGGTTGCGTCACGTATCCACCTACTCCGCCGTTCAGTTGCGCGGCAACCATGTAACACCCGGAGGCTTTCTGCCAAGCAAAGGCTCCGTGACTGTTCCCCATTGTGAAAATCGTCTTGTCCCAAATGAGATTCCCCAGTGAATCTGTGCAGACAAGCCAAGGGTCCCTGCTCCCAAGGTTTTCTTCTGACTTGTCCCCTCCAATTAGAGACTCCGAGGTACTGACCAAAAGGTAGCCTCCATCATTTGTTTGGCCCACCATACTCCCAAACTGCCAGTTATCACCCAAGGCACCATCGTTATCCAACCCACCAAAAGTTCTATCCCATTGTACCAGGCCTTGGGCATCGAGTTTGACCATCCAATAGTCCAGTTCACCCTGTGATGCTTCCGTCTTGATGCCACCGATGCCAGAGGCAGATAGACCAAACAACATGAATCCATCGTCAGTGGTCGTTATCAAGGAATGCAACTCCTCGTCATCAGTGCCACCTACATCGGTATCCCACTGCTGATTGCCAGTCGAGTCTGTTTTCACTACCCAATAGTCATAAGCTCCATAGGTATCCTGAGTCTTGGTACCGCCACTGTCTGAGCGCGTGTACCCACCGAAAACAAACCCGCCGTCCTTCGTCAGATCCAACGCTTGAATCCTGTCGCGATCGTCCCCTCCATATGACCTATCCCATTGTTGAGTGCCACTCTCGTCGACCTTGACCACCCAGAAGTCGGCGGCCCCATACGATACCGCTGTTTTGCTGCCACTTACACCAGAATCCGAGAAGCCCCCGATTATGTAGCCCCCATCCGATGTCTGGCGCAGGCCGTATAGCTCGTCCCCGATGCTTCCGCCATACACCCGATCCCACTGAATGCTACCGAGTGAGTCTGTCTTCAACAACCAGTAGTCGTAGTTCCCGAAACTTGGCTGGCTTTTGTCGCCTGTAGCACCAGAATTGGAAAATCCGCCAACGATGTATCCTCCATCGCGGGTTTGTCTGACGACCGTTAGATAGTCGTGATGTATCCCTCCGTAGCGTTTATCCCATTGCTTGATCCCAAGCGAATCCACTTTCACAACCCAGTAGTCCTCTAACCCTCGGTCTGGTTCGGTGATATCACCAGTGGTGTCGGAAAGATAAGTATACCCGCCAAGCACATACCCTCCGTCATTCGTCTCTTCAGCACAGGTCAACACCTCCATCCAGTACCCACCAAACCGAGCGTCCCACTGCCCGCCAAACGCAATCTGTGGTAAGCAGCTCGAGGACGTGAAACCCAACAAAATCAAGAATGCAATTCTGCTCATGGCTACGAAACGTGAACATGGTTCATCATGGGTGCGGCATTGCGTTTAGCACTTTCCATACCGACCGTTTTGATAGGTGAGACTAGGTTGCATGACCACAACCGCATAGACCTCACCACTTCGATTCAGCGCCCTTAACGAGTACGAAACTTCCGGTGCGATCTATGTATCCCTCCACCTTTTTGCCATCGCCTCCTGTGAACGAGGTAAGGCATAAGCCGCTAACAGGATCGAAGCTGAGATCTGTATTGAACACAGGCGGAATTATCAAAGTCCCTTGGAGATCAACCAGGCCCCACCTCTGGTGCCGAACTACAAACCCTCCCTGCCGGTCTATGGTCCACCCAACAGGGCATCCGGACCTATCGATGAAAAGGGCGTAATCCTGCCCATAAGCCGTACCATTCTTCGGGAAGGGACGTGCCGTGCCCGTAGTATCTACGAGCATATGTGGTTGTCCGTTCTGGAGTTCAGCAACCAACACACCGTTAGCGAATCCATCAGAAGCTGTAGCAAAGCACTTCACAACAACGTCACCGTTCCTGTTGATGAATCCGAGACGGAAGTCGCTCATGTCTTTGGGTTCTACATAAGCGAGGCCGTGATGGAAGTCACCAGGTTCTTTGGTGAAACGAGGGGTGACAATCCAATTGCCCGTCCGGTCAATGTAGCCCCACTTCTTCTCCCCGAACTCATCAGCGATCATGACAGCCGCCAGACCTTCGCTGAAAGGATGCACGCGGAGGTACTTGGGCTTTATCACCCACACACCCGAGAAGTCAATGAATCCAATCGGCGAGGTGTATGGCACGTCAGAGTCAATACGCTCCCTTGCCGGCACGAGTCCATTGGCCGTTAACTCCGACGGATAGTTCACATTGTACACGGGCCCTGCGCCATCACCGACAGCAAAGACAATCTGCTTTCTGGCCGGGCCGACTGCAAATCTACCAGTGATCAGGTCCTTGATCTCGCATGGACTATTTGTCTTTCGCGAAAGCAGCACATGGCCCGAGCCCAGGTATGGACCGATTCCGGTCTCACCATCTGGACGGTTAAACTCACAAGGCACCAGTTCAACACCTTTAGCGTCGATCAGGCCGTGCTTACCCGCATCGTTCTGGACCACCGAATAGCCATCGCCGATGGGGATGATCTCCCTGTACTTCTTGTATGGCACGATGAATTCCCCTTTGGGGTTGATCAAACCCACGGCGTCACCACGCTCCACGACGGCCACACCGTCCTTGAAGGGAAAAAGGCTCCCCCCTTGTTCCATTGCGATCGTCACTGCATTGGCCGCAACCGTTCCTGGGGCGGTTTGGGCAGTTAGTGTGAGAGCTGAACAAGACATAAACAGAGCATAGGTGTAGGCGTTCGCTTTCATGCTTGGTGGTTATCTGGTGGGTGGGCTTCCCTTTGGCGCCGCCAACAATCATTCCATTTTCTGAATGGCTCCAAGTGCTTCATACAGCACATGGTCTTCGTGCCTTTCGCGTGAGCGATTGCAGCGGAAAGCCCGCAAGCGAGGAGGGACGACGAGTGCGGACTTATTCTATGACCTGAGCAAGCCAATGGGCAGGTTTTTTTTCAGGCATGAGGAACTCCAGGCATGGGTCAAGAGCTTTTGATGCCCTCGACCCATGTTATGCCTGTCGTACATCGGACCTATCCCTGGCAGGTTGCTCCTCAGCAGAGCCTGCTTCCGTTTCGGCCCGACGCACAAGTCTACGCAGCGGCCGGTTCCGTTCTGCGCACGAATGGCGTACCCCGTTCGATCACGGCGCAGATGCGGTGGATGAGCTTGTTGCGGATGGCGTTGAGCACGCTCATCTTGTGCTTGCCTTCGGCCACCTTGCGCTTCCAGTAGTCCTGCAATTCGCCTTTGCGTGCCGTGCATCCCACAGCCGCCATGTGCAGCAGGTACTTCAAAGTGGGCTGCGCTTGTTTGGAGACGCGCGTTTTGCCTCGGATGCTGGAGCCGGAGCTGTACTCGAAGGGTGCCACCCCGGCGTGGCAGGCCAGCTCGCGCGCGGTCTTGAAGCGCAGGAAGCCCTCGGTGAGTGCCAGCAGATGCGCTGCCAACACGGGGCCAACGCCATCGATGGACAAGAGCAGATCGTAGATGCGCTGGTGCTCTGGCTCAGCCGCGATCACCTCTTTGATCATGGTCTCGATCTGCTTGATCGACTTGTCGAGCGCGGTGATCTGCGCCTTGTCGATGCGTGTGAAGGCCGCGCGCAACGACTGGTCCACGCAATGGTCCAGGTTGCGGATCTGGGTGTGGTGCATGGTCTTGCGACGCACCAGATTCTCACGCCGGGCGAGCAGTTGCTTGAGCTTGTTGGTGCGCAGGTGATCGGCGGTTACAAGCCTGGCCTTGTCGTGGAAGCGGCGTGCGTAATCCGCGATCCGAAGTGCATCGATGCGGTCGTTCTTGCCACGCGTGGTGCCGATGCTCTTGATGATGTCCGTGGGGTGCGCAAGCCAGGTGGGAACCTCCAACCGCACGAGTGTCTCCAGCGGAAGATGCGAGTAATGGCCGGTGGGCTCCAGGCACACCAGGCATTGGTCCTTCTTCAGCCCGTACATCTTGGTCCAGCGCTTCCACATGCTGCGTAGTCCCTTCTCCGTGTTGGCCACCTTCTCTTCGGCGGTGACCTTGCCTTGTTCGTCCAGCAAGGCCACATCCAAGGTCGCCTTGCTCACATCAATGCCGATCCAGTGTCTCATGTCCGTGTACCTTTGGGTTAGACAAGTGATCGCTGGAGGGACTGAGCAATGGGCCCTGTGCTCGACAACTCTACTAGGCCACTACGCCTGGAATTCTATCCGAGCCTCAGACCCGAGTGGATCACGGGTGCCAATAAGTCCTTTAGGCCCTTGCGCCTATGCAGCGGAATGGTTCACCCGCGATCCTGCTCAGTTTCCTTCAGTGATCGTTCGCTCCCCGAAGATCTCCATCTTCGAGGCGGGCAAGTCTAGAGTTGAAGCGGAAAGCGCGACCCGGCTGCATTTGAGCCGGGGCACGCCCAAACCTTCATCGCACTCATCGCGCCAAGCATTACTCAATTCAAATTCAAGTACGCGCTCAACCCGTGCAAGCCACCCTCTCGCCCGTAGCCGCTTTCCTTGTAGCCGCCGAAGGGTGAGGTGGGATCGAACTTGTTGTAGGTGTTGGCCCAGATGACGCCCGCGCGCAATTTGCTCGTGAGGTTGAAGATCTTGCTGCCTTTGTCCGTCCACACGCCGGCGCTGAGGCCGTAGGGCGTGTTGTTGGCTTTCTGGATCACCTCGTCCACGGTGCGGAAGGTCTGCACGGCGAGCACGGGGCCGAAGATCTCTTCCTGCGCGATGCGCGCGCTCTGCGCCACATTGAGGAAGAGCGTGGGGCGGCACCAAAATCCCTTAGTCGGCAAGTCGCAAGTCGGCGAGTAGATCTCAGCCCCGTCGGCTACGCCGATCTTGAGGTAGCGGTTGATCGTGGCAAGCTGCTCCTTGCTGTTGATGGCGCCGATGTCGGTGTTCTTGTCGAGCGGATCGCCCACGACGAGCGAGCGCATGCGGTGCTTGAGCTTGCGGATCACTTCGTCGTGCACGCCTTCCTCCACGAAGAGGCGGCTGCCGGCGCAGCATACGTGGCCCTGGTTGAAGTAGATGCCGTTGATGATGCCTTCGACGGCCTGGTCGATGGTGGCGTCGGCGAAGATGATGTTGGCCGCCTTGCCGCCGAGCTCGAGGGTGAGCTTCTTGCCGCTGCCCGCGGTGGCGCGCTGGATGAGCTTGCCCACGCCGGTGCTGCCGGTGAAGGCGACCTTGTTCACATCGGGATGATTGACGACCGCCGCGCCCGTGGCGCCCGCACCGGTGACGATGTTGACGACGCCATCGGGGAGCTCGGCCTCCTGCAGCAGTTCGGCGAGTTTGAGCGCGGTGAGCGGGGTGGTCTCGGCGGGCTTCAGTACCACGGTGTTGCCGCAGGCCAGCGCGGGGGCGAGCTTCCACGCGGTCATGAGCAGCGGGAAGTTCCAGGGGATGACCTGGCCGGCCACGCCGAGCGGCGATACGGTCTTGCCGGGGAAGGCGTAGTGCAGCTTGTCGGCCCAACCGGCGTAGTAGAAGAAGTGCGCGGCGGCGAGCGGCACGTCCACGTCGCGGCTTTCGCGGATGGCCTTGCCGCCGTCCATGCTTTCGATGACGGCGAACTCGCGGGCCTTCTCCTGCAGCAGCCGCGCGATGCGGTAGATGTACTTGGCGCGTTCGGCCGCGGGCATCTTCGACCACACGGTGTCGTAAGCCTTGCGGGCGGCCTTCACGGCGGCGTCCACATCGGCCTCGCCCGCCTCGGCGATGCGCGCGAGCTTCTGCTCGTTGGCGGGGTTGATGGTGTCGAAGTAGTTGCCGCTCTTCGGCTTCTGCCACTTGCCGTTGATGAAGAGCTCGTATTGGGGGTCGATGCGGACGTGGTCCTTGCTTTCGGGAGCAGGAGCCAACTGCCAGTCGAGGGTCTTCTTCTTAGCCATTGGCCAAAGGTGTTCGTTCTATCTCAAAGGCCATGGTCGCCTTGTCGCTTTTCGACCAGCCATGTCTTGCTGTGAAGCGCTTCTGGTCCTTGTCCGATATGCTGCTGCTTCTCGAGAACTCGTAGCAGCGCTGGTTGTCTGAAGTCCAAACGTTGAACAGTCCAAGATTAGCATTCTCTCCGCTTGTCTTGCCTACGGTGAGAATCACCTCCTTCGCGTAGATGTGCGCGTGACCACCAGACACACGCATTGGCTTGGGCTTCTCAGCATGCCAGATGATCACACGACCTGCTTCGACCGGCACTTCTCCCAATAGCAGTTCACAACGGTTCAACCAGAGCTTGATGCCTTGCGAGATCGGCGCGCCATCATTGTCCTTGTCCACTTCACCAAAGCGAACCGTCAGTCGCTCGCCTTTCTCAACGATGATGTACTTGACGTCGTCCTCTCCCAGTTGAGACTTACTGTGGAAGTGCTTCATCACAGAATTCGGACGTGTTCCTTGGACTCGGGGGCTGGAGCGAGCCTGCCTGCCGGACAGGCAGGTTGCCAGTCGATCGCTCTGTTCTTGGTTGCCATCGTGAGCGAAGGTAGAGGGGCTACCCTTCCAGAACTACAGGTGCTGGTCCCACTTCCAAGGGGCGACGGCGCCGGTGCCATACACCTTGGCAACGAACGGTTGGCGTTTGTGCTTCGCTGCGAACCTTTTCATCGCCGGTGCGGCTTTGACGAATGCCGCCGCCATTTCTTCACCGACCAGGTTCTTTGAAACCAGGACGAACACACCGGCCTTGGAGTTCTTGATCGCCAGTCGTTCCAGGGCATTCGTTTTCAAGTGCTCGTCGAATGATAGGATCACGCATCCGAGCTTGGCCACCTTCGGCAGCCATTCATGATCCCTGGCGTTCTGTTTGAAGAGCTTATCGTGCGGGATGGCTTTGTAGCCTGCGGCCGTCAGAGCCTCGACCACCTTGAGCCGACCTAGACAACGGTCGACAAAGAAGACGATCTCCGGTTCGCTGGAAGCATCAGGCGGCATCCGAGATGGTCATTTCACACCGCAATGCTTCGACGATCATCTCTGAAGAGCAGTTGTAATCCGCCATGAGATCTTCGATCGATTCGCCAGCCTTGATCCGATTGGCGATCATGCGAGTTGAAACACCGATGTCCGCGAGCGCGAGCCGGCCGAACGAAAGTTCAGGATCGATGACGACCAAACGAGGTTGTTGGTCGAACGCCGCCTTTCTGGTGAATGGATAGAGACGGAGGGGGACGCCATGCTTATCGCGCTCTATCCTCTTCAAATACTGCAGAACAACATCACGCATGGTGACTTGTCCGCCTTTGTTCGCGGCCACAAGTTGACCGAGCTGCTCGACCAGTAGGTCAACACCGTCGGTTTGCAGATCAACATCCGACAGCGGATGCGCCGTCCCGATCTCCTTCTTGATGTACTCGATCGCGATCCTGACCTGTGGCATGGGGATCTTGTACTCCCTGCGTGTCACGGAAAGGACGTGCAACTCGACGAGGTTGCGAAAGGAGAGAACGTTCTCGTCCTTGTCAGCTGGATGAATGAGCGGCTTCAGGAATTTCTCCTGCTCCTTCGAATCGTAGTAGGTCTGGCCGACCACCCAAGACTTCACCGTGCTATAGGGCAGGCCCAAATAATGAGCCGCTTGAGCCATCGTATAGGCTGGCGTATCCCTCAAACCGATATGAGTTTGCTTGGCGGACATGACGGGCCAAAGTTAGAACCGACGGGGCGGACAATGCACGTGGTCCTTGGACTCGGGGGCGGGGACGAGTTGCCAGTCGAGGGGCTTCCTCTTGGTTGCCATTGTGAGCGAAGGTAGATGGCTCGCGCTATTGGCCGGGATCAGCGCTCAATGTGTCATACAGCACCCGCATTCCCTCCGCAGCATCATCGCTTTGCACGTTGGCGAACACGATGTATGCACGGTCCACATCGGCATGCACGTACACCACGCTCAGAAAGCTGCCGGGGTTGCCTTGGTGCCAGGCCAGCCTCTTTCCCTGTCCATCCACACCCCACCACCAGCCCAGGGCGAAGCGCGACCGACCAAAGAGAAGATCATCGAACCCGGCCTGTGGGAGGAGCGGTGATCGACCCTGCGCTCCGCGCAGCAGTTCCTGTATGAAACGCGCGTGTTCGGGCAGGCTCACATTGATGTTGCCCGCTGCCTCGAGCCAAGCAAGCTTGTGATCTGTTGAAGGTGGCTGCGGAACAAGTTGCGCATCGTGTCCCCAAGGTTGAAGCGTGTCGCTGGTATTGGGCGCACCGAAGTCGAAATGGATACCGAGTTGCGCGCCCAGCTCGCCCACCAGTTGCTTATAGCTGCGCCCGCTGGCCTTTTCCAACATCAGCCCAGCGGCCACGAAAGCGAGGTTGGAGAAGTTGATGCTGTCCTTGGTGTGCAGTGGCTTGTGCGCGAAGCCCCAAGCCGCGAGCTGGCGCCGTTGTTCCGCTTCATCGCCGGTGAGGTCTTCGCGCCGGGGTTCCGCATCGGTGTAGGTGTACTTGTACAGCCGCGTGCGGAAGCTGAGCAGGTCGCGCAGGGTGAGTTGCCGGTACACCTTGCGCGCGCCTTTGCGCATCTCCGGAATGAGGTCGAAGAAGCGCGTGTCCCACGAGAGCTTCCCTTGATGGACCAGTTGTGCAGCGATGAGCGCGGTGATGGTCTTGGTGTTGGAGCCGATGCGGAAACGGTCGTCCTCATCCGCGGGCCAGGCGCGATCGACCCGCTTGGTGCCGAGCACATGCAGCTCCAACACGCTGTCCGCCGATACCACGGCGTACCCGAGCTCGGGGATGCGGTGCGCGAGGCGCATGCTATCGGCGAACGCGGCATGATCCTGCGCACGCAGCACGCCGGCGAAGATCGATCCACCGAGCAGGGCACAGGCAAGCAACACACGCAGGGGCATCACCATTGCGGCGCAACGCAACGCCGCCGGTGAAGCTAGATCGCCTTGCCGAACCGGTAGCTGCAACCAACAAGCAGGCTCACCGCGTTGGTGCGGATGCTGCCATCGTCCACCACCGGCAGCGCGCTGATGTTGGTGAGCCCCTTGTCGTAGCGCACCTCTGTGTTCAGCCCGAAGTGTGCACCGAGCGGAAAGGACCCGGCGATGCTGGCGCAGATGCCGAGATCGAGGTTCTCGAAATCGTCGGTCACGGTCTGGTCCGCAAGGTCGAAGCCCTTGGACGTGAGCTGCCCGGACATCAGCACGCCGGCGTAACCACCTGCACCGGCAGTGACCCTGACTTTCTCGCCGAACCCGAAACGGAGCATCAGCGGAATGCTGAGATAGTGCAGCTCGTAACGAACGGTCCCCGATCCTATCGTGTTGCCATTGATGTCGGTGAAGGTGACATCGGAGCTGTACCCTTTCTCCTGGTAACCCGCGCCGAGGCGGATCCCGAACACGGAAGAAGTGTTATACTGCAATGAGAGGCCGGCGGCAGGGCCCAATAGGGCATCGGTACCGTCGATCGCCTTGTTGCCGCGCAACCAGCTGAGGCTTGGACCGAGCTGCAACCCGGCTTCGAACCGGGTCATCTGGCTCATCGCATCGGATCGGATCAGCGTTGCGATCACAACCAGGGCGAGAGTCCGAAGTAGCATGCGTTCCGGTTTCATGGTGCTACAACGCGCCTTGCGGTGGATCATTATCCTCTCCAACTCGTTCGACGTGCTGGCAGGAGCTGGGGCGAAGGTCCAGCCGAGGCTTGCTCCTTGGTTGCGATCGTGAGCGCGCATCTGCACTCAAATGGAGCATCAGCACGAAGCGAAGCAACTTTAGTGATCCGTAACAACACGCTATTCCCCAAATGCAAACAGGCCCGCTTCCTCTGAAGCGGGCCTGCTCATTCGTTCGTCTTCATTAAGGCTTCACGAACCGATGCACCTGCCCACCGCAGCGCAGCACGTACACCCCGCTGCGCAAGTCGGTCGTAGAAACCTCGTTCGCTCCTGAGCGCAACACACCATTGCGCAATGCGCGACCGCTCGCATCAACGAGCAACCAGTCGGTGGCGGCCGCATTGTTCTGGATGAAGAGCACACCAGCAGCCAGGTCCTGACGGAAAGTGATGCCTGCTTCCTGCGCATCAGCGATGCCCGTGCTCAGGAACTGGAAGGGCGGCGAGGTGTTGATGCAGCCGAAGGAGTTCATCTCCACGGTGTAAGTGCCGTTCTGCGTGGGTGTGTGTGTGCTCGCCATAGCACCGCCGATCGGTGTTCCATCGAGGAACCACTGAACACTGCCGCCGCCGCTCACGGTGAGGTCCGGAAAGTCGAAGGAGATAACAGGCAACGCGTTCGCTTCCACATCCAGGCTGAAGCGGAACACAGAGCCGTTGCCATTGTTGTTGTTCGCGCCGTAGGTGATGAGGTCTCCGCCACTGAGCCGGAAGCCATGCACGAAACCGCGGTTGGCGAACGGCGACTGGAGCACGCCGTTGGTGCCGAAGCCCGCGTCGGGTTGCCCGCCGGGTGTCAACCTCAAGATGGCACCAGGTCCATTGGTGATGTTGCTTTGCCGGTGGAAGAGCAGTACGCTTCCATCATCATCCATCCACAGCCCACTGCCCACCGGATTGCTTCCCGTGACCTGGAAGATACCATCGGTGCCGTAGGTGAGATCGATGGAGCCATCCTCGTTGAATGCGGCAATGCTCGGACGCGTATCGCCGTCGTGCGCGCCATAGCCCACGAGGAATCCGCCACCGGGGCGGCGCACCATGCTCCAATCCTTGAAACCATCGGGGCCGCCGAGATGGCTGGTTGATATGGTCGGATGCAGCGCAAGGCCGTTGGTACCGAAAGCCGGATCGGGATCGCCATCGGGAAGGAAACGAGCGAGCGCCATGAAGTACGGATCGAATGGGCTCGTACCAACGAGACCGGCGATGGTCACGGATCCGTCGGGGTCCATCACCGCGCCAAGGTCCTCGTTGAACGGGGTGTAACCAACGGGCATCTCCGCGCGACCGTCCGCTGAGTAGCTGGGATCAAGAACTCCGTCGGTCGTATAGCGGAACACACCCAGTTGCGCATTGCCGATGATGGCGGCGAGTATGCGGCCATCCGCATCGATGAAGACCTCTTCCGCTTTGCCCGTGGCCGAGCCCGTGGAGAAGCCAGTGTTGTTGTAGCCTGTCCCGTTGAAGGTGTTGTCCACCGATCCGTCCGCGTTGTAGCGCCAAACTCCGGGGAACTGGCCGGAGCCCGCGTTGCTGGCCGCGATCAAACCGCCGCCCACGATCCTGCCATCGGCCTGCACCGCGATGCTGCTGCAGATGGTGCGTTGCTCGAAGTGATGCGCGAGCACGCCGTTCTGCCCGAAGGTGGGGTCGAGCGCACCGCATGCGGTGTCGACCCTGGCCATGAGCGCGTAGTAGGGAAAGCCATTTCCACCCCAGCCTGCGAGCAAGAGCTTGCCGTCGGCTTGCAAAGCGTGGCTCTTGAAGGCCGCTTGGGATGTGATGGGCAAGGCGATATCCGCACAGCCGTTGGTGCCGAAGATCTGGGCGGGTTCCGGTGTCTGCGCGACCGCAGGTGATGCGACGCTTGCAGCCAGCAATAGAACAGTGGAGAGTCGTTTCATGGGGCTGTTGGTTCAGGGTGCCAAGCAACCGCGTCAAGAAGCTGAGCGCAATAGAACGTTGGTTAGCATGCGAGGCCATCGCGCTGGTTTCTCTACAGAAGACGGGTGAGAACCGTCATTGCTGACGTGCGCATCGACTTCGATCCTTCTTCTTGGTGATGGGTGCTTCACAGTGGTTGTGACGGTACTTTCACGGAACAATTCATTGGCAAAGCCACCTCGAACGCGATCACTGCTCTACGCCGCGTGACGGCACCGCCAGCGATCGGACAGGGTGAATAGCTTCGGGCCACACTCACCATCCTCAACCCCATGACCAAACACCTTCTCCTCGTTTTTCCGCTGGCGCTCCTCGCAGCTTGCGGCGGTGGCTCCCACCCGGAGCACGACAAAATGATGGCCGACCACGCCGCCTTGCACGCGGCCGACAGTGCCAACAAAGCGGCCACGGACCAAATGAAACAAGGCGCCCAGAGTTTCCTCGATGCCTGGTGGACCGGAAAGACCGATGGCCTCGACGGGATCATGGCCCAGAACTTCACGACCCACATGACCATCCCGGGCGTCACTTCCTCCGGCATCCAGAAGCTGAAGGACATGATCGCCATGTCCAACGCGGCCTTCACCGACAACAAGGCGGAGGACCAGCACCTGACGGCCGAGGGCGACCGCGTGATCGCGCATTACCGCTGGACGGGGAAGAACACCGGCTCCATGGGCGAAGGCATGCCTGCCACCAATGCGTCCGTCGACGTGAACTGTGTGGACATCCTCCGCTTCGAGAACGGGAAGATCGTGGAGCACTGGGGCTACATGGAGGAGATGAAAATGATGGAGCAACTCGGCATGATGGGCGGCTCCGGGGATCCGGCGAGGAAGTGAGGGCACGATCGAACAGCGACGGCGGGGCTTCGTCCGACTTGTCGGGAGGCCTGAGCTAGCAGGCGTTAGTGTCTTTAGAGCGGAGGACCGACCACCGGCATGTGATGCTCTGCTGCTGCCCTGCCCAACGCTTCAATGTCGGCAGGCGATGGCGCGACGGGCGTGGGCAGCTCGGCGCGCTCTGCCGGCCGCCACATGGCGCGCAGGAAGAGCTCGAAGTCGCGCCCTGTGGTGATGCTGAAGAAGTGCCCGGTCGCGGAATCGCAACGGAACGTGTGCGGCGTGCCCTTGGGAACGAAGATCACATCGCCCGGTCCTTTCCTCACGTCGGTATCGCCTTGCCGGAAGGTGAAGTTGCCCTCGATCAAGTGGAAGATCTCGTCCTCTCGTTCGTGGATGTGCAGCGGCGGCGACTCGCCCTGGCACACATGATGCTCGATGTAGGAGATGCGGTCCGAACCCTCATCGCAAGCGACATGCACACGAACGAGGGTATTGAGGAACCAGTGATATGGACCGGCAGCCATGGGGAAGGTTCGGGGAAATGTATGCGACACCCTACAACTGCGTGCCGACGCTCCACCAATTCCCCGCGTAGTCCTTGAAGGATGCGCGCCGATCAGGATCGCTTTCGCGCTGCTTCGGAGCTTCCACCGCTTCGCATCCCAAGGCCAGGGCCTTCGCGTAAGCGGCATCGACATCGGGCACGTACACATGCATCACGATGGGCACGGCAGGGAACTTCTCCGATGCCTGCCCCAACATGATCACCGAGTCAACCAGCATCATCTCGGCGTGCATGATGGTGCCGTCGGGCATGTCATAGCTCCGCAATTCCTTCGCGTTGAACAGGGCTTTCATCAGTTCAACGAAACGCTTTGCATCGGGAACGATGAAGTACGGCGAGACGGAGTTGTAGCCGTCCGGCTTGAACGAGGTGCTCATGCTGCGACGGTCATTTGCCGCTCAACAGCATCAGCTGTCCGCGGTGGTACGCCAAGTGGCTGGTGCGGCTCAGCAGCACGTTCAACCGGTTGCGGTGCGGTTCCTTGGGGAAGTCCTCCTCGGTGATGTTCGCGTGCCGCGTGGACCATTCCCCTGCAGGCAGTTGTTTGATGTGGTCCATCAACGTGCTGTTCACTTCCTTCCAGTGCCCTCGCAACAACGACAGCGGAGGCAGGTCGGCCACGGCCTTGTCGGGTTCGTTGATGAAGGGCTTGTGGAGTTCCGGATGCATTGCTTCGCGGAACCGCAGCAAGGGCATCATCTGGTCGTGTTCGGCTGCTAGATGTCCAAGTAGGTAAATGCCCCGATTGCGGCCGGGAACGACTTCGCGCATCAACTGCTCATCGCTGAGCTTCGCCAGCAGTACATCGGTGGCCTTGATCTCCCGGTTCCAGGCATCGAGCGCCATGCGCACGAAGAGTTGTTCGGTGTTGTTCATCGGTTGTGCCCGCAATGTAGTCCGGCACAAGCGCCTCGACGGCACACGCACAATGCAGCCCCGACGGCAGAGCGGGCCTCAACGCTTCAAGAACCGCGCTGAGCGACGTCCACCCTCTGTCGAAAGCTGCACGATGTAGCTGCCCGACAGGAGCGTGGACACATCGATGCGCGCACCAGCGAGCGTGGCACGATCAACCACTACACGACCGGTCGCGTCGAGGATTGATGCTCGTTCCTCCGGTAGCGAACCACCCGCAAAAAAGAGCTCATCCCCGCACGGGTTGGGATAGAGCACGAGTTCGCTCGCAGGTGCACCGCGCCACACGGCCACCGCCTGCGACCATGTCTCCGTGCCGTCGAAGTCCGTTTGGCGAAGACGGTAGTACGAGAGCCCGTCCAGCGGTGCATCATCGCTGAACGCATACGCCAGGGTTGTCTGCGACTGGCCCGCACCGTCCACCTCGCCGATGTCGGAGAACGTCTCCCCGTCCGCACTCCGCTCCACGGTGAAGAAGTCATTGTTCGTTTCGGTGGCCGTGGCCCACGTGCACAACACTTCCGCTTCCTCCGGCCGTGCATCGAAGTGGAGCAGTTCAACCGGCAACGGCGTTGAGCTCTGCACCAACGCCCATACGAAGTCGAAGCTGCTGGTGCTGGCCGTGATCACCACGTTCTGCACGGTGTTGACGATGCCGTTCGGCGGTTGCGACCACACGGAACCGTTGAAGTGCTGCGCCTGCAGCGCGGCTTCCACGATGGTGTTGGTGCCGCTGTTCCACTCGCTGTCCTGGTAGTTGAAGTTGAGGATGGCGGTGGGCGCTGTCGTGTAACCATTGGTGGTGATCGGCCAGAAGCGGTCCACCACGTTGTGCGCGTTCTCGTTGCCCGCCAGGTCCGTGAAGACGGTCATGCCCGTTGGCAACGGCCGGTTGTTGGGTGCGCCGAACGGATCCGTGGGATAGGTGGCGAAGATGAACGTGCCCGGCCCGGTACCCGCCGATGAAATAGCCAGCACCACCGGCAAGTACGCGCTGCCGTTACCGAACGGCACCTTGTAGTTCCCGGTGTTCGCGCCGATGTGCCATTCCACCTCGCCGTAACCGGTCAACGGATCGCTCTCGCTCACCATTTGCCCGTTCAGGCGGGTGATGGCCGTGGAGGCGCCGTTGCTCACGGTGATGCGGTGCGTGTTCAGTTGCACAACGGCATCGCGCAATTGCAGCACACCAGCGGGCGCGGGATAGGTGCCACCGACCACCACATCCTGCTGCAGGCCGAGTGAGGCGCATTGCAGGTCGAGGCCATCGAAGGCGGCAACGGAAGTCCCGTCGATGGTCTGCGTTGCACCGTTCATGATCACCGTTCCGGCCACCGGCGCGAAGAGCTGTCCGCCGCTGTTGTTCGTGAGGTTGCCACTGAGGTCGATGTTGCCTGCGTTCGCCACGGTGGCACCCGTGGTCGCGAGCACATCGCCCTTCACGGTCAGCTGCGTGCCTGCCGTGATGGTGATGGCTGCACCCGCATCGGTGAGCAACTGCGCATGGCAGGAGCAGGCGAGAACCGCCGCTGTTATGGCCGCCCATGATCTCATGGGGCGTAGATCACCAGGATCTTGATCGGCTTGCTCAGGATGGATGCGGATTGCGCGGCCACGTTGATCACGTTGACGCCTGCGGCCATCACGGTATACTGGTAGTGCGTGCCGAATCCAAGGGTGTAGCCCGCCGGGATCCACACACCGGGAGACCATTCCACCAGGACATTCACCGCGATGACACGGGAGACGCCGGCTCCGTACGGGATGATCGTGCTTGAGTTCTGCGCGGCCGCCGTGGTGCCGCTCAGCTCGAGCATCTTCACCGCCGGTGCGTTGCTGCCGAGCATGGTATATCCGTTCACCTCAAGGGTGCTCGCGGGAGCGTTCGTGCCGATACCGACCTGGCCGGTCTGATCGATGCGCATGCGCTCGCTGCCATTGGTGATGAAGGTGGCTGATGCATTGTTGAGCGTACCATGCACCAGGGTGTTCGGGGTGTAGCTGTTGCCCAGGTTGGCCCATCCGGTCACTCCGCAAAGGGTGCCCGCCGCGCCGAAGTAGTGGGCACCGCTCACCCCTGAATCATCCGTGTTGCGGAGACCGAGGGTGGCTGAAGCCGGTGCCGCCCGGAGCACATGCAGGCCATACTGCGGCGCGGTGGTCCCGATGCCCACGTTGACCGCGTTCACGCCTGTAGCGCCGAGCACCAGGCTGTTGTCCATGGTGACCTGCGCGAAGTAGCCGATCGCCGTGGCATTGGTGAGCGCAGGACTGCCTCCGCTGCTGCGGCCGATATAGGTGTTCCGCGAACCGGTGTTGCTCGTGCCCGCGCTTCGGCCCACCATCACATTGTCCACACCGGCACCGGTGTTGTAGCCTGCGCTCATCCCGATGCACACGTTGTCGGAACCCGTGCTCAGGCCCCAGGCCGCCTGCTGCCCAAGGGTCGTATTCCCCGTACCTGTGCTCAGGACCGCAGCCGAATTGTAGCCGATCAGCGTATTGTCGGAGCCCGTGCTGTTCACCCCGGCACTACGACCCACGAACGTGTTGCGGTCACCCGTGCTGTTGTAACCGGTGTTCACACCGATGTAGACATTGTCGCCACCAGAGACGTTCAGCCTTCCGGCGCTCCGTCCGATGAAGGTGTTGCGCAACCCATCGACGTTGGTGATGCCCGCAGATGTCCCGATGAAGGTGTTGTCCGTGCCCGTTGTGTTGAACGCACCGGACGAGGTCCCCACGAAGGTGTTCACGGAGCCGGTCGTGTTCTGTTGACCGCTCTGGCTGCCGATGAAGACGTTGTTCGAGGCGGTCGTGTTCGACTGCCCCGCCGCCGCACCCAACATGGTATTGGACGAACCGGAGGTGTTCGCGGTCATGGCCCCGGACCCCACCACGGTGTTGGCGTTCCCGTTCACATTGGCCGCTCCTGCACTGTTGCCGATGAAGGTGTTCGTGGCCCCGCTGGTATTCGCGAAACCCGCATTGCGCCCCACCAGGGTGTTGTTCGCGCCATTGAAGGTGTTGCGCCCTGCGCCCGATCCCAGGAAGGTGTTGTTGAAGCCAACGAAGTTGGACTGACCCGCAGTGGCGCCGACGAACGTGTTCTCGGTGCCGCTGGTCGTGGCCGCGCCCGCACTGTGCCCGATGAACGTATTGCTCGATCCGGCCGTATTCGCTGCGCCACTATTGACGCCGTAGAAGCTGTTCTGCGTTCCCACGGTCATCGCGTTCCCGCTCTGCCAGCCCATCCACGTGTTCGCGAAGTCGAGCCGTCCCGCGTTCACCAGACCAATGCGGAAGGCCAGCGGCGTGAGGTCGTTGGTGCCGATGTAGTTGAGCACTGGGCTCGTGCCCATGTTGCCGTTCAAGGACCAGCCCGCTGGGCCGCTCGTGAGCATGACCCAGGCCGTGCCATTGAAATAGAAGAAGTTGCCGACGGTGGTGTCGAACACCAGCAGACCGGTGGCCGGACCGGCGATGGCCGTGCGCTGGGCCGTGGTCATGCGGGGCGTCAGCAGCCCTTTGGCCGAGCTCGTCAGGTCGAGGAGCGCGCTGGCATGCGGCGCCGGGTTGTTGATGCCTACACCGCCCTGGGCCAACGCGCGAAAGGGGCTCGCCAGGGCGATAAGGATCAACAGATGACGAAAGGATGAGGCGGGCATCGTTGAATGTTTTTGCAAGTTGAACGCGTGGCTGTCCCCCGCGTCCAGTCCCGTTTATCCTGCGGCACTTCGATACCCGAACGGTGCACGCCCAACTTCCGTTCCCCGGTGGGTGGCCGGTGAGCGAACGGTCGCACGATGATCCGGTGGCATGGCATTGACCGGGGAAGGCCGATACTTTGGCAACGTGCGAAACGCGCTCCCATTCCTTCTTCTGTTCGTCGTCCGCCCGGCATCCGCGCAGGACACCGTACCGGACACGCTGGGCACCGATAGCGCGCGTGTGGTGGGGCTCAACAAGCTCTGCTTCAAGTATTCCGACCTGGACCCTGACAAGGGATTGGGATATGGCCGACGCGCGCTGGCACTTGCACAGCGCATCGGCTTTCCCGAAGGTGAAGCACAATCGCACGGCTACATCGGCTACTGCCTCACGCGCAAGAGCGCTTTCGATTCGGCGCAAGCGGCATACGAACGCAGCATCGCCTTGTATGACCGTTTGAAAGACCCCTGCGGCGCGGCGGGCATGTGGTACAACGTGGGGCTCAACCACCAGATGCTGCAACAGGAAGCACAGGCGTTGGAGATCTTCCTGCGCGTGCTGAAGACCGAGGAGAAGTGCCCCACCCAGCAGCAGCGCTCCACGAGGCTCTATGCGATCGGGTCGGTGTACGCGAACATGCAGCGGTACAAAGAGGCGTTGCCGTACTACCAGGAAGCGATCGCCCTTGACAGCGCCGCGCACGACACGACCCGTCTTGCCAAGGAGCACGTGGCGATCGCGAACGCCTACTCGGGTACCGGGCGCCTCGAAGAGGCTCTGGCCAGCCACGACAGGTCCGTGAAATACAGTCTTGCCATCGGCGATTCGCTCACCGTGGCCTACGTGCATTACAACGTGTCCAAGATCCTTGCATCAAAGGGTGACCTGCCCGCAGCCGTGGAACGTGCCGAGCTCTCGTACAACCTACTGGTACGGCTCAAGCGCGCGGCCGAATCGGCACATGCGGCCATCAACCTGGCCAACCTCTATTCCAAGGCCGATCGGGCGAAAGAGGCCGATACCGCAGCACGGCACGCTCTGCACATCGCCGACAGCCTGGGGCTGGTGAGCGACCGGATCTACGCCATGCTGGCCGTGGCCACCGCCAAGGAAGGACAAGGGGATGCGAGCGCGGCGCTTGCGTGGTACAAACGCTACGTGCACGCGCTGGAGCAGTCCAACACCGAAGAGCGCGACCGTCAATTGAACGAAATGACCACGCGCTTCGAGACGGAGAAAAAGGAGAAGGCGTTGGAGGCCTCGCGATTGCTGGAGACTGCTGCCCGTGCTGAAACGGAACACCAACGCACCTTGAAGTTCGCCTACCTCGGCGGTGCCGCGTTGCTTGGCGTTCTGCTCGTGCTGTTCATCGCCCGCTTCCGATCGAAGCGCCGCGCCGCGGAAGAACTGGAACGCGTGAACGCCGAAGTGCTGCGGCAGAAGGACCGCGCCGAAGAGAGCGAACGGGCGAAGGACCGCTTCCTGGCGAACGTGAGCCACGAGATCCGCACACCGCTCAACGCCATCATGGGCTTCACCGGCCTGTTGCTGCATGAGCACCGCGATGAACGCACCACGCGCTACCTCACGAACATCCGCGAGGCTGGCGACAACTTGTTGGTGGTGATCAATGACGTGCTCGACCTGAGCCGCATCGAAGCCGGTCGCTTGCAACTGGTGAAGGAACCCTTCGACCTCCACCGCACGGTGCGGCTTTGCGCGGAGATCCTCCAGCACCGCGCTGAAGAGCAAGGCAACACGTTCACCACGAACGTTGCCTGGGATGTGCCGCAATGGGTGATGGGCGATAGCGCACGAGTGCTCCAAGTACTGCTCAACCTCGCTGGCAACGCGCTCAAATTCACGCAAGGCGGCACGGTGGGAGTCGGGGTGAGGATGGGGGCCGCTGGGATCCGCTTCACCGTGCGCGACAACGGCATCGGCATACCGAAGGAAAAACTGCCGGACATCTTCGACCGCTTCACGCAAGTGGACGTGAACGACCAGCGCAAGTATGGTGGCACAGGTCTGGGCTTGTCCATTGTGAAAGAACTCGTGGACCTGCACAAAGGCAACATCCACGTGCACAGCGCCCATGGGCAAGGCACCACCTTCACCGTGGACCTGCCATTGGTGGGCTCACCTGCGCCAGCGATCGCATCGCAACGGGCAGTATCCACGGGCAATGGATCCCTGGCAAGTCGCACGATCCTTGTGGCCGAGGACAACGACATGAACGCCTTGGTGACCACCGAAACCCTACGGCGTTACTACCCCGCCGCTCAAACGGTGGTGGTGCGCACCGGGCAGGAAGCCCTTGACCACATGGTCGCAGACACCGACCACGACATCGCGCTGGTGCTGATGGATGTGCAAATGCCCGTCATGGACGGGATGACGGCCACGCGACGGATCCGCGCGATCAACGGTGATGCGGCCCGGGTGCCCATTATCGCGCTCACCGCAAGCGTGCTGCCGAGCGATCTGAGCCGATGCCTCGACGCGGGCATGGACGCATGCGTGCCCAAGCCCTTCAAAGCCGATGAACTGCTGCGCGCCATTGGCCAGGTCACAGGCGATAGCGGTGCACCAGCCGGTATCGGCTTCGACGTGCACGACCCGAACGTTGCCCTCTACCACTGGCTCGTGCCACAGCGCTTGAAGGCTTTGCGCACGGCATTGGCACAGGATGACGCGATCGAGGTCCGCAACATCGTGCACGCCCTGCGCCCGCAGCTCATCGAGCGGGACCGCGCCACCTTCGATGAACCCACCGCGCGACTGCTGCGCGACAAAGACCCGCAGTGGAAGCCGAATGCGCAAGCGCTCGTCGAACTCGTTCAAACCACGCTCACATGACCGCCTTGGTGCGCGCGATCATCATCGACGACGACGCGTTCTCGCGCGGTCAGGTGCGCAAGCAATTGGAGCGCTACAGCGATGCTGTTGATGTGGTGGCCGAATGCGCCAACGGCGAAGAAGGCATCGAGGCCATCACCACGCACCGGCCCGATCTGGTGTTCCTCGATGTGCAGATGAAAGGCATGAACGGGTTCGGGATGCTCGACGCGATCGCCGAACGGATCTTCGGCGTCATCTTCATCACCAGCTACGATGCGTACGCCATCCGGGCCATCCGCTACAGTGCGCTGGACTACCTGCTGAAGCCCATCAAGCCACAAGAGTTCGACGCAGCCCTCGGGCACTTCATCGCGCACCGCGCGTTCCTGCCCGCACGCCTGGACATGCTCGTGAGCACGCACAAGGAGAAAGAGGCGCCGCGCATGCTGGTGATCCCCATGCGCGATGGCGACCGCCATCTGCGCGTGGACGACATCATCCGATGCGAGGCCGATCGCAACTACACGCTCTTCCACTTGCGGCGCGGCGAACGGGTGATGAGCAGCCGAACGCTGCAGGCCTACGAAGAGTTCCTGTCGGAGAATGATTTCCTGCGTGTACATCGTAGTCACATCGTGAACCGTGCGCACATCAAGAACGTGGGGGCGCTCGATGAACTGTTGCTCAGTGACGACAGCAAGGTGGAGATCAGCAGAAGGAGGAGGACCGAAGTGCTGAGTGCCCTGGGAAGGAAGTGAAGGGCCATCGGTCACGACTTGTCCTACACCAACCACGGGCTGTGAGGACGCCCGGAAGCAGCGGCATTCGTCAACTTTCCATCACTTCCGGGCAGCGATGGCGGCGCGGCCCGCATCATACAGCCGGAACCCGAACGAACGACCATGAGAACACTCATCCTCGCCTTGGCCTGCGCAACGACAACCGCTGCAACGGCCCAATTGCCACCGCAAGCCGAAGCACCGCTGGCAGCCCACCTGATGGAAGTGAACGTCCAGTGGCGCACCATGGACCCGGCGTCGCTTGCTTCAACACCAAGGCATTTCCGCAACGAGCCGGACCGCATCGGCACACACCTGCGCATGGTGTGCGACCGGCTGAGCAGTAGCGCTCCGAAAGGCCTGAGCCCATCCCAGTTGGCCAACCGCATCCATCTCATCGGGCGGCTGCGGGCCTATGCCGACGCCGGCCGTTTCCCGCAGAACCATGTGCTGGACTACCGCAATCCGGTGTTCATCGACGAGCAGAACACCGCTTGCGCCGTGGGCCATCTGATGCGCGAGAGCGGCAATGGAGCATTGGCGCAACGTATCCACGACGAAATGAACCTCGCCTTCGTGCACGACATCACCATTGCCGATGTGGCCACATGGGGAACCGAACAAGGTTTCACCGCAGATGAACTCGCTTGGATCCAACCCGGCTACCCGCCCGGCGACCCATGGTTCAGCCTGGGTGGCGGTACCAACGGCACCGTTACGACACTGCTCACCCTGGGCAACGGCGACCTGCTCGTTGCGGGCGACTTCACCCAGGCCGGTGGTCTGAACCGCACACGCGTGGCCCGCTGGGACGGCAACACTTTCCAGGAAATGGGCAATGGCCTCGATGGGACGATCGAGTGCGCCATTGAGCAAGCGGGTATCGTCATGGTCGGTGGTTCGTTCCAGAACAATGCAACCGACGTGGCCATCTGGAACGGAACCATGTGGAGCTACAGCAACGTATTCCAAGGGCAGGCGCCATCGGTGCACGCCTTGCACATCCACAATGGCGAGCTGTTCGCGGCCGGCACGGTGAGCGGGTT
This sequence comes from Flavobacteriales bacterium, assembly GCA_016699575.1. Lineage (NCBI taxonomy): Bacteria > Pseudomonadati > Bacteroidota > Flavobacteriia > Flavobacteriales > Flavobacteriales bacterium. The sequence goes on along the minus strand of CP064979.1, from coordinate 2,460,277 downwards.
CGCGGGCACCGACCAGCGTGTGCGCAAACTGGTGGGCCTGTCGTGGCAGGACGTCGGTGGCAACCTGAACGGCACGATCCTGGCGCTGGCCTCCTTCAACGGGGACCTGATCATCGGCGGCGAGTTCGTCGGCGTACAGGTCTTCGGCGCGCAGGACACCAGCTTGATGCACGTGGCGCGGCTGAACAACGGCGGATGGGAGCAACTGGCCGGTGGGTTGAACGCGGCTGTGCGCGACCTGGAACTGTTCGATGGGGCTTTGCACGCCGGCGGTGACCTCTTCGAGAACATAGCGCCGGTGTTCGGTCTTGCGCGTCTGGCCGCTGGTAGCAGCGCTTGGGAACAGTTGATGCCGAACCTTACCAACTACGTCTTCCCGGGTGTTGGCATCAGTGCCATCCACACCTTGCATGTTGCGGACACGACACTGTACCTGGGCGGTGAATTCAACATTGCCAGTGGCCTCACCTACGGCAGCAACATCGCGCGCTTCCACGGCGTGCCCGACCAGTTCGAACCCGCCGCAACCTTGGACAACAACGTACAGGACATCGCCTTGCACGGCAACCTGGTGGTGATCGGGGGCGCTTTTACAAGCGGCAATAGCACACAGCTCGATCACATTGGCACGTTCGACCTGAGCACGGGTGTAGTGGATCCCTCCGGGCGGTTGGAGTTCGGCCTCGCACCTAACCCGGCCCACGATATGATCACGCTCACCTATGCGGCGAACGAACGGGCCACGCTCGCGGTAGTCGACGCAACAGGCCGCGTCGTGATAAACGAGCTATTGGGCAGCAGCGCTGTGCGCAACTTCAACGTTTCGGCATTGGCTCCCGGTAGCTACAGCGTGGTTCTCAACGACGGTGGCGCCAGAGGCACGAAGACATTCATCAAGCAGTAACCGCTGGCTTTGGCCATTGCTCACGGTACGCCCTGCGCCAGCGCACGTATCCGGCCACCGCAAGGCCGATGTACACCGCGTTGAGCAGGGCGTACCCGTGCAGGTCCAACAACTCGCTGTACACCACGGACACCAGATCACCGATGGTCCAGTAGATCCAGTTGCTCAGGACCTTGGCGCTCATCATCCATGTGGCGATGATGGCGAAAGCGGCAACGAAGGCTTCCATCAACTGGTAGTCGCCGGGGATGCGCAACCAATGCATGGTCGCCCATAGGGACACCGTGATGCCGCAGCCGAGCAACAGCAGCACTGCGTGCTTGGGGAACGGGAACTCGACAATGGTCTTCGAGACGGGATCTCTGCCCCACGACCACCAGCCGTAAAGGCCCATCCCCGCGTAGAAAGCGTTGAGCACGGTCATGAGCCACGCATCCTTTGCGGCATACACCACCATGCTCAAAATGGCAGCCACGAACCCCAGCAACCAGCCCGGGCGCTTCTCCAACGCAATGAGGATGGTGAAGCCGATGTTGAGCGCAACGGCCGACCATTCGAAAGCGAGGAGAAGTTCAGGTGGCATGCGGACGAAGCCCCCGGTTCCAGGGCTCTGGCTTCAAGCGCCAAAGAAAGGTCCGGCGTTGAAGCGCGCTACTGTCCGCAATTGCAGGGCGTGCTGAAGTATGTGGTGGCCCACGGCACCAGCTCCTGGATCGCTGCCTGCTCCTCGGCGTTCATCTCGATCACGCGGAGGTCAAGGAAGCGGAGTGCCTTCAAATTTTCCGCCTCGGCGGGCAGCGCACCGATGTCGTTGCTCCACAGGTCGAGCACCACGAGCTTCTCCAGACCACCGATACAGGGCGGTAAACCATCGATCTCGTTCTGGCTGGCCACGATCTTCTTCAAGTGCACATGCTTGCAAAGCACACCGGGGAATGCCGTGAACTTGTTGCGGCCCAGGTGCACCTCCTGCAAGTAAGGAAGCTCGGCCAGCCAATCGGGTAGTTCCTTGAGCTTGTTCTTCCCCAGGTCGAGCATGTTGAGGTTCTTGAACTGCCGCACTTCCTCAGGCACCGCCTTCATCTTCTTTCCGGAAAGGTCGAGCCGATGGACGCTCAGGGGATCCTTCAATGCGCGTTCGAGGCTGTTGAAGGTGCGAACACTGTCGAGCGCGGGCGCATCGAGCAATTGGGCCGTCGCGGTCAACGAACAGAGGAAGAGCAGGTACGGGAGGAACCTTGTCATTGCGCGAACAAACGTGAGACGTGGTCGCGATCGATCGCCAACTGCTGCTTGAGGCCGTCCAGGCCGTTGAACTTCATCTCGTCACGCACGCGTTGATGGAAACGCACGGTGATGGTCTCTCCGTACAAGTCGCGCTCCAAGCCGAGCACATGCACCTCCACGGTGCGCTCTCCGTCGCTGTGCACGGTGGGCCGCTTACCGATATTGAGCATGCCGAAGTGTTCACCGTCGCGCAAGGAGACGTGAACGGCATACACGCCGTCGCCCGGTACCAGTTTGTAAGGGTCGGTGAGGGCGATGTTGGCCGTTGGGAAACCGATGGTCCGGCCCACCTGGTCGCCCTTCACGACCAAGCCGGTCAAGGGATATTCGTACCCGAGCCAGTGGCAGGCTTGGGCCACATCACCCGCCTGCAGGGCATGCCGCACCTTGGTGCTGCTCACCTTCACATGATCGATCTCCTCGGCTGGGATCTCCTCCACCTTGAAATCGTACACCTCGCCGAACTGGCGCAGCGTGCCGATATCACCCTCGCGATTGCGCCCGAAACGGTGGTCGTGCCCGATCACCATGGCATGCACGCCGATACCGTCCACGAGGATGTTGCGCACGTACTCCAATGCGGTCATCCGGCTGAACGAACGCGTAAAGGGCACAACAAGGAGATGGTCGATACCGGCATCTTCGAGCAGCGAGGTCTTCTCCTTCTGGGTGCTCAGCAGCTTCAGGTCGTTGTCGTGCGGGAAAAGCACCATCCTCGGGTGGGGATGGAACGTGAAGAGCACACTTTCCCCCTCTTCGCGCTGAGCGATCTCCTTGAGCCGCAAAAGGATCTTGCGATGGCCCATGTGCACGCCATCGAAGGTGCCCGTGGTGAGCACGGGGCGTTTCACCCCGTAGAACTGCGAGATATCGGTGTGGATCCTCATTCCTGGGCCGAAGATGAGCGTGTGAACTGGCTATCCCACGGCGCCCAAGCACGACCGGTCCACAAAGGGATGTTGCGCTACGCGAATCGCTTTTTTCCACACCCCGGCCCTGTATGTCCGGTCCGGCTACTTTCGCGGCCGCAAAACAGGGGGTATCCCTGCCTTCGGCAGGCAGGCCCGCATCAAATAGACCCATGGCAAAGCAGATCGGTAAGGTGGTCCAGGTGATCGGACCCGTTGTGGACGTTCGTTTCGAGGCCGGCAAGGACCTGCCCAACATCTACGACGCGCTGCACATCAAACGCGAAGACGGAAACGTGTTGATCCTGGAGACCCAGCAGCTCATCGGTGAAGACACCGTACGCGCTGTTTCCATGGACAGCACCGATGGCCTCGCCCGGGATACCCGCGTTGAGGGCCAAGGCCAACCGATCGCCATGCCCGTGGGCGACGCGATCAAAGGCCGTCTCTTCAATGTGGTGGGCGCTGCCATCGACGGCATGAAGGACGTGAGCGGCGGCAAGAGCTATCCCATCCACCGTTCCGCTCCCAAGTTCGAGGAACTGAGCACCAGCACTGAGGTGCTGTTCACCGGCATCAAGGTCATCGACCTGATCGAGCCCTATGCCAAAGGCGGTAAGATCGGTCTGTTCGGTGGTGCTGGTGTGGGCAAGACCGTGTTGATCCAGGAGCTGATCAACAACATCGCCAAGGGCTACAGCGGCTACAGTGTTTTCGCCGGTGTTGGTGAACGCACCCGCGAAGGGAACGACCTGCTCCGTGAAATGATCGAAAGCGGCATCGTGAAGTACGGTGACGACTTCATGCACAGCATGGAGAAGGGGGGCTGGGATCTGAGCAAGGTGGATTACACCAAACTCGAGACGAGCCAGGCCACCTTCGTTTTCGGGCAGATGAACGAGCCCCCTGGAGCCCGTGCACGTGTGGCCCTGAGCGGCCTCACCTTGGCCGAGTACTTCCGCGATGGCGATGAGCAGAGCGGCGGCCGTGACATCCTGTTCTTCGTGGACAACATCTTCCGCTTCACGCAAGCGGGTTCCGAAGTATCGGCGCTGCTGGGCCGTATGCCGAGCGCCGTGGGTTACCAACCTACGCTGGCAACGGAGATGGGTGCCATGCAAGAACGCATCACTTCCACCAAGCGCGGTTCCATCACCTCAGTGCAGGCCGTTTACGTGCCCGCGGATGACTTGACCGATCCAGCGCCGGCCACCACGTTCGCGCACTTGGACGCCACCACGGTGTTGAGCCGCAAGATCGCAGAGCTGGGTATCTATCCTTCGGTGGATCCGCTGGATTCCACCAGCCGCATCCTGACGCCTGCCATCGTTGGCGAGGAGCACTACCGTTGCGCCCAGCGCGTGAAGGCCATCCTCCAGCGCTACAAGGAACTGCAGGACATCATCGCCATCCTCGGCATGGACGAATTGAGCGAAGACGACAAGATGTCCGTGAACCGTGCCCGTAAAGTGCAGCGTTTCCTGAGCCAGCCGTTCTTCGTCGCCGAGCAGTTCACCGGCCTGCCCGGAGTGATGGTGCCCATCGAGGAAACCATCAAGGGCTTCAACATGATCCTGGACGGCCAAATGGACGAGTACCCTGAAACGGCATTCAACCTGAAGGGCAGCATCGAGGACGTTATCACGGCCGGTAAGAAGATGCTCGCTGACGCGGCGAAAGCCTGATAGCATGTGACCATGCGTCCATGTGCCCAAGTGGCCGTGGCCCGAGCGCATGAGCACATGGACACATGATCACATGGACACATGAAACTAGAGATCATCACCCCGGACAAGGAGGTCTTCAAGGGCGAAGCCAAGCAAGTGAGCGTGCCCGGTGTGGACGGCAGCATGGGCTTCCTGGACAACCACGCCCCGCTGATCACCGTGCTTAAGGCAGGCAACGTGAAGGTGACCACCGCTGACGGCAAAGTGCAGGAGTTCCCCGTTAAGGGCGGCGTGGTGGAAGTGATGAAAAACACCGTGCTGGTGTTGGCGGAGTGACCGATCCCAAAGAGCATTTCCGAACGGCGCCTTCTCGGCGCCGTTCGTTTTTGGCTTGCATTGCGGTCCCAGCCATCGGCACAACGAACCGCAGTATTGGCCTCCGCCCGGATCACGTGCGCAGGAACGACCTCCATTTTCACCCCACATTCCCGGCATGCCCCACATCAACCTCCCTCCCGGCCACAGCCCCGGCATCAGTGGCTTGCTGATCTACCGTCCCGAGACCGCGAAGCCGCTCCGTGAACTGGTGGAGATCCTTTTGCAAGGACCCAGCACGCTCACAAAGGGCGAGCGCGAGATCATCGCTGCCAGCGTGAGCTGGTGGAACGGCTGCCACTTCTGTCACACCAGCCACGCCGCAGCCGCCTGTGCGCACTTGGGCCGCGCGGCCGACTTCATTGACGAGATCAAGGCAGGACTGCCCAACGAGGCACTATCGCCCAGGATGCGAGCCCTGCTGCACGTAGCGCACCAAGTGCAACGCGGCGGCAAGCACGTTACCGAAGACGATGTTGCCCAGGCAAGGGAATCCGGTGCCACGGACATCGAGATCCACGATACCGTGCTCATCGCAGCCAGCTTCTGCATGTTCAACCGCTACGTGGACGGTCTGAACACCTGGGCCTGGCCGGAGAAGGAGAAGTTCATGGAGATCGGCGGGAAGATGGCCCGCGAAGGGTACATGGAACCCTACGTGCCTTCCAACGACCTGGCCAGGTAGGGCCGCAAAAAGAACCCGCGCACCCTGTTGCCAGGATGCGCGGGCCCGTTTCGTTCGGATACCGCCTAGCGGATCGTCACTTTCTGCACGGTGCTGGCAACGTCGTTGCTCACGCGCACGCTGTACACGCCCTTGGCTAGGCCACTCAGGTCAACAACGGTGAGGTTGTTGAAGTTCACGGTGTACACCACCTCGCCCAGGATGTTGGTCACGTCCACCAGGTAGCTGCCGGCCTCGGCTGCATTGATGGTGAACAGGCCCTCGCTGGGGTTCGGATAGATGTTGATGCCTTCCAGCGCACCGGTGTTCTCCTGCACGGCAACAGCGGGATCGCTGCTGAGACGGATCCCATAGGCGTTGCCGTTGCTGTAGGAAAGACCGTCACTGGCCAAGCTGATCATGCTGGCGATGGCCGGCTGGGGCACGGTGACATCGTCCAGAACGCGGATGTCGTTCGCGTTGCTGTTGCTCACCAGTTCAACCGCGGCGTAGTACACGCCCGGGTTGAGCGTGAAGGGAGGGTTGAACGCGATGCCGACGCGGCCGTTGGCGATGTGCCACGCCGTTACGTCGGTCTCCGAACTGGTCACCAGCGGGCTCAGCACATTGTCGTTCAGCACCTCCGTGGTATCGTGGATGCTGGCAGTAATGGTACCGCCTTCAACGGTGCCATTGGCGAGCAGCACCTCAAGGCCGGTGACGGTCATCGGTGTGCTGATGTAGTACATGGTCATCAGGAACAACTGATCGGCATTGTCCGTGAAGCTGTTGGTACCGGTTGCGGTGAGCAGTTCGTAGCCAGCGGGGTGGTTATCGATACCGTCCAAGGAGTAGACATTGTCCGTGATCTCGAAGTTGCGCAGGTAGAGGTTGTTGTCCGGGTAAGCATCCTGTCCCCCTTGATCGCTCGTCACCGAGAGACTGCAGGTGTAAAGCTGCTGGGCCAGTGCACCACCAAGGGTGATGTCCTCGTCCATGAGCAAGGTCTCGTCCGTAACCAGCAGAGCGGCGCTGGTGTTCGCATTGTAACCGGCCACATCGGCGTTCACCGATACGTTGGTCTGGTCCTGCACGCCCGGGTTGGTGAACTCACCGCCCACGTTCAGGAAGGTGCCCATTTGGGCGGCAGGGATACGGCCGTACTCATCACCAGTGCCAGTGTGGGATACGAAACCGCTCTTCATCACAACATCATATTGGGGCTGCTCTTCCACCCGCACGTCATCAACGTACCAGGCGTAGCCCCATACACCGTACCAGTAGAAACGGACCCAAACGGTGCCTTGGCTGCCGGCCGCATCGCTGATATTGATCCGCTTAACGGTGGGGTTGCCCGGGGAAACGCTCTGCGTGAGCTCGCCGTCCTTCCACACGGGATAAAGCCCCGTGGGCAGGCCCACGGTGGCCGTATCGCTCGGGGGAACAGGCCAGGTCACACCGTCGGTGCTGATGGCGATGTAGGTCTGCTCGTTGTTGAAACGGCGGTACTGCGTTTCGAACTGGAGCACAACGTTCGGAAAGGCGCTCAGGTCGATGGACTGGGCCGTGGTAAGGAAGCTCTGCTCGTAGGTGCTTCCGCCGTTGTTCCCACAGTCGCTGCACAACATTGCGTAACCATCCGAAGCCGTGGTGCTCAGGATCGCAGGGGTGCCGTACTGGCCGGAGCTCTCCAAGCCGATACCGATCTGCCAATCCACCACGAACCCGTTCGGGTCATGGCTGATGACCCAATCGCTCGCGCTGGCGAACGTATTGCTCCAAATGACCGCACCCTTGGCGGCGCCGGGGGTGTTGTGGCGCACGGCTGATGCGTCATAGCGCTCTTTCAGTGCGCGGGTGCCCGCGTTGCTTTGGGCAATGGCCCCGCCAGCGACGAGGATCGCGGCAAGAGCGGTGATGTACTGTTTGTTCATCTTGGTTATGGTTGAGGTTTGTGCTTACGAAGGGGTCCAAATGTATTGTCGAAGGTTGGACAAATCGTGGGGCGGAAAGTGCGCTATCCTATGATGTCCGAACCCTGGATCGAGCCTGAAAGCCCGGGTCCCGACCTGTCGCACCGGCCGATCGCAGTACATTCGCCCCCGATAGTCAACCATTCACCCCGCCCCGCCAACAGATCAGGGGCACGCGCTGGCAGGTAATCTCTGCCTCGGGGACCAGCGCCCCCAAGGCCGCCGCCACAAGCGCATCTCTCTCAACCATCATGACATTCGACCAACTGGGGCTGAGCCAGCCCTTGCTCGACGCGTTGCGTCACGAAGGCTACACCAAGCCCACCCCCATCCAGGAACAAGCCATCCCGATCCTGTTGCAGGGCCACGACCTGCTCGGCTGCGCACAGACCGGCACAGGGAAAACAGCAGCGTTCGCCCTGCCCATCCTTCAACTGATAAGCGGATCGGCGCCTGCCTCCCAGCCTACAGGCGGAGTGAGCAAGCTGCGCTCCTTCTTCGGCGGGAAACAGACCGCGGAAGTGGCCGTTGCTGCACCGACCGGGCCCCGCAAAGGCAAACAACCGCTCTGCCTCATCCTCACCCCCACACGCGAGCTCGCCATCCAGATCGGAGAGAGTTTCGCCGCCTACGGCCGCAACCTTCAGGTCCGGCACACCGTGATCTTCGGCGGAGTGGGCCAGAAGCCCCAAACGGATGCACTGCACCGCGGGGTGGAAGTGCTGATCGCCACGCCCGGTCGTTTGCTGGACCTCATGGGCCAGGGCTATGTGCACTTGGAGAGCATCGAACTCTTCGTGCTGGACGAAGCCGACCGCATGCTCGACATGGGCTTCATCCACGACGTGAAGCGCGTGATCCAAAAGCTGCCCTCCAAAAGGCAAACGCTGTTCTTCAGCGCCACCATGCCGCCCGACGTTTCCAAGCTGGCGAACACCATCCTCACCAACCCACGGCGGGTTGAAGTGACGCCACAAAGCACCACCGCCGAAAAGGTGCAGCAGCAGGTGTACCATGTGGACAAGGGCCACAAGCGAGCGTTGTTGGTGCACGTCCTGGAGAACCCGGCGCTGCGGAGCGCTTTGGTCTTCACCCGCACGAAGCACGGCGCGAACAAAGTGGCCAAAGACCTGCTGAAGGCCGGTATTACAGCTGAGGCGATCCACGGGAACAAGAGCCAGAACGCCCGGCAAGGTGCGCTGGCGAACTTCAAGAGCGGCAAAACCCGTGTGCTGGTTGCCACGGACATCGCTGCGCGCGGCATCGACATCGATGAACTGGGCCATGTGATCAACTACGAACTGCCCAACGTGCCGGAAACTTACGTGCACCGCATTGGACGCACCGGACGTGCAGGGGCCAGCGGCCTGGCCATCAGCTTCTGCGACACCGGCGAGGAGCGCGACTACCTGCGCGACATCCAAAAGCTCATCGGCATGCAGGTGCCGGTGGTGCGGGACCATCCGTTCGATGGTGCACCGCCTCCTCCACGCGAAGTGGAAGAGCGCGGCCCGCGCCACAACCACCAACGCCCTCGCCAGCAGAGCAGCCATCGCCCCAGCGGTGAGAAGCAGCAGCAGTCGCACGGCAGCCGACAGGGCCAAGGTCAGTCCAGCGCGAACAACAACGGAAGCGGCAATGGGGGCAAGCGGCGCAGCAACCGCTGGCGTGGCCCCCGTGGTCCGCGCCCAGGAGGTGGCCAGGGGCCTTCAGCGAAGGGATAACCGAAGGACTGCGCCGTTACATTGGCGGGAAACTCCTGTGCGCATGATCGGTGTGATGATCGCCATCGGGCTTGGCTTCATCGTTCTGGAACGTATTGTTCCGGACCAGAAACTGCCGCACGTGAAAGGCTGGTGGACGCGCGTCATCATCATCAACCTGCTTCAGCTCGGAGTGCTCTTCCTCGGAAGGGCCACTTGGGACAAATGGCTGCAGGGTGCATCGCTGTTCGACCTCAGCACGCTGGCTCCATGGATCGGTGGGCTCATCGGCTACTTCGTGGTGACGTTCGTGTTCTACTGGTGGCATCGCTGGCGCCATGAAGTGGACTTCCTCTGGAACGCGTTCCACCAAGTGCACCACAGTCCGCAGCGCATCGAAACGATCACGTCGTTCTTCAAGCATCCGCTTGAGATCGTCGCCAACTCCATCATCATCGGCAGCATCAACTTCCTGGTGCTCGGGCTTTCGCTGGAAGCCGCCGGTTGGTGCCTGCTCTACAGCAGTGTTGGCGAGTACATCTACCACATGAACGTGAAGACGCCACAAGCCATGGGCTACTTCTTCCAGCGTCCGGAGATGCACCGCATCCACCACCAACGCGGCAAGCATTTCAACAACTTCAGCGACCTGCCCGTATGGGACATGCTCTTCGGCACCTATGAGAACGCGAAGGAGCAGTATGCACCATGCGGTTTCAAGCCAGAGCGCGAGACACGGCTGGTGGACATGCTCCTGTTCCGCAATGTGAACGGCAAGCGTCGCGATGCGTAAGGCGCTCTACGGCATCGTCATCGTTGTCGGCTTCCTGCGCATAGCGGGGTGGCTGTTGCAGAGCGGTACGGTGAAAGGTCTTGGCGCCATCACGGCCGCGTCCCCGCTCCCCATCGTGTTCACCGAAGTGAAAGGCGTGGAGACGTTCGCAAGCGATGTGTACGTGGTGTACGAGAACAGCAACAACAGCACACTGCGCGTGCGGATCACACCATCTGTTTACAGCAAGCTCAACGGACCCTACAACCGTCGCAACGTGTTCGGTGCTGCCATCGCCTACGGCCCGGTGCTGGACGAGGACCTATGGCGCAGCGTTCTCGGCTATGGGCTTTGCTCCGGTGTGCTGCAACGCGAACTCGGTCTGCCCGACGACATGCGCAGTACACGCTTCGTGCTGCACACGCGCACCGCCGGCAGCGATGATGAATGGACGCTCGATCCCGGCCCATGTCGCTGAAACCGACCTCACCCTACCACTTCACCTTCTTCAGGATCACACTGGGGATCTACCTGCTCGTGCACTTCCTGATGCTGATACCCTCTGCTGAGGAGTTGTGGGGGCCGCATGGGATGATCCCTGAACCGGCGCTGAACTTGACCGGTGGAGTGTTGCCGTTGGCGTGGTTGAACATCGAAGGGGTAGCGACAGGTCTGATCGTCGCGATGGCTGCTTTGGGGTTGGCGCTGCTGCTGGGCTGGCAACGTCCCATCGTATCCGTTCTGCTCTGGCTGGGCTGGGCCTCGCTCTTCGATCGCAACAATCTCATCGGGAACCCGGGCATCCCCTACGTGGGTTGGCTGTTGCTCGTGTGCACTGTGGTACCGCGAGGTGAGCCGCTCAGCCTCGGACCAAGGCGTGAAGAGTGGCACTTGCCGCGCGTGCTGTACGTCGGTGCGTGGTTGTTGATGGCGTTGGGCTACACCATCAGCGGCATCGACAAGTGGATGGCACCGAGCTGGCGCGACGGCACCGCCATTGTCCATTTGTTGGAGAACCCGTTGGCCCGTGATACGTGGTTGCGTGAGTGGATGCTGTCCTGGCCACTTGGGCTGCACCGCGCAATGACGTGGAGCATCCTTGCCATGGAGGTGCTCTTCCTTCCGCTGGCGTTGTTCGCCCGCACCCGGATCATCGCGTGGGGAGGCATGGCGCTCATGCACCTCGGCATCCTGTGCATCGTCGACTTTGCGGACCTTACGATCGGCATGCTGATGATCCACGCCTTCGCGCTGGAAGAGCGCTGGCTGAAGCCGACCGAAGACCGCAGCGGCGTGCTCTATTTCGATGGCGTCTGCGGACTGTGCAACAGCTTCGTCGACCTGTTGTTCGCTGAGGACCGTCACGGCGTTCTTCGCGTTACGCCGCTCCAAGGCACCACAGCACTGGAGCGCCTGCCAGCTGAACTGCGCGGGAGCAACCTGACGACCGTGGTGTACCAGCGGAACGGGAAAACGTGGACCCGCAGCGGAGCCGCATTGCGCGTACTGCGCGATCTCGGCGGCATCTGGAAACTGGCGAGTATTCTGATCCTTGTACCCGCGCCCCTGCGGAACATGGTGTACGACTTCGTTGCGCGCAACCGAATCACGTGGTTCGGGCAGAAGGAAACGTGCCGGATGCCGACGCCAGAAGAGCGGAGCCGGTTCCTCCCCTAGCGCAACTTCTTGTTCTTCGCGTGGCGCTTCTTGTCGCGCTTCGTCCGCTTCTCGAACTTCCGGTCAAAGGCGGATTGAAGGTCTGTGCCGGTCTGGTTGGCCAGGCACAGCACCACGAAGAGCACATCGCTCAGCTCCTCGCCCAGTTCCCCCTTGTCCTTCTTCTTCTTGGACTGTTCCCCATAAGTGCGCGCCATGATGCGGGCCACCTCCCCGACTTCCTCCGTGAGCAGGGCCATGTTGGTCATGGGGTCGAAGTAGCGCACTCCGACAGTGGTGACCCACTCGTGCACACGCTCCTGGAGCACCGCTAGGGGCGCTGAAAGTGACTTGGTCCTGCTCATTCGCGTTGCTTGCTGTCGATGATGATCGTCACTGGTCCGTCGTTGATCAACGCCACCTTCATTCCGGCACCGAACTCCCCGGTGCGTACACCTGAAGTCACCAATTGCTCGAAGCGTTCAATGGCTTCTTCGTAGAGCGGTATGGCCTGTTCTGGGCGCGCAGCGCGGATGTAGCTGGGGCGATTGCCCTTGGCCGTGTTGGCGTGCAATGTGAACTGGCTCACCAACAGCAACTGGCCACCGACTTCGTTGATGTCGCGGTTCATCAGACCGGCCTCATCAGCGAAGATCCGCATGCGCGCGATCTTGCCGCAAAGCCACTCCAGGTCTTCTGTTGTGTCGGCCACCTCGATCCCCAACAAGACCAGGAGACCGTGCCCGATCCGCGAGCGCTCCTCGCCGCTGATGGTCACGCTTGCTTCGCGCACCCGTTGAACAACGGCCCGCATGATCAGTACGCGTGCTTGCCGAAGTAATTCTGTTTCAAGTCGAGCTTCAACGAGTCGGCTTTGCCCCCGACGGCGTCGAGCCAGGTGCCATACATGGCGTTGGGCAACAGGATGAAGTGGTCGCGCAGGGTGTCGTTCATCGCATTCACGCGCGCCTTCCCGAAGTCAGCACCCCTGTCCTTGAACGATTCATCGAAATCGCGGAGTTGATCGCCGCACAGCAGGGCGATGTAGTGCCCGGCCTTTACCTGCGCGCGCCGCACGGTCTTGTCGCTGGTCTTGTCCATGCACAGCACATGACGTTCGTCGGCATCGGGGAAACCGAGGGCCGCAAGGTTCTTGATGGTGGCCGCCTTTTCGTTGTTGTCGCGGTTGCTGATGTAGAACACTTCGCATCCGCGGCTCTTGGCGTACCGGAGGAAGTCGAGCGCACCAGGGGATCCCTTGGCCGAGGCCTTGTCGGTCCACTCAGCCCAGGTCGCGCTGCTGAACGTGCGGCCACGGTTCACGTTCGTCACTTGGTAAGGTGAATTGTCGAGCACGGTTTCGTCGATGTCCACGATGACCGCCGTAGGCAGCACGTGCGGTTTGGCCAGGTTGGCGTCCAGCCGTAAGCGGGCCAGTTCGTAGCACTGCTGGTAGAGGCGGTACACCTCGGCACTGCTGTGCTGGTAGATCACGGCATCGGCATTCTGTTGGCTCAGTGCGAAAGGCACGTAGGGCACTTTGGCGGGCGCATCGGCCACGGGTTTGGTGGAGGTGCAAGCCACGAGCAACAAGGCCGTGGTGAGCATGGTCATTGCGATCTTCTTCATCTTTCGATTGTTCAATCAAGGCGGTACGGACCATCGTCCTCCACGCCGTTCACCATATCGACGTAGCTCCTGTAGCGGCTGGTTGCCACGGCACCTGCTTCCACCGCACGCTTCACCGCGCAGCCCGGTTCGTTCATGTGCTTGCAGTCGTTGAAGCGGCATTCACCCTTCAACTTGAAGAGCTCGGGGAACTGGTCCACGATCTCGTCGGGGGTCATGTCCACAAGACCGAAGCCCTTCACGCCCGGCGTGTCGATGATGAACGTGGGCACATCCGCCTGCAGCTCGAACATCTCGGCGAAGGTGGTGGTGTGCTGTCCCTTGTCGCTGGCTTCGCTGATCTCCTGCGTGTCCAGGTCGAGCGATGGATCAATGGCGTTGACCAGCGTGCTTTTGCCAACACCGCTGTGACCGGCCACCAAGGTCACCTTTCCTTTCAACAGGTCTTTCACCTCCTGCACACCGGTTCCGGTCCTCGCTGATGTCAGTACCACTCTATAGCCAGCCAACTCGTACGCTGCGCGGTACTCTTCCAGCAGGGCTCTTTCATCCTCATCAAGCGCATCCACTTTGTTCAACAGCAGAACGCATGGCACACTGTACGCTTCAGCGGTAACGAGGAACCGATCGATGAAGCCACAGGACGTACGGGGACTTGCCACGGTGGCCATCAGCAACGCCTGGTCGAGGTTGGCCGCAATGACATGCTTGTGATGACTGAGGTTCACGCTACGCCGCACGATGTAATTCTTACGGTCGTGCAGGGCGGTGACCGCACCTACTTCCTCGGCGTTGCGCTGCGGTTCGAACTCCACCCGATCGCCAACGGCGATGGGGTTGGTGCTGGTGTAGCCCTTGATGCGCAGGTTGCCCTTGGCCACGCAATCATGCACGGACCCGTCCTCGGCACGCACGCGGTAGCGGCTGCCGGTTGAGCGCATGACAAGACCTTGGGCCACAGCTGTGGAGCGTAATGGGGCAAATGTGGGCACGCCTGTGCAAAGCGGCCCCATGTGCGTCACCGCACTATAACGGTATCGCGTTGCCGGCGCTGTCCTGGATGCTGAAATCGAGGTACTGGCTGCTGCCCTCAGGCTTCACCTTCACGCTCTTCTTCCATCGCCACCACCACTGGCGCTGCTTGCTCCACAGACCCTTGGTGAGGTAAGCGTGTATGAAGGGGTGCACCACCACGGTGAGCCCGCCCATGTTCTTCTCCCCGTGCAGGTAATGGAGGGCGTGCTCCAGTTCATCAATGATGAGCACCGGGGCTTTCACCTCGCCCGTGCCGTTGCAGGTGGGGCAGTTCTCCGTGGTAACGATCTCCGTTTCGGGGCGCACGCGCTGGCGGGTGATCTCCACCACGCCGAACTTGCTCATGGGAAGCACGTTGTGCTTCGCCTTGTCGTCCTCCATCGCCTCCTTCAAGGTGGCGTGCAGCTTCTTCCTGTTCTCGGGCTCGTAGAGATCGATGAAGTCCACGCAGATGATGCCGCCCATGTCGCGCAGGCGCAACAAACGCGCGACTTCCTTCGCCGCTTCCAAGTTCGTTTCGAGCGCGTTCTGCTCATGGTCCTTCAAGCCGCCCTTGCGACCGCCGCTGTTCACGTCGATGACGTGCATGGCCTCGGTCTTCTCCACGATGAGGTAGGCACCACTGGGCAGCGATACGTGCCTGCCGAAGGCTGCCTTTATCTGCTTGTTGACGCCGAAGTGATCGAAGATGTCGAGCTTGCCTTTGTACGGCTTCACGATGTTCTTCTTCTCCGGAGCATTCACCTCCAGGTACTGCCGCACCTCCTCGGCCACCGTGTCATCGTCCACATGGATGTTGGCGAAATCGGCGCTGACCAGATCGCGGAGCACGGCACTGGTGCGGTCCAGTTCGCCGAGCACCTTTTTGGGCGGCATGGCGCTCTTCAGGTTGCGGAAGAGCACGTCCCAGCGTTGCAGCAGGCTTTTAAGGTCGGCTTCTAGTTCTTCCGCGCCCTTGTGCTCGGCCTGGGTGCGCACGATGACACCGAAGTTCTGCGGCTTGAACTGGTTGATGGTCTGCTTGAGGCGCTTCCGCTCCTCCTCGTCGGTGATACGGCTGCTGATGCTGATCTTCTGGATGAAGGGTACCAGCACCATGTAACGCCCGGCCAGTGTGATCTCGGCACTGAGGCGTGGGCCCTTGGTGCTGATGGGCTCTTTGGCGATCTGCACCAGTAAGCTCTGGCTGGCGCTCACCACATCCTGCAACTTGCCCTCCTTCGGGATGTCGGGGTCCATCTTCCAGCCTTCCAGCATGCTGCTGTTGAGGCTGCCGCTCACCGCTGCCTTGGTGAAGCGGTAACTGTTCTTGAACTGCGGGCCCAGGTCATAGTAGTGGAGGAAGGCGTCCTTCTCGTGCCCCACGTCCACGAAGGCCGCATTGAGGCCAGGGGCCACCTTGCGGATCTTGGCCAGGTAGACGTCGCCAACCGCGAACCCGCGATCGCTCTTTTCGCGATGCAGGCCCGTGAGAAGCTTGTCCTTCACAACGGCGATGGCCGTTTCGGAAGGGCTCGACTTGATGATCAGGTCGATGCTCAAAAGCGCGACGTTATGGTGTGTGACATGTGGACGGCTCCGGCAAGCCGGGCCGCACTGGGGCCGTGGACCCAGCTCATCACCGGGCACTCAACCATCACCGAAGGTCCTACCGGATCTTCTTCTTGTGACGGTTCTTCCGCAGGCGCTTCTTGCGCTTGTGGGTGGCCATCTTGTGACGCTTCCTCTTCTTACCGCAGGGCATGTGTTCTACTTCTTTTCGTTCGTGTTCCCGTTGATGATCGCATCGGCCGCGGCGAGCGCTGCGGCATCCGTCACCATTGTCTTGTACTTGTTGATGGCCTCCGTTGCAGCGGGTGCGTTCCCCATTGCAGCGTGCGCCTTGGCCAAGGCCAGCCACGCATCAGCGCGCGTGGGCTCCAAAGCCGTCACCTTTTCAAAGCGCGCAACGGCCTTGTCCAACTGGCCGCTTTGCACGCTGAACAGGCCGAGCTGCCAGTGCGCTTCCACATTGTTGCTGTCCTCCTGAAGGATGGCGCGCAAGGCCATGATCCCGGCCATCGGGTTCTCGCTCTGAACGAGCACTGCCGCTTCCGCCACGCGCTGGTCGGTGCTCGGGGCTGCACTGTTGCGTTCGCTCATCTCCGGGGCAACACCGGCCGTGTTGGCCTTCGGCGAACGTGGCAGCAGGAACAACGCGGCGCCGACCACTGCGGCCGCACCGATCATCATCCATTGTTTGCCCCCGAGCGCCATCACTACTTGGTTGTCTTGGTCTTCATGCTCTCCACCCAGCTTTCGGCGGGCTTGAAAGCAGGCGCATCGTGCGCCGGAATGATGATGGGCGTGTTCTGCGGCAGGAGACGGCCGGTCTTCTGCGCACGATGCTTCACCAGGAAGCTGCCGAAGCCGCGCATATGCACGTCCTCGCCCTGTTCAAGGCTCGTGCGCACTTGGTCCATGAACGCCTCAACGGTCACGGTTACCACCTCGCGCTCGATGCCGGTGCGCTTGCTGATGAGGGCGATGAGATCGGCCTTTGTCATGACTAGGTCCCCGAAAAGGGGCTGCGAATATAGCCGGACAACCCAAGCCCGCAACCCATCTTTGTGCCTCAATGTCAAGCCGTTCGCACTTGCCAAGTGCAGCACAACCGGGAAACGGTAAGGACAGGGCTTCGTTGCGCTGGTTCACACGGGCCCTTCAGCCATGGTATGCCGCCCACCACCGCGACCTTCCCTGGCGCCGGACCAAAGACCCCTACCGGGTGTGGCTCAGCGAGGTGATTTTGCAGCAGACCCGCGTGGACCAAGGCACCGCCTATTGGGAGCGGTTCGTTAAGCGATGGCCGAACGTGACGGCCCTGTCCAAAGCCAGTGAGGCCGATGTGCTTAAGGAATGGCAAGGGCTTGGTTACTACAGCCGGGCCCGGAACCTGAGGATGGCCGCCCAACAAGTGGTCGATCGGTTTGCTGGTCGTTTCCCTGGAACGCACACCGAACTCCGGACCTTGAAGGGTGTTGGCGACTATACGGCAGCGGCCATCGCCAGCATCTGCTTCGGCGAACCTGAAGCCGTGGTGGACGGCAATGTTTACCGGGTGTTGGCCCGTGTGTTCGGTATCGGCACGCCCATCGATTCGTCCTCCGGCAAGCGCCAATTCCAGGAACTGGCCAACGCACTCATCGATCCCGACCGCCCGGGCGATCACAACCAAGCTGTGATGGAGTTGGGGGCGACGGTCTGCACGCCCAAACAACCGCAGTGCGGGAAGTGCCCGCTTGCGCGCAAGTGCTTGGCCCGAGCAGAGGAACGGATCGCGGCACTGCCGGCGAGGAGCAAGAAGACCGGTGTTCGTACGCGGCACTTCAACTACTTGGTGATACGCACGCACAAGGGACTGCTCATGCGCCAACGCAACGGCAAGGACATCTGGCAGGGGCTCTGGGAACTTCCGATGGTGGAAACCGCTCGGCCAGGGACACCGGCCGTGCTGCGGAAAGCGTTCACAGAACAAAGCTTCGGGGCACCCATCACTGAATTCAAGAAGATGCATGGTCCGGTTGAACATGTCCTTTCCCACCAGCGCATCGTAGCGGTCTTTTGGGAGTGTCCGTTCGCGCTGCGCTGGAAGGCCCTGCAGGATTGGCAAGCCTTCAACCGCAAGCAACTCCTCGCATTGCCCGTGCACCGCTTGATGGAACGGTGGATGTCCGGGCTGTGAAGAAGTGCCGTTGGATCGGATCGGGGGAAGACATTCCTTTGCGGCCCTTCAAACCGACCCATGCCTTACCTCTTCACCTCCGAATCCGTCAGCGAAGGCCACCCCGATAAAGTCGCCGACCAGATCAGCGATGCCCTCATCGACCACTTCCTCGCGTTCGACCCGAGCAGCAAGGTGGCGTGCGAAACGCTGGTGACCACCGGACAGGTGGTGCTCGCAGGAGAGGTGAAAAGCAAAGCTTACCTCGACGTGCAGCAGATCGCCCGGGAGGTGATCGAGCGCATCGGCTACACCAAGAGCGAGTACATGTTCGAGGCGCACAGCTGCGGCGTGCTAAGTGCCATACACGAGCAAAGCCCTGACATCAACCAGGGCGTTGAACGCAAAAAGCCGGAAGAGCAGGGCGCCGGCGACCAAGGCATGATGTTCGGCTACGCCTGCCGCGACACGGACAACTACATGCCGCTGCCGCTCGAGATCAGCCACCTGCTGCTGCGTGAGCTCGCCGCCATCCGCCGCGAGAAGAACAGCGCAATGCCTTATCTGCGGCCCGACGCCAAGAGCCAGGTGACCATCGAGTACAGCGACGACCACAAACCCCTGCGCATCGACGCCATCGTGGTGAGCACCCAGCACGACGACTTCGACAAGGAGGCCCGGATGTTGGCGAAGATCAAGGCCGATGTGATCAGCATCCTGATCCCCCGTGTGATGAAAAAGCTGCCCAAGCGCGTGCAGGCGCTCTTCGGCAAGGACATCGCCTACCACATCAACCCAACCGGCAAGTTCGTGATCGGTGGTCCGCACGGCGACACGGGCCTCACCGGCCGCAAGATCATCGTGGACACGTACGGCGGAAAGGGCGCACACGGCGGCGGCGCCTTCAGCGGAAAAGACCCCAGCAAGGTGGACCGCAGCGCGGCCTATGCAGCCCGCCACGTGGCCAAGCACCTGGTGGCGGCCGGCGTGTGCGACGAAGTGCTGGTGCAGGTGGCCTACGCCATCGGGGTGGCCAAGCCCGTCGGCTTCTATGTGAACACCTACGGGACGAGCAAGGTGCACTTGAGCGATGGTGAGATCGCCCGGAAGATCTCGGCGCTCAAGGAATTCGACATGCGCCCCTACTTCATCGAGCAGCGCTTCGCCCTCCGCACGCCCATCTACAGCGAAACGGCCAGCTACGGGCACATGGGCCGCGAAAGCCGCACGGTGACCAAAACCTTCAACAACGCTGGCCAGAAGGCCACTGTGAAGGTGAAGCTGTTCCCGTGGGAAGAGCTCAATGCCGTGGACGTGGTCAAGAAGGCCTTCAAGCTGTAAGCCCGGCCTTCCGCCTACCTCCTGTCCCGACTTCCGGGAGGGCACCACGGCCCTTCCGTTTGTCGGATCACCGTATCCGGTTACATTCGCACCCCATTTCGCAGACCCCATGTACGCCATTGTCGATATCGCAGGCCAGCAGTTCAAAGTGAAGAAGGACTCCATCGTGAAGGTTCACCGCCTTGACGCTGAGGAAGGCAAAGTGGTGGAACTGGACCAGGTGCTATTGGTGAGCAACGGCACCACGGTGAGCGTTGGCACCCCCACGGTGGAAGGTGCTCGCGTAGCCGCCCAGGTGATGAGCCACGGCAAGGGCGACAAGGTGCTGGTGTTCCACAAGAAGCGCCGCAAGGGCTACCAGAAGCTCAACGGCCACCGCCAGTACCTCACCGAACTGCGCGTGCTGGGCATTCTGGGCAAGGGCGAAAAAGCCCCTGCTGCACTGAAGAAGCCCGCCCCCAAGGCGAAGCCCGTTGAGGAAGTGAAGGAGGCAAAGGCCGAGAAGAAGGCCCCTGCAGCCAAGAAAGCCGCTCCGAAAAAGACCGCAGCCCCCAAGAAGGCAGCAGCCAAGAAGACCGACAAGAAGTAATCCCTCGTCCATGCTCGGATCGACAGTGCCCCTGTCAGCCTGAGCTTGTCGAAGGCCCAAAAGCAAGAAGCCATGGCACACAAGAAAGGTGAAGGCAGTACCCAGAACGGCCGCGAGAGCCACAGCAAACGCCTCGGCGTGAAGATCTACGGCGGCAGCAAAGCCATTGCCGGCAACATCCTCGTCCGCCAGCGCGGCACGAAGCACCACCCCGGCCGCAACGTGGGCATCGGTGTGGACCACACGCTGTACGCCCTCGTGGACGGCACCGTGAAGTTCGAGGTGAAGAAAGGCGAGCGCAGCTACGTGAGCGTGGTGCCCGCCGAAGCCTGAGCACACGACATCTTCGTCACTGGAACCCCTTTCCGCGCTGCGGAGAGGGGTTTTCATTTCATCCAATTCCTGTTAGTGCAGCGCGAGCAACGTCCGGACCGCCCAGCACGAGCCGCCTACCTTCGCCAACCAACCGAACAGTCGTAGACACATGCTGGAGCTGCCGTTCCTGAGGGAGAAGAAAGACGAGGCGATCGCACGCCTGAGCAAGCGCAACATCGATGCGGCAGGTCTCGTTGGCCGTGCGTTGGAGCTCGATGAGCAACGCCGTGCCCTGCAAGCCGAAGCGGACGCCAAGCAGGCCGAAATGAACGAGCTCAGCCGCTCCATCGGCGAACTGATGAAAGGGGGCAAGAAAGCCGAGGCCGAAGCCGCCAAGGCCAAAAGCACCGACCTGAAGGCGTCCATCGCTGCGCTGAAGGAGAAGCAGGAAGCCGCGGAAAAAGCCCAGCACGATCACCTCTGCACCATCCCCAACGCGCCCAACGCCAAGGTGCCCATTGGAAAGACACCGGAGGAGAACACCGTGGTGTTGCAAGAAGGCGCCGTGCCTGAACTGGCCGCTGATGCCAAGCCGCATTGGGAACTCGGCGAGGAATACAAGCTCTTCAGCCTGGACCTTGGTGTGAAACTGACCGGTGCGGGCTTCCCGGTTTACCAAGGCCAAGGTGCCAAACTGCAACGCGCGCTTATCGCCTTCTTCCTGGACCGTGCCACGGCTGCTGGTTACCAAGAGGTCATTCCACCGCACATGGTGAACGCGGCTTCGGCGTTCGCCACCGGCCAACTTCCCGACAAGGAAGGCCAGATGTACCACGCCACCGCCGATGAGCTCTACCTGATCCCCACGGCAGAAGTGCCCATCACGAACCTATACCGCGACGAGATCATCGACGACGACCGCCTGCCGATCAAGAACGTCGGCTACACACCGTGTTTCCGTCGTGAAGCCGGGAGCTACGGTGCACACGTGCGCGGACTCAACCGTGTGCACCAATTCGACAAGGTGGAGATCGTCCGCATTGAAAAGCCGGAGAACAGCTATGCCGTGCTGGAGGAAATGGTGGAGCACGTGAAAGGCCTGCTCCGCGACCTCGAGCTCCCCTATCGTCAACTACTGCTCTGTGGCGGCGACATGGGTTTCAGCAGTGCCATGACCTATGACATGGAGGTGTACGCGGCAGCCCAGAAGCGCTGGTTGGAAGTAAGCTCCATCAGCTGTTTCGAGACCTTCCAGAGCAACCGGCTGAAGCTGCGCTATCGTGGCGAGGACAAGAAGCCGAAACTGCTGCACACGCTCAATGGCAGCGCATTGGCGCTGGCCCGCATTGTGGCGGCCATTCTGGAGAACAACCAAACAGCAGCCGGCATCCGCATCCCGCAAGCGCTGGTGCCTTACACCGGTTTTGAACTGATCACCAAATGAAGCGTACTGCGCTCGGCATCGTTCTCGTTCTCCTGGTCCTCGGAACCTTCAACCAAGGTTGCCGCAGGCCCAACGACCCGCAACGCGTGACCGCCATTGACAGCTTGATCAAAGTGGCCGATTCGCTCGCCCTGCGGCTCGATGCCATCGATACAACGGCCCTTACGATCATGGATTCCACGTTCGAAAAGCAGCGCGACGCGATCGAGGCGCTCTTCAAGGACACGCTCCAGCGCGACACAGCCCTCATAGCTGGCAACTACTACCGGGCCATGAACCGCAGTTTGAACCGCGCGCTGAACGACCGCCGTGGGTACCGTTCGGCCATCGAGGAAAGCCGGAACAAACTCCGCGACCTGCACAAGGACGCCAGCAAAGGCCTGTGGCCCGAGGACCAGGAGCTGGCCTTCTACGAGCAGGAGAAGATCATCCTCGCCGACCTGGCGAAACGCACGGAGATCGTGGAACGTAGTTTGGGGACCGCGCAACGCGAATGGCAGAACGGCCATGCACTGGTGGACACCCTGCTTGCCCGGAAACGCGTCGTTCAACAGCAACCATGAAACGACTGCTCCTCATCGGTTTCGTCCTGCTCCATGCGTGCAGCGCGGCGTTGGCCCAACCGGGCACCGATGAGCAATTGGCCGCCCAGTATTTCCAGCGGGGCGAATACGACAAGGCCATCCTCTACTACGAAAAGCTTTACCGCAAGACGCCCACGCCCTACTTCTACGAGCAGCTCTTCAAGAGCCATGTGAACTTGAAGCAGTACGCCGAGGCCGAGAAGGTGGTGAAGGACCAGTTGAAGCGCGTCGAAGACCCGAAGGTGCTCGTGGACCTGGGAGCCCTGTACCGCATGATGGGCGAAACGGACAAGAGCGCGCAGCAGTACGACAAAGCCCTGAAGTCGTTGACGTCTGATGCGAACCGCGTGCGCCAGGTGGCGAACGCCTTCCAGCGCGAGAACGAATTCGACCGCGCGCTGGATGCCTACACACGGGGCCAGAAGCTCGTGAAGGACGGGACCAACTTCCATTACGAGATCGCCGTTCTCTACGGCGCGAAGGGCGACATCGAAGGCATGGTGCGCGAGTTCATGGAAGTGCTGGCCGTGAACCAGGGCTATATCCAAGCCGTGCAGAACAGCCTCGGGCGGGCCATCGACTTCGAGAAGAAGGACGCGCGCAGCGAAGTGCTGCGTACCGAACTGCTGCGACGCATCCAGCGCAACCCGGACAATGTGATCTTCCAGGAACTGCTCATCTGGATGTACGAGCAGCAGAAGGACCTCTACAGCGCGTTCGTGCAGACGAAGGCGATGGACAAGCGCTTCAACGAGCAAGGTGCCCGCGTGATGGAGCTGGGCACGCTGGCCACCAACAACCGCGATTGGGACATTGCCAGCAAGTGCTTCGACCATGTGCGCAGCCTCGGTGCCGACAAGCCGTTCTACACCTCGGCGCGCATCGGGCTCATCAAAGCGTTGGACGCGAAAGTCACGGACCAAGCGCAGCCTCCCATGGAAGAGCTGCGCCAACTGGAGGAGGAATACGTAACCACGCTCGGCGAGCTGGGCCGCGCCAATGGCACCATCGAACTGATGCGGGGCTTGGGCCGCCTGCGCGCCTATTACCTGGATGACCGCACCGGTGCGGCCGCCATACTGGAGGAAGGCATCAACATCCCCGGCCTCGACCCCAAGGTGCAAGCGCAATTGAAACTGGACCTTGGCGATGTGGAAGTCC
This sequence comes from Flavobacteriales bacterium, assembly GCA_016699575.1. NCBI lineage: Bacteria > Pseudomonadati > Bacteroidota > Flavobacteriia > Flavobacteriales > Flavobacteriales bacterium. The sequence continues at coordinate 2,436,567 of CP064979.1, read as the reverse complement.
TGGAAGGTGACATCTGGGAAGCCTCACTTCTGTACAGCCAAGTTGACCTCGATTACAAGCACGACGCACTGGGCCACGACGCGCGGTTCCGCAATGCCAAAGTGAGCTTCTATGCCGGTGACTTCCTCTGGTGCCAGGCCCAGCTCGACATCCTGAAAGCCAGCACCAGCAAGCTCATCGCCAACGATGCCATGGAGCTTTCGCTGCTCATCACCGACAACCTCGGCGCCGACAGCAACGCCGTGCCGCTCACCTATTACTCAAGGGCCGAGCTGCTCCGGTTCCAGCACAAGTACGACAGCTCGTTGATCGTGCTCGACAGCCTCGATGCGTTGTACCCTATGCACAGCATCGGCGATGAAGTGCTGTTGCAGCGCGCGCACATCGCCACCGCGCAGCACCGGTTCGATTCCGCCGTGGTGCACCTGCAAAAGATCATCGACCTCTACCCCATCGACATCCTCGTGGACAACGCGCTGTTCGAGATGGCCAAGCTGTACGAAGAGCGCCTCAACGACAAGGAGAAGGCGAAGGCACTGTTTGAGAAACTCCTATTCGAGCAACCCGGCAGCATCTTCACCGCTGAAGCCCGCAAACGATACCGCTTCCTGCGCGGCGACCATGATGGCGAGCAGACCGAGGAAGAGAAATTCCTGAACGGCACCGCACCATGATCGTGTACAACGTCACCGTGAGCATCGATGCCGACGCGCACGAAGAATGGTTGCAGTGGATGAAGACCGAGCACATCCCCGATGTCATGTCCACCGGCCTCTTCCTCGACAACCGTATCTGCCGTGTACTGACCGACGATCCCGCAGAGTTCTCCTACGCCATCCAGTACACCTGCGCCGACTTGGCCACCTACGAGATCTACAAGGCCCTGCACGCGCCCGCGTTGCAGCGCAAGCACAGCGAACGCTACGATGGCAAGTTCGCGGCGTTCCGCACGCTGCTCGAAGTGGTGCACACGGCATGAAAGCCCAGCACGGCGGGTTCGCCACGGCGAAGAAGCACTTCGGCCAGCACTTCTTGAAGGAGCCTGCCATCGCGCAACGCATTGCCGAGAGTCTCACGCACCACGGCGGTTACCGGCGCGTGCTGGAAGTAGGTCCGGGCACCGGCGCTTTGACGCAACACCTGCTTCAGCTCACGGACATCGACCTCCGTTGCGTGGAGGTGGATCACGCTGCCGCCGATCAACTGCGCGCAGCACTGCCCGCGGTGGAGGGCAAACTGATCATGGGCGACTTCCTCCGGCTGGACTTGGGCGCCTTGGGCGAGGGTCCCTTCGCCGTCATCGGCAACTTCCCGTACAACATCAGCACGCAGATCGTCTTCAAGGTGCTGGAACATCGCAACGCGTGCACCGAGGTGGTGGGCATGTTCCAGAAGGAGGTCGCCGATAGGTTGTGCGCTGGGCCGGGGTCCAAAACCTACGGCATCACCAGTGTCCTCGCGCAAGCCTTCTACCGCTTGGAGCACCTCTTCAATGTGGAGCCGGGCTCGTTCATCCCGCCGCCGAAAGTCAGAAGCGCGGTGATCCGCATGCAGCGCAACGACGTGGTGCAACTACCCTGCGACGAGCGGCTATTTTTCAGCGTGGTGAAGGCCGCGTTCGGGCAACGCCGCAAGACCCTGCACAACGCGTTGAAGGCCCACGGTGGTTTCACGCACGGTGTGCCGGAGCGGTTCGCGCGGCTGCGTGCGGAGCAATTGGGCGTGGAGGAGTTCTTGGAGTTGACAAAAGCTGCGACTCCGACGGTTGGGGCTTGACGTTGTTGGTGCTCAAGGCAGTATGAAGCGGCCCTGAAGCAGTCGGTCTTTTGTCCGAAGTGATGCGATGTACGCTCCTGGCGCGAAGCCAGTGATCGGAACGAGCACATTCGCACCTGTTGTGACCTGTAGTCGCACAACCCGCCCAGTCGGGTCATGGATGGAAAGTTCACTGCCGATCATCGCGCTAGGACCTCAACAACGATCCCCGAGCCGAGCTGGGAAATCTGAAGCGGGGCATCCTCACCTGCCTGCAGATCCTCTAAGCCGACGGTGAAGGTGCATGGGTTGAGCGGGTTGAACATCTCGTTGTCCTGGTAACACAGCGGTGAGCAGAAACACTCATACGTTGTACACGGAGGAGGACCAAGCCAGAATGCACCGCCGAATCGTTCCGTGAACGTGGTGAACCATCCCATCGGAACCGCGAATTGGTACACCTCCAACTCGATCTGCCGGAGCGGAACACCATAGAAGACCACAACCGACGTATCGATAACGTGTAGCGTGTAGTCGGGACATTCAATTCCATCAAGCCAGTTCGGTTGCCAGTGGTCGCCGGGCACCGCATCAAATCGGAAGAGGGTATCCCAAACACCTTCTACTTTGTCCAAGACCATGTCACCCTCCACGCGGGTAATCCACGGCGAATGATAGCCTTCGATCAGTGTGTCGTTACCGAACGACTGCACGAGCTTGTAGTGACGCTCAAGCTTCTGTGCTACAAAACCATCAACGATCGTATCGCCAACATAGGCGACCTCTGTTTGGGCCACTTGCCACGGATTACCGGTATCGAAAAGCCAGCGAGCGCCGGGAGGGCACCATACTTGGGCGTGGGCCGCTGTTATCGTGGCAATGACAAGAGCGATCAGAAGAGTTGTTCTGGAATTACTCATGACGATGTGCAGTGAAAGTTAGGACTATCCAAGTCCAAGAGCCCCCACGCCCACTTCGCGCTGCTTGACGACATTTCGAGACCATTGCGTAGGGGGACTTTCCCCCACCCCGCTTCCGTAGCTTCGCGCGCCCTGCATGGCGGGGCTGCGCGTCATGTCATTCGAGCTCACCAAAAGCCTGTTGGACCGCATCAGAGATGATGTGGCCGAAGGGCGCGACAGCAGTGTGGAGACGCTGCTGAGCGAGTTGCACCCGGCGGACGTTGCGGCCATACTTGACCGGCTGGACGAAGACGAGGCACGGTACATATACAAGCTGCTGGAGCCCGAGACCGCCGCGGAGGTGATGCTCGAGCTGGACGAGGACCGCCGCGAGGAACTGCTGGGGTCGTTGACCTCGAAAGAGATCGCGGAGGACCTGCTGGAACACATCGACAGCGATGATGCGGCCGACGTGATGGCCGAGCTGCCGGTGGAGAAACAGCGCGAGGTGATCGCGCACATCGACGACGAGGAACAGAAGGAGGACATACGGGAACTGCTCACCTACGAAGAGGGCACGGCCGGTTCGCTGATGGCCAAGGAACTCGTGATGGTGCACGACGACCGCACCGTGACCCAGGCCATCTTCGACATGCGGCAACAAGCGCAGGAGGTGGAGCACGTGTACACCGTGTACGTGGTGGACAAGGACGAGCGCTTCGTCGGCCTGCTGCCGTTGAAGGATATCCTGTTCTCCGCCGAAAGCACACGCTCCTTGGTGCGCGACATCTGCCAGAAGGACGTCATCACCATCACAACCGGCGAACCGGCCGAGGAAGCCATCGCCATGATGAAGAAGTACGACCTGGCGGTGCTGCCCGTGGTGGACGATCACGGCAAGCTGCTCGGGCGGATCACGTTCGACGATGTGATGGACGTGATGACGGAAGAAGCCGAGGAGGACTACCAACTGGCCAGTGGTATCAGCGAGGACGTGGACATCACCGACAAGCCGTGGCTGCAGATCCGTGCCCGGCTCCCGTGGCTGCTCATCGGCATCGCGGGCGGCATCCTGAGTTCGCGTGTCATCGGCCTCTACGAGGATGACCTGCGGATCGATCCCACCATGGCGTTCTTCATGCCGCTCATCGCGGCAACGGGCGGCAATGTGGGCGTGCAGAGCTCCGCCATCGTGGTGCAGGGCCTTGCCAGCGGCGACATGGAGAACGTGCGTGTGGGCCATCGTCTGTGGAAGGAATTCAAGGTGGCCATCATGAACGCGGTGATCTGCGCCGGGCTCATCTTCCTGTTGAACCTCGCGCTTCAGCAACCCCAAGCGCTCACCTACACCGTAAGCGCGGCACTCTTCACCGTCATCATCACTGCTGCTCTCTTCGGCACGCTCACACCGCTGGTGATGGACAAGCTGAAGGTGGACCCCGCTCTCGCGACAGGTCCTTTCGTTACCACGGTCAACGACATCTTCGGGCTGCTCACCTACTTCACCGTGGGCCACCTGATGTACGGCCAGTTCCATTGAACATGCGGATCGGCTTTGTCGATAGCGCCCATCCGTTGCTCGCCGAGCAGTTGGTGGCGGCCGGTCACGAATGCACCGCCCTGCACCAGGTGGATGATGCGCACCTGGTTGATGCCCTGGCCGGTCACCAAGGCATCGTAGTGCGAAGCCGGCAGCTCAGTGCCGATCTGCTGCGACAGCTCGGTGATCTGAAGTTCATCGGACGCCTGGGCTCAGGTTTGGAGAACATCGACCGCGACTATTGCAAAAAGGCAGGCATCGCCGTCTTCAACTCGCCGGAGGGCAATCGCGATGGCGTGGCGGAAACCGCGGTGATGCTGCTCCTCATGCTGCTGAAGCACGCTGTCAGGGGCAATGAACAGGCGCACACTGGGCTTTGGCTGCGCGAGGAGAACCGCGGCACCGACCTGGAAGGCAAGACCGTTGGCATCATCGGTTTCGGCCACATGGGCTCGGCGTTCGCGCAGCGGTTGCACGGATTCGATGTACGCGTGATGGCCCACGACAAGTACCTGAAGAACTATGCCACCGCTGGTGTGGAGGAATGCGCGCTGGAACAGCTCCAGGAGGAGTGCGATGCGATCAGTCTTCATCTTCCGCTGACCAAGGAAACAACGCACTTCGTCGATGCTGCGTTCATCGCGCGCATGCGCAAGCCGTTCTGGTTGATCAACACGGCACGCGGTGGTGTGGTGCATACAGCATCCCTTCTCGATGGCCTGGATTCCGGGAAGGTGATCGGTGCCGGCCTCGATGTACTGGAGTTCGAGCGGCCCGACCTGAGCGGGCTTGACCTCGGGCGCGAGCCGCACACGATGAAACGCCTGCTGGGCCATGAGCACGTAGTGATCACACCGCACATTGCTGGGGTGACGCACGAGGGCAAGCGCAAGATGGCCGAGGTTCTGGTTAGGAAGATCCTCGCTTTCGCGGCGGGGTCAGCACCCGAAGCCGCGACCGGTCGGACGGGCCCATAGCCTCCCACGCCCAGCAGCTGGATCGACGTCAGGCCAGGCACCAAGCCCCCCTGCCGGTGCGTTCCTGCATGGCGCCATTGCCCATTATGCAGGTCACTTAACGCAGCTCGTGCGCGCAATGCCGTACTTTGTTCTCCCCTTCCGATGAACCGCTTCCGAACATTCCTCTTCGGCCTGCTGATGGCCCTGTCCTTCGGGGCGCAAGCCACGCATAACCAGGCAGGAGAGATCATTATTTGCCACCTCGGCGGCCTGGAGTACGAGGTCACCATCATCACGCACACGCGCACCAGTTCTCCGGCCGACCGTCCGGAGTTCATTCTCGATTGGGGCGATGGCAGCCCCTTGGACACCATCGCGCGCGACAGCGTGGTCCTGCTCGGCAACGACATCCAGATCAACTATTACACCGATGTGCATACGTACGTGGGGGGTGCCGTGTACACGCTGCAATACGAAGACCCGAACCGCATCGGTGGTGTGGTGAACATCCCCGGGAGCGTCAATATCCCGATCTGCGTGCAAACGGTCATCAACGTCCCGCTAGGTGCCGGAGAGAGCTACGGATGTTCACCCCGCTTCCTCAACTCACCCATCCAGGACGCCTGCATTTTCCAACCGTGGTACCACAACCCCGGGGCGTATGACCCCGATGGCGATAGCCTCAGCTATCAATTGCGTGTGTGCCGTGGTGCCGGATGCGAGGAGATCGACCCGTACTTCTTCCCTGACGAGATCATCCCGGGCCCGGACAACCAGTTCGACATGGACCCGGTCACGGGCACCATCAGTTGGGTGAGCCCGCAGTTGGCCGGTATCTACAACATCGCCTTCATGGTGATCGAGTGGCGCAATGGACAGCCCATCGGTTACGTGGAGCGCGATATGCAGATCTACGTGATCGACCCCTGCAACAACCAGGTGCCTGAACTCACGGCCGTCGATGACACATGCGTGACCGCTGGCACGTTCCTCACCGTTCCTGTGATAGCCTCGGATCCTGACACGGACCAGGATGTCACGATCACCGGCATCGGTGAACCCTTCACCCCCGGCAGCAGCCCAGCACAATTGACCAATGCCGTGACCGGCAATCCGGCAACTGCCAACTTCACTTGGGCCACCGTCTGCGACCACGTGCGCCTGCAACCTTATCAAGTGGTCTTCAATGCGCGCGACAACGGTGAGGCCATGGGCGACCCCGTTGATCTGGAGGACTTCGAAACGATGTTCATCACGGTGGTGGCACCAGCCCCGCAGAACCCCGCCGCCACGCCACAGAGCGATGCCATTCTCTTGAACTGGGACGCAAGCATCTGCAGCAACGCCACCGGCTACAGGGTCTATCGCCGCAGTGGCTCGTACGGTTTTGTGCCGGACAACTGCGAAACGGGCGTACCCGCGTACACGGGCTACACCGAGATCACAAGCAGTTGCATCACAAGCACCAGCCTCCTCGACAACGACCCCAACCTCTTCGTCGGCAACGAGTACTGCTACATGTTGGTGGCGTGTTTCCCGGATGGAGCACAGAGCTACGCGAGCATCGAGTTCTGCGCCATCCTCGAGCAGACCGTGCCCATCATCACTCATGTGAGCGTTGGGGCAACCGATGTCGTGGCTGGTATCGACACCGTGCGCTGGGCCAACGCTTGGGACCTGGACACGCTGCAGCACCCCGGACCGTACTTTTTCAAGTTGTACCGTGGCAATGGCTTCAACGGTGCGAACACGCTGATCCATACATCCATCACATCGGCGTTGTTCCAGAACCCCGATACGACGTTCTTGGACATCAACATCGACACGGAGACCGGTCCGCACGTGTACCGGGTGGAACTCTATGCGGGCGGTGGCAACGATACCATCGGCGACAGCAGCCCGGCCACAAGCATCTTCCTGAGCATTGACCCGAACGACGAACTGCTTAACCTGAGCTGGCAGAGCAGCACACCGTGGGTGAATTCCTTGTATGAGGTGCAGCGCTTCGATGGCACCGACTTCGTGACCATCGGCACCACCCCAACGACGCAGTTCACGGACACGGGCCTGGTGAACGGTGATGAATACTGCTACCGCATCCGCAGCACCGGGGCCTACAGCTTGCCCGATTTCCAGGACATACTGATCAACTACAGCCAGGAGGCTTGCGGCGTGCCAGTGGACCTTACGCCGCCGTGCCCACCAACACTGGTGCTCGACAACGACTGCAATACGCCCCTGAACACGCTAACGTGGAACAACCCCAACAGCACTTGCTCCGACGACTGCGCCACCTACAGCGTCTACTTCAGCCCAACACAGGACGGCGAACTCCTGCTCATCGGCACCATCAGCGGTTGCGAGGACACCACCTTCCAGCACGTCATTGATGGCAGTGTGGCCGGGTGCTATGCCATAACAGCCACGGACAGTGCGGGCAACGAGAGCGCGTTCACCAACATCGTATGCGGCGACAACTGCCCCTACTATGCCCTGCCCAACGTCTTCAGCCCTAACAACGATGGCCAGAACGACCTGTTCGTTCCATTCCCGTGGCGTGGCGTGGAGCGCGTGGACCTGAAGGTGTTCAACCGCTGGGGCATGGTGGTCTTCGCCACCGAAGACCCCGCCGTGAACTGGAACGGTCTGCAAGCCGAACGCAATGAGCCCGTGCCGGATGGTGTGTACTTCGTGACGTGCACGGTGTTCTACCAGCGATTGATCGGCATCGTGCCGGAGCAGATCAACGGTTACGTGCACGTGCTCGGCAGCAACGGCAGCCAGACCAACGGCAACTGATGTTCACAGGTATCGTGGAGGAGGTGGCGACGGTGCATGAGGTGCGCCGGAAAGGCGGCAACTTTGACATCGTTGTATCGGCCCGCATGGCGCATGAGCTGAAGGTGGACCAGAGCGTTGCGCACAATGGCGTTTGCCTGACGGTGGTGGAAGTCAACGGCGCGCACTACAAGGTCACCGCGATCGAAGAGACGCTTCAACGCACCAACCTCGGCTCCCTGCGTTCCGGCGACGGTGTGAACCTCGAACGCTGCCTTCGCCTCGGCGATCGCTTGGATGGGCACATGGTGCAAGGCCATGTGGATACCACCGTGGAATGCACCGGGCGGGAAAACCGGGACGGCAGCTGGTGGTTCACGTTCCATCTTCCGGAGGAGAAGCATTTGTTGGTGCACAAGGGCAGTATCTGTGTCAACGGGGTTTCATTGACCATCGCCGACCTCACCGGCGAGCACTTCAGCGTTGCCATTATCCCCTACACGTACGCGCACACCGCCTTCCATGCGCTGCTGCCGGGCATGCGCGTCAATCTCGAGTTCGACATCCTGGGGAAGTACGTGGAGCGGATGATGGCTAGCGCTTCACCACGCCCAGCGTAATGGTTTCCGCACCGCTTACGAGCTGCACAGTGTAAGCCCCTGCCCGGAGGCGCTCCAAGGGCACCAGCGCGCGGCGATCGTTCACGACCTGCACGACGTCCACAACCGCGCGACCGGTTGCATCCGTTACCCGCACGGTCACATTGCCTTGCATCGAACGACCGACATAAACGGTGGCATCTCCGTCCGTGGGGTTGGGGAACAATAGCGGACGTGCACTACCGAAACTGGCCACCGGCACACGCAGCACGATGCTGCCTGTCCCTTGTACGATCCATAGGTCCGGGTCCAGTTGCACACTGTCCGCCGCCCAAGGGAGCACGAACGAAAACGCCTGCCCACTGAAGGTGTGGTCAAGCACCACGGTAGTATCAGCACCGTTGCTCCAGAAGCGCAACGGCACGGGCATCTCGAAAAAGTCCACGCTCGTGTGGCTGGTCACCTGGTCCAATTGCACCTGAACGGCGTTGCTCCCGTCCTGGCTCCATTGCACAGTATAGGTCGGGTAGCCTTGGCCCACGTACCAGTCTTCCATGAACTCCGTGAGGTCAAGACCGCTGGTAGCCTCAAGGTGCGCTTTGAGATCCGCGGTAAGCGAGGTGCCGAAAGCGAGCGACGGATCGTGCAGGTAATTGTGCACGCCATTGTAGAAGGCCGTGTCGCCGCACACCCACCGCGCCATATGGAGCACCATGGCACCCTTGGCGTAGGTGAGGCGGCCATCGAAGATGCGCGGCACGCTGGCAGTGTCCGTGCACAGCACACTACCGTCCGGCTGGCTGATGACCGTGTTGATCCGGCCGCGTTTGAAGATGGGCCAGTAGAACGGTGCCAGGTATTCATAGCACAAGCCGCTCAGATAGGTGGCGAAGCCTTCGTTCAGCCAGATGTCCTCCCACCGCCCACATGTCACTTTGTTGCCGAACCACTGGTGCGCCAGCTCATGCGCCATCAGCTCGTAGCTCCAGCCCCCCATGCTGGTCATGGTCTGGTGCTCCATGCCGCCGCCCCAGCCGAACTGGGCGTGGCCGTACTTCTCATCGGCGAAGGGGTAGATGCCGAAGAGGTCGCTGAACAATTGGAGCTGGCTACCGATGTCGTCGGTCGTTCCCTGTGCATCAGCCAACGATTCGTTGAAGGTGTAGTTGAGCACTTCCACGGTAGGCCCACCGTTCAGTTGCACTATATCCGAGTACACGGCGTATTCCGCGACGGCCAACGCAATGAGGTAGTAGGCCACAGCGTGCCGATGGCGCCAGTGGTAGGTTGTGAAACCTCCACTGTTCAACTCGCTCACCAGCACACCCTGTCCACCAGCGCGGTAGTTGCTCGGACAGGTCACATACATGTCGATGCTGTCGGCCTTGTCATTGAGGTCGTGTTTGGCGGGCCACCAGTCGCGCGCGCCGTAGGGTTCGCTCAGCGTCCACAGCGCCCATGTGCTGTCCGGACCGTGCTTGGTATGCTCGAAGCTGCCGAACCCGGTACTGGGCGGCACACCGTGATAATGGACCGTGACGCTGTCCACTTCGCCAAGGGCCATGGGCGCCGGCATGGTGATGGAAAGGAGGTCGCCAGCATGCGCGAACGGGAGTTGACCACTTGTATGGGTCACGCTGTCCACCGCGAGACTGTCGCTGAGGTCTAAAACAACTTCCTGCTGTCCGGCGATGGAACAGGCGAAGTAGGTGGTGACGCCGCCTTGGATCGCACGCACTGCCGGATCCACGCTCCAGAGCATCCGGTGGTACTTCACATCGAACCCCCGGGTGGGCGGGCCGCCGCTCTTCGGCAAGATGAAATGTTGACGACAGCCTTCTGCCTCTGCTATGCGGTGGAGCTCCTCCTTGTCGAAGAGCTGCGCATGGGCCGAAGTGGCCATGATCAAGGCAGGAAGAACGAAGTGTCGCACACACAAGAATAGCGAACGGTCCGGCAAATGCGGAAGCAGATGCATCACCACCCCTGGGAGGCAGTCCGTTCCGCGCGACCGGTTCACCGTGTTAACGTTCGCGAAACCTGCCGGGGTAGCTTTGCGCTCCCATGGCCAAGGAGCGCTCCATCGACACCATGACCCCGCGCCAGGTGGCGCTGGTGGCGGCGGCGTTCGTGGCCATTCTGGTCGGCGTGCTGGCCCTGGTGTTGGGCGACCAGCTTGGTCTTGACGTGAGCCCATGGTGGGCATTGCTCCTGGCAGCCGTGGCGTTCGCTGCCGGCTACACCGTGGTGATGGTGGCCTTGGAGCGGTTCATCAATGCGCGCATCCGCCTGCTGTTCCGGATGGTGCACGACCTGAAGACCAACAAAGGCACCACCGGACAAGCCGTTGATATGACCACCGATGTGCTCGGCCAAATGCAGGCCACGGTGGAGGATTGGGCCAAGGAGAAAGGAGCGGAGATCAAGGAGCTGCGCGAGCGGGAACAGTTCCGGCGCGAGTTCATCGGCAACCTGAGCCATGAGCTGAAGACACCGATCTTCAACATCCAAGGCTACGTGCTCACCCTGCTCGATGGCGGCCTGGAAGACCCGAAAGTGAACCGCGACTTCCTCGAACGCGCAGCGCGCAGCACCGACCGCCTCAGCAAGATCGTGGAGGACATGGACATGATCGCCAAGCTGGAAAGCGGTGTGATGGAGATGACCATGGAGCGCGCCGACCTGCACGATCTGGTGAACGAAGAGCTGAAGGACGCCGAGCAACAAGCCACCGCCAAGGGCATCGTCCTGAAGAACGGCCTTGATGGGCCGCTGATGGTGGAATGCGACCCATCGCGCATCGCCCAGGTGTTCATGAACCTGCTGAACAACGCCATCTACTACGGCCGCCCCGGGGGCAACGTAACGGTGAACGCCTACCGGGTGGAGACCGGCCAGGTGGTGGTGGAGGTCGCGGACAACGGTATCGGCATCGCAGCGGAACACCTACCGCGCTTGTTCGAGCGCTTTTATCGCGTGGGTAAGAGCCGCGCGCGCAACGAGGGTGGCAGTGGCCTCGGCCTGGCCATCGTGAAGCACATCATCGACGCACACGACCAGAGCATTGCCGTACGCAGCACCGAGGGCCAAGGAACGGTGTTCACCTTCACGTTGAAGGGCGCCTAACGCACGGCCGCGAGTTTCCCACCGCCAGTTGCATTCAGCCTGAACACGCCCGGCACATCGCTGTTGTTGGCGACCACGAGCAGCGGTGCGCCAGTGGTCTTCAGCAAGGCGAGGTCCTTCACGTTCCCGTTGGCGTAAAAACCGCTCGCCTGGGAAGTCATTGGAATGAAGCCCGCATCGCCCTTGTTGAGCAGCACACAGCCGATGCCAGCGTCGTAACGCGCGGTCTCCACCTCCGCACCCCAATTGTTGCCCGCAGTGATCACGTCCTGCTTGCCGTCGCCATCCACATCGTGAACAATGATGCCGTTGATGGGCGCCACTTGCGCGATGTTAGGGAACGGCTTGAAGGCGAACGTTCCTCCGTTGTTCGTCCAAATCCCGCTGTGCATGAGCGTGGCGGTGAGGTGCAAAGCCGATGAGAGCTTCTCCGCTGAGTAGATGCCTTCCAGGTCGCTGTGCGCGAAGGCATCGTAGGTGGGGAATTTCTCCAGGATCATGGGGCATTGCTGGCTGCTGCATTCGCGCCCGCGCACGGGTAGTTTCTTGCCGTCCTTCTCCTTGCTCAGTACGATGTCGCTGCGGCCGTTGCCGTCAAAATCGGCCCAGTACACATGCAGCGGATGCTCCTTGTCCGCTTTGAACTTGCTGTTCCAGCCAAGGTTGCCCGTCACCAGGTCGTTGTCGCCATCGCCGTCCATATCGGCTACGGCCAAGCTGCTCCACCAGCCATTGCTGCCCGTGAAGCCAAGCTCTTCCGTTGCATTGAAGAAGACGCCCTGCGTGTTGCGGAACACGGACACCGGCATCCACTCGCCCACCAGCACAAGGTCCAGGTCCTTGTCACCGTCCATATCTGCGAATTCACAATCCGTCACCATGCCCGGTCCCATCAGTACGTTCCCGCTCATCTCCGTGATGTCCGTGAAGCGGCCGTCATCGTTGCGGAGCAAGTAGCTGCGCGGCGCGAAGGGATAGTGCGCGGGTGTCTGCCTTCCCCCGATGAACAGGTCGGGATCGCCATCGCGGTCCACGTCGCCAGCGCAAGCGCGCTGGGCACTGGTGGCCATGGGCGGCAACGCGTCAGGCGCATATGTGAAGGTTCCTTTGCCGTCGTTGGTATACAACCGTTGCAGGAAGAACTCGCCCAGCACATCGTGCTCGTTGCTGCCGCTCAGCACCAGCAGATCGTTGTCGCCATCGCCATCGGCATCGAAGAACAATGAACCCATGTCCTCCATGGCAGCGTGCGCGCTCCAGGGTTGTGCAGAAGCCTTCACGAAGTTCCCATCGCGACGCTGCAAGTAGAGCGCGCCGCTTTGTCCGTGACCACCGCCGATGAAAAGGTCGTCCAAGCCATCGCCATTGGCATCGCCACTGCCGAGCATCGGACCGAGGATGCTCATTTGATGCGGCAGCAGCACCTCCAGTTTGAAGTCGTCGTAGGGCGGGTCTTCGTGCCGGAAGTCGAGGCCGATGGAGGCGGGGTCCAACGACCTGCCAACAGTATTGGTGCCTTCCGAAGCTAGTGGCCCCCCGGTGATCATTTCCCGACCATCATCATGGATGATCAACGAAGTATCGAATGCTTGGTTGTGCAGGAAGAGTGATCGACCATCAGGCCAAACGACCTCGATCTTCCACACCCCCTTCGCTTCACCCAGCCCGAAGTGCAGCACCGGTTCCACACAGCTCTGGTAGCCGCGCACAGGATAGAGTTCTTGGTATTGCGCACCGAGGTCGGTCTTCACCGTCACCTTGGCACCAAAGGCCGAGCGCCCCGGCAAGGCGTTCAGCTTCACCCGCAACCAATGCCGCTCGGAGTGCTGTTGGGTAGCGGTGTTCTCGTACAGCGAAGCGGGCGCGTCGATGTTGTTGATCAACACATCCAGATCGCCATCGTTGTCCAGGTCGGCATAGGCCGCGCCGTTGCTGTTGACCGGCTCGGTGAAGCCCCACTTCTCGCTGACGTTCTCGAAGGTGAGGTCGCCTTTGTTGCGGTAGAGGAAATTGCGCAGCTTGTTGCTGGGCACCAGTTCGAGCAGGTCGGCGGTGTGTTTCTGCCGTGCGGTGTCCACGTACGTTTCGAACTTCCGCACGAAGTCGTTGTTGCGCATGTCGCGCTTGAAGCCGTTGGTCACCACCAGGTCCTTCCAACCGTCGTTGTCCAGGTCGCACAACAGGGGCGCCCAGCTCCAATCGGTGCGCGCCATGCCCGCCATCTGGCCCACTTCGCTGAAGGTGATGCCGCTGTATCCACCGAACGGCGCGCCCGGCGGCGTGCAGCCCGGCGGCAGCGGCCCGTTGTTCAGGTGCAGCGTGTTCAGCATGTACTGGAAGCCCATGCCGCCGCGCACGTTGTTCCAGAACTTGGCGGGGCTCATGCTGGCCATGTTCGTCTTGTTGCGCACGTGGTCCTCGGCGGTCATGTCCAGTACCACGATGTCGGCCCAGCCGTCGTTGTTGTAATCGGCTGCATCGGTGCCCATGCCGAAGTTGCTCATGTGCCCCGTGCGCGCCTGCACCTGCTCCAGGAAGCGGCCGTTGCCCTGGTTCATGTACATCAGGTCGGGGATGTCGTAGTCGTTGGCCACGTACAGGTCGGGCTTGCCGTCGTGGTCCAGGTCGCTCACGCTCACGCCCAGGCTGTATGCGAACGTTTGCATCCCGTCTTCGTAGGTGATGTCAGTGAAGGTGCCATGGCCTCCCCCGGCCACTCCGGTGGAGGGGAGAAGGTCGTTGCGGAACAATCGGCTGGTCGGTGCCGTCCGGTTGCGGATGGCGTTCATCGCATCCACGTTGCTCATGCCGCGCTCGTGCAGATGCGGATGGTTCATCACGTACAGGTCGAGGTCGCCATCGCTGTCCATGTCGAAGAACACGGCCTGCGTGCTATGGGTGGTGTCCGCGATGCCGTAGCGCTCAGCCTCTTCGGTGAACGCGGGCACACCCTTGGCGTCCGGACCTTGGTTGATGTAGAGCAGGTTTGTCGTCAGGGCGGGATCGAAGCTTGGCCCACTGCGGCACACGTAGATGTCGAGCAGTCCATCGTTGTTCACGTCGGCCATGCTCACGCCGGTGCGCCAACCGAGCGTGTCCAATGGCAAGGCAGCCCGGGTAACGTCCTCGAACTTCAAGCCTCCCTTGTTCAGGTAGAGCCTGTCGTGCACCTGATTGCCGGTGAAGTACACGTCCTGGAGGCCATCGTTGTTGAGGTCGCCAACGGCCACGCCACCGCCGTTGTACATGTACTGGTAAGTGAAGTAATTGAGATCGCTGGTCTCGGTGATGGCATTGCTGAAGGCGAGCCCGCTTTCCGAGGCGGGCACTGGACGGAGCAGGGGGGCATCCGCTGCGGTATCCTGCTTGGGCTGGTCGGGGCCACCACCACCACAGGCGGCCGCCAACAGTACGGGCAGGGCAAGAAGGAGCGTGACCGGTCGGGCGATGTGCATGGGACGAATGGACGAGTGCCGAGCGCGAAGGTGGTGCGCAGCAGGCCAGGAAACGAGCACTTGGGCGAGAGATCATGTGAATGCCCTGGGAAAGGCTGCCAGCCCGGACCAACCGTACCCCTTCGCCCACCGCTCATGGATCGGACAGGTGCGCCGTATGCAGCATCTTCCATTTTCGCTGCGCAAACAACCACAAGGGGCAACCCGCTCAACGCAAGACCATGGGACAGTTCTTCAAATTCATGTTCGCCAGCATGCTCGGCACCCTCATCATCGGGGTGGTGCTCATCTTCATCTTCATTGTAGCCTTGGTGAGCAGCCTGGCCAGTTTCGGCGACAGCAGTTCGTTCGGTAGCGGCAAACCCACCAAGGTGCAGGACAACAGCATCCTGCACATCACCCTCGATCAGGAGATCGTGGACCGCGGCAGCGATCAGGACATCAACTTCAACTTCGGTCCGTTCAAGGGCAGCGGCAAGCAGGGCTTGAACGACATCCTGGCCAGCATTGAGAAAGCCGCCGATGACGATCGCATCAAGGCCATCTTCCTCGATCTGACCATGGTGCCCGCCGGAATGGCCACCATGCACGAGATCCGTGAGGAGCTGAAGGAATTCAAAGCAGCTAGTGGCAAGCCCGTTGTGGCCTTCGCCGACTACTACACGCAACGCACCTACTACATGGCCAGCGTGGCCGATGAGGTTTACCTGACGCCCCAAGGCGGCCTCGACTTCCGTGGCCTGCGCAGCGAGTACATGTTCTTCAAGGGCATGTTCGAGAAGCTTGATATCGATGTGCAGTTCATCCGTGGCAGCAACAACAAGTTCAAGAGCTTCGGCGAGGTGTTCACCGAAAGCGAGATGAGCGCCGCCAACAGCAAGCAGACCCAAGAGCTCATCGATGGCATTTGGGACACTTACCTGGCCACCGTGGCGCCCGACCGGAAAATGGACGCCGCCAAGCTCGATGGTATCGCCGAGAACCTTCAGGTGCGCCGCGCCGAGGACGCCGTCTCCACAGGTATGATCGACGGTGCCAAGTACCGCGATGAAGTGCTCGTCATCCTGCGCACCAAAGCCGGGCTCGAGGCTGGCAAGGAGATCAACTTCGTTGAGCTGGGCAAGTACAAGAAGGTCTTTGTGAAGCGCAAGGCCACGACCGACAGCACGTCAACCGGCAACGCCAAGGACCGCATTGCCGTGGTGTATGCCGAGGGCGATATCATCGACGGCGAGAGCACCGACGGCAGCATCGGCAGCACCACGCTGAGCGCCGCCATCCGCGAGGCCCGCGAGGACAGCAGCATCAAGGCGCTGGTGCTCCGTGTGAACAGCCCCGGCGGCAGCGGCTTGGCCAGCGACGTCATCTGGCGAGAGGTGGAACTGGCCAAGCAGCGCATGCCCGTAGTGGTGAGCATGGGCGATGTGGCCGCCAGCGGTGGGTACTACATCAGCTGCGGCGCCGACAAGATCTACGCGGAGCCTACCACCATCACCGGCAGCATCGGCGTGTTCGGCATCATCCCCAACATGCAAGGTTTCTTCAACAACAAGCTCGGCATCACCTTCGATGGCGAACAGACCAACAAGTACGCCGGCATGATGACCACCAGCCGCGCGCTCACCGAGGAGGAGAAGCTCATCATCCAAGGCTACGTGGATGACTTCTACAACACCTTCAAGAAGCGCGTGAGCGATGGTCGCACGCGCGCCGGTGTGGCCGCGATGAACGAAGCCATGGTGGACAGCGTGGGCCAAGGCCGCGTATGGACCGGCGTGGCCGCGAAGCAGAACGGCCTGGTGGACGAGCTGGGCGGCCTGGAGGACGCCATCGCCAAGGCGAAGGAACTAGCAGGACTTCCGGCGAGCACCAAGGCCAAGAACTTCCCCGAAGAGGAGGACTTCTTCAAGCAGTTGATGGAGGAACTGAACGTGGAAGCCAAGTCCAGCATGACGAAACAAGTCCTGGGCGACGATGCCGAAACAGCGGCGTTGCTCAAGCGCATTACAGAGGTGAAACGCATGAGCGGTCTGCAGGCACGTATGCCGTTCGAGCTGTCGATCTACTAGCAGCCACCGCGGCCGATCCGCATGGAGCAAGGTCGGCGCGCGTAGTGCGCTTGTTGCGCCGAGGGGCCAATAGCCATTAGCCAATGGCCGTTGGCCCGTCGGCGCAATGCGGTAGGTAGCGGCGCTTCAACGGTTCAGAGTGGCCATGAAGGCTTGAAGCTTCTTCTGCTCGAGTTCAACATCGGCAAGGAGCTCGGTCAATCGGCCTGTGGGCAGCCAGCCGCGCATTTCAACCAGCAGCAGTTGCGTCTGCAGCTCGAAGGCAGAGCCCAGCGCTATCTCTTGAAAGCGGTATTTGTCCTTTTCGCTCCGGCGCGAATTGCCTTCAGCAATGTTGGACGGGATCGAAACCGCAGCAGCCGTCGCTTGGTCCTTCAGCTTCATGGTCGTCTGCCACGGGAGCTCCTCGAACACGGCATACACGCGATCAGCGATGCTCATTCCTAGCTGCCATATCTCAAGTTTCTTGAAGTCCTTCATGAGGTGGTCGTTTTGAACGAAGATGGAACGAAGCGCCATTGGCCGTTAGCTCTTGGCCATTGGCTCCTTTGTGCAAGAAAGTGAACTGCTGCGGACACAAGAGGCCATCTCGCGGTCCCGTCGCTGTGCACTTTGCGCAACCAGCAGTCCCACTTGCGATCCACGTATAACCTCACCGATAGGCAGTACGGGCCAAAAGCCAATGGCCAACAGCACAACTCCGCACCACCTGCCTTCCGCGCACACCCTCACGGATCGCAGTCCAGGCCAAAGGCCAAGAGCCAACGGCAAGAGGCGAACTGTAAAACGCCGCCCTACTTGCATTCCATGCACTCCCGCGCCGATCGCAGTACAAGCCAATAGCCATCGGCCAATGGCCAACGGCCAGGGACGCCCTCTACCTTGGTCCCATGCACTTTCGTCCCCTGCTCGCGCTTACTTTCCTCCTGGGCACAGCACCTGTAGCAGTCGCCCAACGCCCCCCCGCACAACCCAACGCCGCTGAGATCCTGCACAAGATGCAGAAGCTCAACGTGCTCGGCAGCGTGCTCTACATCGTTGCCCACCCCGATGACGAGAACACCCGCCTGATCGCGTGGTTGGCCAACGGCAAGAAAGTGCGCACCGGCAACCTGAGCCTTACGCGCGGCGATGGCGGCCAGAACCTCATCGGCCCCGAACTGGGCGACGCGCTCGGCATCATCCGCACGCAAGAGCTTTTGGAGGCGCGCCGCATTGACGGTGGCGAGCAGTTCTTCACCCGCGCGGTGGACTTCGGCTACAGCAAGAGCGCCGCGGAGAGTTTTGAGAAGTGGGGCAAGCAGGAAGTGCTGAGCGATGTGGTGCGCGTGATCCGGATGTTCCGGCCGGACATCATCATCACGCGGTTCGCGCCTGACCGGTCAGCGGGGCATGGCCACCACGAGGCCAGTGCCATCCTCGCCGAGGAAGCCTTCGACCTGGCCGGTGACCCCAAGGCCTTCCCCGAGCAGTTGCAGCAAGGCTTGGAAGTGTGGCAGCCGCGCCGCCTCCTCTTCAACGGCAGCACCTGGTGGAAGAAGGACCTGGCCGACATCGCCAAGAACGACCCCGACTGGTTCAGCGTTGACGTGGGCGGCTACGATCCGCTGCTGGGCCTCAGCTACACGGAGATCGCCGGGCGCAGCCGCAGCATGCACAAGAGCCAGGGCTTCGGTGCCGCCGAAACGCGTGGCGAGCTGCTCGAGTACCTCAAATTCATCAAAGGAGACCGGCCTAAGACCAAGGACATTTTCGAAGG
Organism: Flavobacteriales bacterium; assembly: GCA_016699575.1. NCBI lineage: Bacteria > Pseudomonadati > Bacteroidota > Flavobacteriia > Flavobacteriales > Flavobacteriales bacterium. Next base: position 2,417,625 of record CP064979.1, on the reverse strand, counting down.
AATCGATATGACGTGGGGTGATCTCGGTGAACAGCGGATAGGACTTGCGATTGACTCCCTTGTTGACTCGTTCGACCCGAAACACCCAGAGGCCAGCCTACCCCGGCTGTACCGCATGCGTGGCGAGAGCGATCCCTTGCTGGCCAATGAAGTCTTGCGAATACTTGGCAATTCACCGGGCGACACTTCTGAGGCTCTATCAGCAATAAGAAGGACCTCGCAAGGCAAGCAAGCTTTACTCGCACGTAGATGGGACAAGCATGAGGCCTTGGATCCTTTGATTCTGGCATGTGCGGGTATCAGCTTCGAGGGCCTATGCGACCAGCCGTACATCAGCACATCAGGCCGCATCGTTGTTTCTGGGTTGTTACGAACGGCCTCAAAGGGTATTCGATTCCAAGGGGCTGCTCTTGCGGGTGAGATCTCTTCCAATGTCAACGATGAACTCATCCAAAACCAAGTCTCGCGCGACACGATAGAGTTCAGGACCGACCAGATCCGTCGCGCCGGAAGCTGCTGCGAGGGAGCGAACAAAGGGCGAACCGCGTATTTGTACGAGGCGATGAGTCCCGCAGAGCGGGTCTCCGCGTCGCTCGAATCTTGGTTGTTCTTGAGCTATGGCTTTTCGGCTGGGCAGAATCGATTTTTCGGTGGCTTTTCCCGACCTTACTACAAATGGGTCGACCGAGTTGATGGCGAACGCATCCGCCCGGTGTACGTCACGCCCGTGGCCTCCGTGATCCCGAGAACCGATGTGCTCATTGCACGCGGGGGCCCGCAGGAAGTGGTGGTGGAAGTCGAGGCGCTGACGGACAGCCTTGTGGGCCAGGTGAACGTGACCTTGCCCGAAGGATGGGCCACAACGAAGGACCTGAAGCTTGTGAACATCGCCAAGCGCAACGAGCGGCAGCGGTTCACTTATCAGCTGATCCCGGGTGCCAATGCGAAAGCGGGTGCCGTGAAGTTCGAGTTCTCCGGTCCGAAGGGCAAGGCCGACCGCACCCTGCACGAGATCGACTATCCGCACATCATGCCGCAGGTGTACTACACGCCCGCCGAGGTGAAGCTGGTGCCGCTGGACGTCAAAGCCACCGCCAAACGCGTGGGCTACATCAAGGGCGCGGGCGATGATGTGCCGCAGGCCATGGAGCAGCTCGGTGTGGTCGTCGAATTCATCGAGCCCGCTTCAGCCAAGTTGGAAGAACTGCGGAAGTACGACGCAATCGTCACCGGCATCCGCGCCTACAATGCCACCAAGGGGATGAAGGAACTGCACCCGCTGCTGTTGCAATACGCGGAGCAAGGCGGCACGCTCATCGTGCAGTACAACACCACGCCGCGCTTCTTCTCCGGCGCCAGCGATTTCCAGATCGATCCGGCCACGCTGGGACCACATCCGTTCACCATCAGTCGCGGTCGTGTCACAGTGGAGGAAGCGCCGCCCACTTTCCTCGACCCCAAGCACCCGCTGCTCAATACACCCAACACCATCACCGCCGCCGACTTCGATGGCTGGGTGCAGGAACGTGGTCTCTACTTCGCCAGCGACTTCGGTACCCACTACACACCGCTGATCGCGTGGAACGATCCCGGCGAAGACCCGCTTACCGGCGGCCTAATCACCTGCGACTGGGGCAAAGGCCGGTACGTGTACACCGGCATCAGCTTCTTCCGCCAGCTGCCGGCGGGCGTGCCGGGTGCGTATCGGCTGTTCGCGAATTTGATATCGGGAAGGGTGAAATGAAGAATGCAGAATGTAAAATGTAGAATGGAAAACGGCTGACGCATGGAACGGAAGTACGATATTGAAGAGAGGTGCATTGCGTTCGCAGCGGCAGTGGTGAAGCACACGGACAACATGCCGAACACCAGATCCGGGAACCACCTCGCAGGGCAACTGCTGAGAAGTGGAACGGCGCCTGCGCTGCACTACGGCGAAGTACAAGGCGCCGAGTCGCCGCGCGACTTCATCCATAAAATGAGCGTGGCGCTCAAAGAGCTGCGCGAATCCCAGAGCAATCTGCGTGTGCAGGTCTTGGCGGGCACGATGGACGCGGGCCATGCTGACCACGCTTGGCTGATCAAGGAATGCGGTGAACTGGTGGCCATCTTCACCGCAAGCGTGAAGACCGCCGAGCGCAACAACCCGCGCAAGTAACCACTGCGGCCATTCGCCCTTATACATTTTACATTCTTCATTTTTCATTCCTCGGTGCACCCCCTCGACTGGACCATCCTCCTCGCCACCCTCGGCTTCATCGTGGGCTATGGCGTATGGAAGACGCGGCGGACCAACACCGTTGACCGCTACCTGCGCGGCGACAACGAAGACCGCTGGTGGGCCGTGATGCTGAGCGTGATGGCCACGCAGGCCAGCGCCATCACCTTCCTCAGCACGCCCGGTCAGGGTTTTCTGGACGGCATGGGTTTCGTGCAATTCTACTTCGGCCTGCCGCTGGCGATGATCGTCATCGCCTTCGTGTTCATCCCGCTCTTCTACAAGTGGAACGTGTATACGGCGTACGAGTTCATCGGCAAACGCTTCGACCAGAAAACGCGACTGCTCACCGCCATCCTCTTCCTTGTCCAACGCGGGCTATCGACCGGCATCACCATCTACGCGCCAAGCATCGTGCTCAGCACCATGCTCGGTTGGCCGCTGGGCTGGACGTGCGTGTTCATCGGCGCACTGGTGATCCTGTACACCACCACGGGCGGTGCCAAGGCCGTGGGCGTAACGCACAAGCAACAGATGGCCGTGATGTTCGGTGGGCTGTTCGTGGCGTTCGGCTGCATCGTTTACCAGTTGCGCGATGTGGCCAGCTTCGGTGAGAGCATGGCGCTGGCCGGTGCGATGGGCAAGCTCAACGTGATCAACCTCTCGTGGGACCCGAAGGAGAAGTACACGCTGTGGAGCGGGTTGATCGGCGGGTTCTTCCTGCAGCTGTCCTACTTCGGCACGGACCAGAGCCAGGTGCAGCGCTACCTCAGTGGGCAAACGCCACAGCAGGCGCGCAACGGCCTGCTCATGAACGGCCTGCTGAAGATCCCAATGCAGTTCTTCATCCTCCTGATCGGTGTGATGGTCTTCGTTTTTTACCTGTTCACGCCGGCGCCGGTGCATTGGAATAAGGCGAACGTGGAAGACCTTACCACAGAGGCACAGAGAGCACGGAGGAGCACAGAGGAGAATGCAAGCGTCGTGAGCGCCGAGACTTGGAGAGCGGCGGACGCCGTGGAGGCGATGCACGCGCAGAATGCGGCTGCCTTGGCGGGCTACGCAAACGATTGGGTTGAGTCGCCGGAAGGCAGCCGACCAACCATCAACCAACAACTATCAACCGCCCTCGAACGCGACAAGTCGCTGCGGGAAGAGTACCGGGAGCTGGTGAAGGCGAACGTTCCCGGTTCGGAGCCGAACGACAAGGACTACATCTTCATCAGCTACATTATGGACCACATGCCGGTGGGCATCGTGGGCTTGTTGCTGGCGATGATCTTCTGTGCGGGCATGGGCAGTACGAGCTCGCAGCTCAGCGCGCTGGCCACCACGACAACGGTGGATATCCTCCACAAGAGCGGAACAGGCGCGGAGCATGTGAAGGCCACCAAGTGGGCCACGGTTGCGTTCGGTGTGCTGGCACTTTGTTTCGCCGCCGTGTTCTCGTTGTTCGAGAACCTGATCCAAGCGGTGAACATCCTCGGTTCGCTGTTCTACGGCACCATCCTGGGGATCTTCCTGCTGGCCTTCTTCGTGAAGTGGGTGCGTGGAACGGCGGTGTTCATCGCCGGATCAGTAGTGCAGGTGCTCGTGGCTGTGCACTTCGTGCTCGATCGCTACAACGTGTTCGCCGTGAAGGATGCCGATGGAGTGCTGCACGACCCGCTGGAGATCGCCTTCCTGTGGTACAACCTTCTTGCACCGGCCATTGTGATCGGACTGGCCTTGCTGCTGCAGGCGGCCTTACCGCAACAGCGTCCTGTCGCGCAGGCTTAAGACGCACCACCTGCTTTTTGCCTTCGACTTGTCCGCTGCTTAGCACTGCCGTTACGTGGCCACCGTCCCTTTGCGGCCAACAAAAACGAAACGACATGAAGACCGGGAAAAAGCTCCGCTCGTTGACGGCCTTCGCATCCGTTGGAATTGCCAGCGTGATGAACGGCCAAAGCGGAGGGCGCACCTTGATGCGCAATGACGACATGGGCATGGTGCTGAACGATGCGCCGCGCATGCCCGCCACCGTGCGCACGGCGCCGCACAACACGCCCACTGTGGTGCACATCAGCGATGACGGGCGCAACGAGGACTACGCGCCCACCGGACAGTTCATCATCAGCGTTGAGCGCTCCGACGCAGGCACGCTGAGCGTGGACGTGCTCGACGAACGCGGCGACGTGCTCCGCATGCAGTCCTTCAGCACGAAGGCCGGGCGCTGCCTGCTCACCGTTGATGTGTCGCAGTTCCCGCAAGGGCGCTACGCACTGCGGGTGCTGAGCGGAACCAGCGCGAGCGTGACGCGGTTCAGGAGGGACTGAAGCGATGGGCCCTGGGCAATACGGGGCGGGGTCTGCCGTTCAAAGCGGCAAATCCCGATACCATGAGAACCCTGCTCCCTTTTCTGGTCCTCGCGCTCGCCGCTGGCGCGTGCAGCAAGGATGAGGACCCCGCACCGTCACCTGCGCCGGGACCAACACACGGCATCTCCGACTTCAGCAAGTTGGCCGTCGGCAACTATTGGGTCTATCAGCGCAGCAACTTGGACACTGCAGGGAACGTGTCCGGCGTGACGGCGAACTACGACAGCTTGTTCGTGTCGGGCACGACGGATGTGAACGGGGTCACCTACGCCGTTCTGTCCAAAGCTGTGAACGGCACCGTTATTCCGGGCATGCAGGAACTGCGGCGCGATTCAGCTGACTGCATAGTGGATGGCAATGGGAGGATCGTTTTCCGCTATGGGGTTTTCGACCAGGTCGCTTGGACCTATGCTGATCCGTTCGTCTTCCAGTACGAATGGTATTTGTCCTCTGCAACAACGGCCATCAGCGTTGCGGCGGGGACCTTTAATGCCCACAGTCTCAATTGCGAATTGACGCAATTGGGCACCATAGGCGTACCACCCACTGATCGCGACCTTGTGACGTGGTGGGCGCCCGGCGTGGGCAAGGTCCGCGATGACGCATACTACGTGGCATCAGGAACAGGCGTCCGAAAGGATCTCGTGCGCTACTACGTGCAGTAGCCGCTCAATTCCCGAACATCTCCTTCACCCGCTCGAAGAAGCCCTTGTCCTTGGCGGTGGGCTTGGGCTGAAAGCCTGGGCTGTTGCGCAGTTTCTCCAATGCTTCGCGCTCGGCTTTGCTCAGGTCGGTGGGCGTCCACACGGCCACATGCACGAAGAGATCGCCCGTGCCATGACCATTGACGCTCGGTAGTCCTTTGCCGCGCAGGCGCAACGTGTGGTTGCTCTGCGTGCCGGGCTCCACCTTCACCTTGGCCTTGCCGCTCACCAGGGGCACTTCGATGCTGGCGCCCAAGGCGGCGTCCACCATGCTGATGAAGACTTCGTGGTGCAAGTGCTGGCCATCGCGCTTCAGTTCGTGGTGGTCTTCTTCCTCGATCACCACCAGCAGGTCGCCGGGCACGCCGCCCATCGGGGCCTCGTTGCCCATGCCGCTGATGTTGAGCTGCATGCCTTCCTCCACGCCGGCCGGGATGCGCACGCTCACCGTGCTCTCCTCGCGCACCATGCCGTTCTCGTCGCTGCCGGGCGCGCGTTTGCTCACGCTCTTGCCCAAACCGCCACAAGCCGGACAGGTCGTAACGGTCTGCATGTGGCCGAGGAAGGTGCTCTGCACACGCGTCACTTGGCCCTGGCCTTTGCAGGTGCTGCACGTACCGAATTCGCTGCCCTTGCCGCGCACCAGCTTCTGCAGCTTCAACTGCTTCTCCACGCCGGTGGCGATCTCTTCCAAGGTCAGCTTCATGCGCACGCGCAGGTTGCTGCCCTTCACCACGCGTTGTCCGCCACCGCGCCCGAAACCGGAGAACCCACCGCCGCCGCCGAACGCACCACCGAAGATGTCGCCGAACTGGCTGAAGATGTCCTCCATGTTCATGCCGCCACCGCTGTAGCCGCCACCACCGCCGAAGCCGCCCGGGGCTTGGTGCCCGAAGCGGTCGTACTTGGCCTTCTTCTCGGGATCGCTGAGGATCTCGTACGCCGATGCGGCCTCCTTGAACTTCTCCTCCGCCGCTTTGTCGCCCGGGTTCTTGTCAGGGTGCCATTTGATGGCCTGTTGGCGGTAGGCCTTCTTGATCTCGTCGGCCGTGGCGTTGCGGCCTACGCCAAGGACGTCGTACGGGTCTTTCTTGCTCATGGCAGGGGTCGGCCCGGTGGGTCGACGTTACGGGTGGATCGGTCGGTGGTGTTCGGGTTGCCAACCATCATTCGCCCACCACCACCTTGGCGTAGCGCACCACCTTGTCGTGGAGGGTGTATCCGCTTTCCACCACGTCCAGCACGCGGCCCTTCAGGTCGTCGCTGGGTGCGGGGGCCTTCGTAATGGCTTCGTGCTTGTCCACGTCGAAGGGCTGGCCCTTCACGTCGGTCATGGGCCGCACGCCTTGCGCACCAAGGATGTGCAGCAGTTTGCCGTGGATCAGATGGAAACCCTCCTTCACCGCTTTGATGTCCTCGACATTGGCGTTGTGGGCGATGGCGCGTTCCATATCGTCCACCACAGGGATGATGTTCTTCAACACGTTCTCGCCGGCGAAGGCGATCAGCTCCACGCGCTCCTTCGCGCTGCGCTTGCGCATGTTGTCGAACTCGGCGTGCAGGCGCAGGAGCTTGTCGTTGAGGCTGGCGTTCTCGGCCTTCAGCTTTTCCACCTCGGAAACCAAGGCGTTGTCGGGCTCCACCATGGTGTGCTCGGCGGCGGCCTCGCTGGCGTGGCCCAGTTCGTCGGCCATGGCGGCGGCTTGTTGGGCGGCCTCGTTCACAATGACGTTCTCACCGGCCGTGGCTTGGCCGTTTTCCGCTTTCTCGGACATGGGTTTGGGTCTCTTCTTGAAGGGATTCCGCACGGATCAACATCCTTGCCGCAGCACCCGGCCCGCCAAGGAGGCGCGAATGTGGTGACGGATCGGCAGATGGCGGTGGGACTTCCGCAGCGGTGCTTTCGACCGTTCCCCGGTCCAGGGTGGCCGTTCCCCGATCGTGACGCCACCGTGCACACGACCACGGAAGCCGCCGCCGTTCTTGCAATCCGCGATGCACACAGCAAACCTGTCAACGACCATCGGAACCGCCGGACCCGCTAAGGTTCCGGTAACGTGCACCGCTTTGCATACTTGCTATGTTTGCCACCCTTCGCTTTTGCCGGGCTTCCACCGCAGCGGCGAACCACAGGATCAGCACCCCAACAACGCACAATAACCCTCACTTCACAACTCCGTCATGAGCAGCGAACAGAAATCCGGGAAAGGCTCCAGCCTCTTTGTGGCCATCGTCTTCCCCCTTTGCCTCATCATCTGCGTTTGCATTTACATGTTCGTCTTCGGCAACCCGAAGAACTTCGAAGGGTACGACCCGAACATGACGCCTGAGCAGTTGGAGGAGGTCGTGATGAAGAACCACCCGGTGAAGGACGGGGCTGCCCACACGTTCGGCCTCATCCACAAGGGCGGTTTCATCGTGCCCATCCTCATGACGGTGGTGCTGATCGTGATCGTGTTCAGCGTGGAGCGCTTCATCACCATCGCCAAGGCCAAGGGCAAGGGCCGCATCGACCAGTTCATCATCGACGTGCGCAAGAGCCTGGCCATCGACCGCGTGGACGAGGCCATTGCCCTGTGCGACACGCAGAAAGGCAGCGTGGCCAACGTGATGCGCAGCGGTCTGGAGAAGTACTCCACCGTGCTCCGCGACGGCAGCATGGACAAGGAGACGAAGATCAACACCGTGAAGCAGGAACTGGAAGAGGCCACCGCCTTGGAGTTGCCAATGCTCAGCAAGAACCTGGTGATCTTGAGCACCTGCGCCAGCATCGCCACGCTGTTGGGTCTGATCGGTACCGTGTTGGGGATGATCCGCGCGTTCAGCGCACTGGCCACCGCCGGTACGCCCGACGCCAGTGCACTGTCCACCGGTATCTCCGAGGCCCTCATCAACACGGCCCTCGGTATCAGCGGCTCGTGCATCGCCATCATCATGTACAACTACTTCAGCACGCGCATCGACGCCATCACCCACGGCATCGACGAGGCGGGCTTCAGTGTGACGCAAACCCTGGCCAATCACAAAGCCTGATCGGGCTTTTTAGATCACATCCGTAATGGCCGGGCAGTCCCGGCCCCGACAATCTGACCAGATGCCGAAGATCAAGATGCCCCGCTCCAGCCCGGCGCTGGACATGACACCGATGGTGGACCTGGCCTTCCTGCTGGTGACCTTCTTCATGCTCACCGCGCAGTTCCGCCCGGAGGAAGCCGCACCGGTGGACACGCCCAGCAGCCGAAGTGAGGACGCGCTGCCTCCTGAAGGCATGATGACCGTGACGGTGGACAGCACTGGCCGTGTGTTCTGGGACCTGAAGGAGAAACCCATCCGGATGGCCGTGCTGGCCGCCATGGGCGAGCGTTACAAGATCCAGTTCAGTGAGGAAGAGAAGCAGAAGTTCGCCATGCTGTCGGCCGTTGGGGTCCCGGTGAGCAAGCTGAAGGATTTCCTCATCCTGGACAGTGGCACCGAGCGCACCGCCATGCTCAGAGCGAACCGTGGCATTCCCATGGACAGCGTGAACAATGAACTGGAGTGGTGGGTGTACGAGACCAACACCATCTACTACCGGGACATTGCTTCAAAGGTCAAAGTGGCCCTGAAGGCCGATGGGAACACCCCGTACACCCGGGTGAACGAGGTGGTGAAGACCTTCCAGAAGCCCAACATCAAGATCAACCGGTTCAAGATGATCACCGATCTGGAGTGAGCCGCAACAATGAATTGCACCGTTGATGAACCCATAACCGCAAGGGGTGTACAGGAAGTAGGATGAGAAGGCTGGGCACCCGGCGAACCGAACAGAAACGATGGCAGACGTACAAACAGGCGACAGTGGCGGTGGCGGAGGACGCCACCAGAAGAAGCGCGCCAAGAAGAGCGGCACCCACATCGACATGACGCCGATGGTGGACCTCGCCTTCCTGCTGCTCACCTTCTTTATCCTTACCACCAGCATGCAGCAACCCAACGTGCTGCAGATGACCTATCCGGTGCCGAACGATGTGACCAAGCCGGAACTCAAGAAAGTGGAGAACGCCATCACGATGTTCCTCACCAAGAAGGACGCGATCTTCTACTACCGCGGCGGTTTCGAACCAGGTGTAACGCAACTGGAGCAGACCGACTTCAAGCAGCTTACCAAGGTGCTTACGGTGAACAACAAGGTGGCCATCGAGGAGATGCAGAAGCTGAACAAGGAATTCACGTTGGGCAAGGTGAACGAGGTCGCTTACGATACGCTCGCCAACAACATCAAGAAGAAGGACGATGCCTTGTTCTGCATCATCAAGGCCGACACGGACGCGCGCTACCGCAATGTCATCGACATCGTGGACGAGATGGCCATCCATGCCATCGGCAAGTTCGCCGTGCAGGACAGCATCAAGCCGGAGGAGCGCGCCGTGCTCGACATCGCCAAACAAACACTCTGAGCCATGGAAGGCATGTTCATCATAGCAGGCGTCATGCTGGTGTTCTCGCTCATCCTGGGCATGGACCTCAGCTGGAACAACGTGCTGGCGGGCATCCGCAACAACCTGGTGTTCGCTGACCGCAACAAGGAATACGGCGCTTACGAGCTCCGGCACGACTACACCAAGCGCCTCGGTATTGCGGTCATCGGATCGGTGGTGTTCGTCATTCTAGCGGTTGCCGCGCCGTACATGGTGCCGAAGAACGAGGTGGTGGAAGAGAAGAAGATCAAAGTGGTGGACGTGGACATGACCGAGTTCAAGGAGGAAGAGGAGCCCCCGCCCCCGCCCCCGCCCGAGGAGTTGCCACCACCACCGCCAGTTGAGCAAGTTCAGTTCGTGCAGGTGGAAGCCACCAACGAAGAAGTGGACGACCCGCCGCCCACCCAGGATGAGCTCGACACCGTTATGGCCAGCACCGTTACCCAGGAAGGTACCGACGAAGAAGAGGTGGCCCCCCCGGTAGAGGAAGACAATACGGTCTACGGTTACGGTATGGCCGAGGAGAACGCGGAGTTCCCGGGTGGTGAAGAAGGCAGGGCGAAGTGGATGGAGAAGAATCTAAACTATCCGTCTATGGAATACGATGCGGCCATCCAAGGCAAAGTGTGGGTTGAGTTCATGGTTGATAAGGATGGCAGTGTTACCAACGTGCTCTTGAAAAAGTCAGGTGGAAGTCCAGGGTTTGATAAGGAGGCTGTTCGGGTTATCAAGGCAATGCCGAAGTGGGCACCGGCCAAAATGGGTGGTCGTCCAGTAAAGCAGCTCTATCGGATCCCGATTGTTTTCGAATTGAATTGAGCACGCCGAGCGATCGCCTACGTGTGTTCGCCGTGGTGATGTCCGTGGTGTACATCCTTTTCGGTTGTGCACTGCTCTTCACCGACGTGCTGAAGAACAGCATTGTGCACTACCGCAACGTGATCGGTGGCGTGCTCGTGGGCTACGGCGCACTGCGCTTGATCATGTGGTACTTGAAGCGACCAGCGTCGTGAGAAGGTCTCTGCGGATCCTTGTCATGTCGAGCAATGCCGAAGGCATGGACCGCAGGTCCGCATTAGCGGGCCGAGGGCTCGTGACATGTTGGTTGCTTTTCCTCCTTGCCGCCTGCGACACCACGCCGAGCAACCCCCGCACCGACGACAATCCAACCAGCGGACATGTGGTCGTTCTGGTGGATGAAGGTTTGAAGCCGGTGTTCGAGGACCTCGAGAGCATCTTCGAGCATTTCTACAAGGACGCCGACCTGGACCTGCGCTACCTGCCTGAAGGTGGGATCCTAACCGCCATGCAACACGACAGCGTGCGCTTGGTCTTCGCCACGTTCGCGCCGGGAGCCGACCAAGACGCCTACCTGCGCAGCAAACAGATCACACCGCATATTGAAACGGTGGCGACGGATGCGGTGGCGGTCATTGCCAACAAAACGGTCACCGAAAGCAGGATCGGGGTCTCCGAGATTCGTGCTCAACTCACGACCGGAGTGCCAGCGGAGCCCTGGTCGGGGTATCGGCTGCTGTTCGACCGCAACGGAAGTGGCGTGGCCCGCACGGTCATTGATTCCCTGCTTGGTGGCGATGCCTCCCTCATGAAGGCCCAGGTCTTCTCCACGAACGGCATCGACAGCCTCGTGGCCCAAGTGGCCCGTAACCCCAACACGCTGGGCTTCATCCCCTTCGCCGCCATTGCCGACAAGGACAACGCCCATTCCCGGCACCTGCTCGAGCAAGTGAAGGTGTTGGCCGTTGGCCGCGACACGTCGCACGCCGTGCTGCCCAGCCAGACCACCCTGGCCGACGGCACCTATCCCCTGTGCCGCCCGGTGGTTATGCTGGTGCTGGAACCCAAGGCGGGCCTTGGCACCGGCTTTGCTTCCTTTGTGGCCGGTCACAAAGGCCAGCGCATCATCCTGAAACGCGGATTGGCACCAGCCCACATTCCCAGCCGCGAAATAGAGGTGGTGCTGGAGTGAAAACGACCTGACGACGATGATCACGATGAAGAAGACGATAGCGATCGGAACCATGCTCTTGAGCATGGGCGTTCAAGCCCAGTTGGAGGAGGCCATTAAGCTCACCGACAAGGAGCAGTTCGAGAAGGCCACCGCGCAGTACAAAGCGGCCATCACCGCGGCCCCCACCAGCGGCGAAGCTTGGTTCTACATGGGCGAGAACTACTGGTACAACGACAAACGGGACAGCGCGCTGACCTGCTACCGCAAGGGCGCCGAGGTGAACCCTCGACTGCCCCTCAACCACATCGGCATTGGCAAGGCCCTGCGAACGCAAGGCGACCAGGCCAGTGCCAACGCCAAGTTCGCTGAGGCCCTCTCGCTCATCGAGGAGAAGACCAACAAGTTCAGCAAGCCGGTGAAGGGCGTGGCCTACCGCGAACTGGCGGAAGCTGTTGCCAGCGGCAGCACCCCCGACTTCGCCACTGCCAATACGCACCTGGCCAAGGCCGAAACGCTCAACCCCAGCGACATTGAGATCTTCATCCTTCGTGGCGACCTGGCCGTGCTGAACGATATCCGCAATGGACCTACCGTGGCCGTGGCCGAGTACAACAAAGCCATCAACCTGCAAGGCACCAACCCGAAGCCGCTCACCAAGAAGGCCATCATGTACCACCGCAGCGGCCGCAACCCCACGGCTGCCATCGAGGAGTACAACAAGGCCATCGGTTTCGACGCCAACTACGCCCCCGCGTACCGAGGTCGCGCGGAAGCGTACTTCAGCAACAAGGATTACGACAAAGCCACCGCCGACTACAACAAGTACTTGGAGCTGAACGGAGGGAACAAGAGCGCACAGGTGCGTTACGCCCAGTTCCTCTTCTTGGTGAAGAAGTACGATGAGTCGCTCAAGCTCATTGATGAACTGGAGGGCCAAGGTGTGGAGAACAATGCCCTGAACCGGATCAAGGGATACGACCTGGTGGAACTCGGCGACACCGTCCGTGCCATCCCTGCCCTCGACAAGTACTTCGGGAAGCAGCCCCCCGACCTTGTGATCCCCGGCGACCTATACTACTACGGCAAAGCCCTTGGCCTGCTCCGCAAGGATTCCCTGGCCGGTGAGAAGATGCTGGAGGCGGCGCGCATGCCGCGTTCAGAGCCCGAGTATTACGATGAGGCCGCGAAGGCCTTCAAGAAGGGAAAGGCGTACGGGCGTGAGGCCGATGCGTTGTACGAAGGCTTGAAGGCGAACGACCAGCCCAAGGCGAACGATTTCTTCTACCTGGGCCACGCGGCCATCCGCGCGAAGCGGCACAACCTGGCCGACAGCGTTTGGACCGTGTACATCCAACGGAACGAGAAGGCCTATCAAGGCCACTTGGGAAGGGCCCGGGCGCAGGTGGGCATGGACAGCACGCGCACCACTTGGCAGGCCAAACCGTTCTATGAGGACGTACTGCGCCGCATGAAGCCCGAAGAGATCGAGAAGAGCAAGACCGACGCGGAAGAAGCCTACTTCTACTTGGGGTATTACTACTACGACAAGGAGAAGAACATCCCCATGGCCAAGTGCTTCATGGAGAAGGTAAAGGCCATCAACGCCGGTACCGCGAACACGCAGATCGCCACCAACATGCTCGGTCGCAACGACATGAAGGACCTGACCCCGGCCGATTGCACGGTGCAATAGATCAACCGCACGTTTGAACGGGGAGGGAGCAATAGCTCCCTCTCTTCATTTGGGCCATACGGCTACATTGCCTGCCCCCGACAGGGCCGGGGTGCAACACATGACGAAGAGCAACAAGCTCACGCTGTGGATCTTCATTGCGATGGTGCTGGGCATCGGGCTTGGCACGTTCCTGCACTCCAGCTATCCTGCCCCGCCCAAACGCACCGCTGAAGAAGCTCTGAACGCGGCCGGGGTTGCGCTATCTGAAGCTTCATCTGACACATCAGCCTTGGTGGAAGAAGTCACCGCAGTCCTGAATGATCGCAGTCTCAACCCGGATACAGCACTGAAGCGCCTGAAGCTGCTCCTTGCTTCCGAGAAGAAAAGTCAGCCACTCGCCCAGCGCTTGGAGCCAGCTGTCCATATTGATGAGCCCGTCAACAAGAAGCTGAAAGACATCATCGACTACCTCTCAATCCTCACGGACATCTTCCTGCGGCTGGTCAAGATGATCATCGCGCCGCTGGTTCTCAGCACGCTGATCGTGGGCGTGGCCAAGCTGGGCGACCTGAAAAGCGTGGGACGCATCGGTGGCCGGGCATTGCTGTGGTTCATCAGTGCAAGCCTGATGAGCCTGCTGCTCGGCATGTTCCTGGTGAACCTCTTCGAGCCGGGCGTCACGCTCGGTCTCCCGCTGCCCGATGCAAGCGCCAGCAGTGGTGTGGAAGGCGCCGAGTTCACGCTGCGCAACTTCATCACGCATGTGTTCCCCAAGAGCATCGTGGAAGCGATGGCGCACAACGAGATCCTGCAGATCGTCATCTTCTCGCTCATGGTCGGTGTGGCCTGCGCCGCTATTGGCGAGAAGGGTGAGCCCATCGTACGCGCCATGGACAGTCTGGGCCATGTGATGCTGAAAGTGACCGGTATGGTGATGAACGTGGCGCCCTTCGCCGTGTTCGCAGCCATGGCGGCGGTGATCGCGCAGAAGGGCCTGGGCATCCTTGGCACCTACGGCAAGTTCATCGGGCAGTTCTATTTCGGCCTGTTCCTGTTGTGGTGTTTGCTGCTGCTCATCTGTTGGGCCATCATTGGTGGCCGCACTCGCACACTGATCGACCGCATCAAGGACCCATTGCTGCTCGCCTTCAGCACGGCCAGTAGCGAGGCCGCCTTCCCCCGCACCATGGAGCAACTGGAACGCTTCGGCTGCCCCAACCGCATCGTCAGCTTCATCCTGCCCCTGGGCTACAGCTTCAACCTCGATGGCAGCATGATGTACATGACTTTCGCGAGCTTGTTCATCGCTCAGGCCTATGGCATCGAGCTGGACACGTCGCAGCAGCTCACCATGCTGCTCGTTCTGATGGTGACCAGCAAAGGCATCGCCGGCGTGCCGCGAGCATCGCTGGTTGTCATCGCTGGTACGCTGGCCATGTTCAACATCCCTGAGGCCGGGCTCCTTCTATTGCTCGGGGTGGACCATCTGCTGGACATGGGCCGCAGTGCCACCAACGTGGTGGGCAACGCGGTGGCCACCGTGGTAGTGAGCAAGTGGGAGGGCATGCTGGAGAAATGATTGGAACTGATCCCATGGCATACGTCATCGCGAGGGCCTGTCACCTCGAGTTGAAACAACGAAGCGGCCCAGGCCCGACGCGATCCATTGCGAGCCATGGATCGAACTGGATCGCGTCGTCGCAAAGTCTCCTCGCGATGACGGAGGCCGCTACGACCGCCCATTGAACGAACATCCATGATCAGATCCCTCTTCCGCAAGAAACCGATCGGCGCAACCACGGGCAGCGAAGGCGAGATCCACGGCGGCCACAGTTTGGGGCGTCACCTTTCACTGCGCGATCTCACCTTCTTCGGCATTGCGGCCATCATCGGTGCGGGCAGCTTCAGCAGCATGGGCACGGCCTGCTTCAGCGGCGGCCCGGGTGTCGTTTACCTCTTCATTCTGTGCGCGGTCGCCTGCGGCTTCACGGCCTTGTGCTACGCGGAGTTCGCGGCACGCGTGCCGACGAGCGGTAGCGCCTACACCTATGCATACGTCAGCTTCGGTGAACTCTTCGCATGGATCATCGGATGGGCGTTGCTCATGGAGTACAGCATCGGGAACATCTACGTGGCCTTCGCCTGGAGCGGCTATTTCACCAACCTGCTCGATGGTCTCGGGTTGCACTTGCCCGAATGGCTCACGATCAATTACACAGCAGCGCACACGGCGTTCAACTCCGGAACAGCAGGTGAAGGCATGACAGCGTGGAGCACCGCCCCCATGCTCGGCAACCTGCGCATCATCTTCGATCTGCCAGCCTTCCTCATCAATGCCATCATCACGGCATTGGTGTACACGGGCGTGAAGGAGAGCCGCAACGCGAGCAATGCCATGGTGATCGTGAAGCTCGCCATCATCGCGCTGGTGATCATCGTGGGCATCACGTACGTGGACATCGACAATTGGGACCCGTTCATGCCGAACGGTTTTGGTGGTGTGATGGCCGGCGTGAGCGCGGTGTTCTTCGCGTACATCGGGTTCGATGCGGTGAGCACCTTGGCAGAGGAAAGCAAGGATGCCCAGCGCGATCTGCCGCGGGGCATGATCCTGAGCCTGGTGATCTGCACCATCGTGTACATCATCCTGGCGCTGGTCCTCACCGGCATGGTGAGCTACAAGCAACTTGGGGTCAGCGATCCTCTGGCGGAAGTTTTCGCCATACGCGGCGTGAAGTGGATGCTCTTCATCGTGAGCATCGCCGCCGTGGTGGCCATGACCAGCGTGATGCTCGTCTTCCAACTGGGCCAGCCGCGCATCTGGATGAGCATGAGCCGCGATGGCCTGCTCCCCAAGCGTTTCGCGAGCATCCATCCCAAGTACAAGACGCCGGGCTTCAGCACCATCGTCACGGGCCTGGTGGTGGGCATCCCCATCTTCTTCACGGACGAGAACTTCATCCTCGACTTCACCAGCATCGGTACCCTGTTCGCGTTCGTGCTGGTGTGTGGCGGGGTGCTGCTGCTGCCGCTCCGCAAACGCGAGGGCAAGGGCTTCCACCTCCCGTACATCAACGGCAAGTTCATCGTGCCGCTCATTGGCATGGTAGCGCTGGCGCTCATCGTCACCAACGACCCCAACCACTTCCACCGCATCCTCGGACGCACTGGTGTCGGCAGCAACATGCCCATGGTCATTTTCTACGTGCTATGTGCGGTGGTCGGCTGGTTCAGCTTCCGCAAACAATGGTCGCTCATCCCCGTGCTAGGCCTGGTGAGCTGCTGCTACCTGCTCACCGGCATGGCCGTAAGCAACTGGAAATGGTTCGGCATCTGGCTGGTGGTCGGACTGCTTTGCTACTTCGCCTACGGCTACCACAAGAGCCGGTTGGCGGGCGCGACAAGTCGCTGAACGGGCGGGTGCCAACCCTTCGTTGCAGCGGTTCTGGAACGGGCCGGGTTGCCCATCTTCGCGCTCCGTTTCCGGAATGCCCGCCCAAGCCCATATCCACCCTGTTTTCGACCGGATGCTCGCCCGCGAGGACAAGGAGCGCCTGCTCGGCCAGCGCGGGTGCGTGATCTGGATGACAGGCCTGAGCGGCAGCGGGAAAAGCACCATTGCCCTGGCTCTCGAACGCCAGCTCCATGCCGAAGGCCGCTTCACCACCGTGCTCGATGGCGACAACGTCCGCACCGGCATCAACAACAACCTGGGCTTCTCGGGGGCGGACCGAACGGAGAACATCCGTCGCATCGCCGAGGTGGCCAAGCTGTTCGCCGGGCAAGGCATCATCACCATTTGCTGCTTCGTGTCGCCCACCATCGCCATCCGCGACCTGGCGCGCAGCATCATTGGTCCGGCCGACTTCATCGAGGTCTTCGTGGATACACCGCTGGAGGTCTGTGAAGCGCGCGACGTGAAGGGCCTCTATGCCAAAGCACGCAAAGGCGAGGTGAAGGATTTCACCGGTATCAGCGCGCCGTTCGAGGCCCCGCACGCACCCGACCTCCGCATCGCCACACAGGGCCGCAGCGAGGAGGCGAGCGCCACTGAACTGTTGAACTTCATCCTGCCGCGGACAACAAGGAAATGAAATGAGCTACCGCAAAGAGCGCAATGAAGAAGAGCGAATGGTCCAATCCCCCGCAGGCTTTGTGTCCTTTGCGCCCTTTGCGGTAGAACCCTGAGCACCATGCATTCGTACCGACTCACTCACCTCAAGGAACTCGAAAGCGAGAGCATGCACATCCTGCGCGAAGTGGCCGCGCAGTTCGAGCGCCCAGCCCTGCTCTTCAGTGGTGGCAAGGACAGCATCGTGTGTTTCCATCTCGCCCGGAAGGCCTTCGTCCCCAGCCGTGTTCCGTTCCCCTTGGTGCACATCGACACCGGGCACAACTTCGAAGAGACCATGACCTTCCGCGATGAGCTGGTCCGCACCTACGGCGTGCATCTCGTTGTTGGCAGTGTGCAAGAGAGCATCGACGGCGGACGGGTGCAGGAGGAGACCGGCTACTACGCCAGCCGCAACAAGCTGCAGACCGTGACCTTGCTCGACACCATCGAGAAGCACAAGTTCGATTGCGCCATCGGTGGAGGCCGGCGCGATGAGGAGAAAGCGCGTGCGAAGGAGCGGGTGTTCAGCCACCGCGATGAGTTCGGCCAGTGGGACCCCAAGAACCAACGGCCCGAGCTGTGGAACCTGTACAACGGCAAGAAGCGCCCCGGCGAGCATTTCCGCGCCTTCCCCATCAGCAACTGGACGGAGATGGACGTGTGGCAGTACATCCTGCTGGAGAACATCCCCATCCCGAGCATCTACTTCAGCCACGAGCGAGAGGTGTTCAACCGCGATGGCGTGATCTACGCCAACAGCTCCTTCATGCGCCTGAAGCCGGAGGAGAAGCCCTACCAAAAGCGCGTGCGTTTCCGCACCATCGGCGACATGAGCTGCACGGGAGCTGTGGACTCACCCGCATCAACGCTGGAAGAGATCATTGAAGAGGTGGCTTCTTCGCGCGTCACCGAGCGCGGCTCGAGGATGGACGACAAGCGCAGCGAGGCGGCGATGGAGGACAGGAAGAAGGAGGGGTACTTCTGAAAGTGGAAACAGGAAAGCTGAAAGCTGAAATGAATTCCGCTCCTCACAGGGATCTCAAGGACAGGACCAAGCAATTCGCACTAGCCATCGTAGCGATGTACAATACCCTGCCGAAAACGACGGAGGCACAAGTGATCGGCAAGCAACTTCTTCGGTCTGGCACCTCTGTCGGGGCGAATACGCGAGCCGCCTTCCGCGGTAGAAGTAGTCGCGAATATGTTGCCAAGCTTGGCATTGTGATCGAAGAGGCTGACGAGTCCGGTTTCTGGCTGGAACTGCTCTCCGACTCGGGCATCATGCCGATCCAAGCAACAGGAACGCTTCACAAGGAAGCGGACGAACTTGTCTCCATATTCACAAGCCTGGTCAAACGGTGAGCCTCTTTCAGCTTTCATATTTCACTTTTCACCTTTCGCAGTTATGAACTCGACCCACGGCTACCTTGACATGGACCTCCTTCGGTTCACGACCGCAGGCAGCGTCGACGACGGCAAAAGCACATTGATCGGTAGACTGCTTTACGACACCAAGCAGATCTTCGAGGACCAGATGGAAGCCGTGACGGCAGCCAGTGCCAAACGCGGCAGCGGCGAGGTTGACCTGAGCCTCCTCACCGACGGTCTGCGCGCCGAGCGCGAACAGGGCATCACCATCGATGTGGCCTACCGCTACTTCGCCACGCCCAAGCGGAAGTTCATCATCGCCGATACTCCCGGGCATATCCAATACACGCGCAACATGGTCACCGGCGCCAGCACGGCGAACCTGGCCATCATCCTGGTGGACGCGCGCAAGGGCATCCTGGAGCAGACCTGCCGCCACTCCTTCATCGCATCGTTGCTCGGCATCCCGCACGTGGTTTTCTGCATCAACAAGATGGACCTGGTGGACTACGGCGAAGAGGTGTTCACCAAGCTGCAGCGCGAGTTGGAGGATTTCAGCAGCAAGCTCGAGGTGCGCGACATCCGGTACATCCCCATCAGCGCGCTGAAAGGCGACAACGTGGTGGACCGCAGCGAGCGCATGCCTTGGTACCAAGGGCCCACGCTCATGTACCTGTTGGAGAACATCCACATCGCAGGCGACCTCAACCACATCGACCGCCGGTTCCCGGTGCAGACCGTCATCCGTCCCATGACCACCGAGCACCACGACTTCCGTGGCTTCGCTGGCCGTGTGCAGGGCGGCATTTTCCGGAAAGGCGATGCCGTGCAAGTTCTGCCGAGCGGGTTCCAGAGCACCATCAAGAGCATCCACCTCGGTGAGCGTGAACTGGAGGAAGCGTTTGCCCCGCAAAGCGTGGTGATGACCCTCGCGGACGAGATCGACATCAGCCGTGGCGATATGATCGTGAGCCCGAACAATGCACCTGAGACCAGCCAAGACGTGGACGTGATGCTGTGCTGGTTCAATGAGCGGCCCTTGCAACCCGGCGGCAAGTACGCCGTGAAACATACCAGTCGCGATGCGCGGGCAATGGTGAAGGAGGTGAAGTACAAGATGGACATCAACACGCTGCACAAAGCCGAGGGTGACAACACCATCAGGATGAACGACATCGGCCGCGTGCAGTTGCGCACGACAGTGCCGCTGCACTTCGACAAATACGCGCGCAACCGCTACACCGGCAGTATTATCCTCATCGACGAAGGCACCAACGAGACGGTGGCTGCAGGGATGATCGTTTGACCCGTCAGGTCGGGAGTGTGCGGGAACGTTCCCGTCTGGCCCACCACCACAGGCCCAAAGCCACGCCGATCCCGTTGGCCACAAAGTCGCCCACATCGGCGTAGCGATCCGTCATAAGCGTGCCTTGCATCACTTCGAGCAAGCCACCGTACGCCGCACAAACGCCGGCAGTCCAGCGAACGGCGGGGTGGAAACCGGCTGGCCGCACTGCCACCACCATCAGCCAGGCCAGCACGAAGAAGACCCCTGCATGCACGAGCTTGTCGAAGCTCAGCAGGTCGGCCCATGGGTAGCGCGGAAGGTCCTTGCCGGGGATAAGGCACAACACAAGAATGACCAGCGCCCATAGGAGCGTCCAGCGCAGGCGCTTCAGCATCGCAACGGATCAGCCCACCAAGGCCTGGTAGGCCGCAGCGTCCATCAGACCGGCCACTTCGCCGGGGTTGCTCAGCTTCACCTTCACCAACCAGCCCGCACCATAAGGGTCCTTGTTCACTCCGGCTGGATCGCCATCGATACCGCTGTTCACTTCCAGCACGGTACCGCTCACGGGCATGAAAAGGTCGCTCACGGTCTTCACCGCCTCAACGGTGCCGAACACGGCTTCCTTGTCCAGCGCCTGGCCCACAGTGCCGATGTCCACGAACACGATATCACCCAACTCGCTCTGCGCGAAATCGGTGATGCCCACCGTGGCGGTGTCGCCTTCAATGCGCACCCATTCGTGGTCTTTCGTGTACTTGAGGTCGGCTGGGAAGTTCATGGCGTTCTGGGTCGTTGTGTGCTGAGGGTGGCGAAAATAGAAGTTGGGCGATGCGCCAGACCTGCCCCCGGCTACTGCGTCAACGTGAACCGCAGACTGATGCCGATGTTGGTGTTGCTGCTGGGGTAGCTGGTGCTGATGACGGGCTTGTTGATCACCTTCTCGTAGAAGGCGCGCACGTTCAGCTTCTGGTTGATCACGTAGTCAGCACTGCACTTGATGGAGGTGATGTTCTGGCCGGCGGTGATCTGGTTCTGCTCCTCCTGCATCTTGCGGATGACGGTGTTGTTCTCGCGGATGCTCAGGTCCACGCGCAGGTTCAGATCGCTCTTGGGCCGCTCGCCGCCCACCTTGAAGGGGAACTTCACGTTCTTGAAGCGGTAGCCGGTGCCGAACACGTATTCCTTCCCGCGCACCTCCGTCAGCTGGTAGTTGCTGAGGCTCATGCTCAGGTTGCGGTCGCGGTTGTACTCGAACTTGGCGATGAGGCTGTTCTGCAGCGTTGCGTCGAAGTTGATGAACGGCCGCATCACCTCGCTGATCGTCACCACGCTGATCTGCCGCTCGGGGATGAAGTTGCCGCCGGGATCGAGCGCGGGTACTTCGGGGTCGTAGAGCAGATTGGTCTGGAACGTTCCGATGTTGAAGGTGCTCTTGTAGCTGTGGTTGAGGGTGAACGTGCGGAAGTACTTCTTGAAGAGCTGCAGCTTGGTGAGCCCGTCGTACGTGATGTCCCAGTTGGGCAGCGGTATGCGCTTGAAGGGGTTCAACTCCATCTTACCGGGATCCGACCCGGTGTACGCCGATAGGAACGCGTTGATGACCACGTCCTGGTGCGTGGTGTCGTAACCGTACCAGTACTCACTGTCGTTACTGGGCAGACTGTTGGGGTCTTCGGCGCCCAAGCGCTGGCTGATGATCGGTCGGTTGGCCAGCATGGCTTGGAACACCGGGCTGATGGCGTTGTCATCGTCCTTGCTGAAGGTGGTGCCCCATGTGATGATGGTGGTGCTGAAGTTCCCGAACTCGCGGGGGCTGTCGTTCAAGTAGGTCTGGGCGCTGTCGTTCCAACGGAAAAAGCTGCTGCGGTTCTCGCTCATGGTGCGGTTGGCCGTCAGTTCGATGCGCAGGCTCTTCACCGGCTCAATGCTCAATCGCGCATTGATGGTCTCGGTGCGTGTAGTGGTGTACGGATTGAAGATGCTCTGCGTCTGCACGAGCCATCCGCGACTTGCCGCATCGCTGGCGAAGTCGCGCACGATATCGCCGCTCAGGTCGTGGTTCTGCTGGCCGAGCACGAACCCGAATCCGGGCGCATCGAACCCCGGGCTCATGCCGAACACATTGGTGTATTGCCCATACCCCGGCAGCAGCGTACCGCTGTTCTGGCTGTACGTGATGTTGCCGGTCCGCACGGCCATGAGGATCCGCGCCAGTCCTTCCAAAGGATTGAAGCCGTCCCCCTTCTTCTCGTCCTTCTTCTTGTCCTCCTCCTTCTTATCGTCTTTGCCCTTGCCGGCATCCTTGCCTTTGTTGCCCGCGGGCTTGCCGCCTTTGCCCTTATCGTTGATCTTCTTGAGCCACTTGCTCTTGTTGTAGAGGTTCACGAAGTTCAGTTGGCCGTTCACCGACAGGTTCTGGCTGTTCTGCACGGTATGGCCGAGGGTGTCCTGTTGCAACGGTGCGCGGTCCCACTGGTAGCCGCTACCGTAGGTGGTGTTCACCGTCATCCAATCGGTGAGCGGCAACTTGTCCAGCGGTAGCTGATAGGTGAGGTTCACATTGTGGTTGTAGCCCGTGACTTCCCCCCAGGTCTGCACGCTCTGCAACACACTGTCTTTCCACACCTCATAGTCCTCACCGCTCTTGCTGTTCACCCGGCCGGGCGGCTCGCCGATGATGGCGTTGTTGTTCGCGTTGAAGTCGAGCTTCAGGCTCTTGGTGATCTCGTACCGGAAGCCGTACTGGCTGATCCAGTTGAAGTTCTTGTTGTAAGTGGGCGTGGGCGGAATGCTCACCACATCGGTGTTCAGTCGCGCTTGCCGCTCGGTGTAGCTGCGGTCCACGGCCGTGCGCGCGGTCACCTGTTTGAAGCCGAGGTTGAAATTGAAGTCCTTGATAAGCTTCAACCATTTCGTCTTGCCGATGAAGCTCACCTTTTCGAACGGCTTGATGGGCTTGGGCTTCGGGTTGAACACGTAGGCCAGTGACCCGCGGTAGGTGCGTGTGTTCTCGTAGGACGTGTTCACATCGTGGAATTCACGATCGGTGTAGCCATAGCTGAAGGCCAGGTTCTCCACGTCCCATGAATGTTCCTTCTTCCCTGCCGTGCGGTCCTTGCGCACGTTGGTGAGGTTGATACTGCGCCTTCGTTCATAGGTGCGCAGTTCCTTCAACCGCGCCTTGCGTTCCTCGGCGGTCAGCGCGCGCGTTGCGTCCTCCCATTCGATGTCGGGGTTCAGTGGATCGAACTGCGGATTGCTCACGTTCTCACTGTAGCCGATGAACAGGGGCACTTTGATGCCGCTCTCCTCCGGCAGGAATTTGCCCATCTCCAGGTTGGCGGCCACGTCCAGGCCCATCTTGGTCTCCCGCTGGCGCTCGCTCACCCGCTTGTCGATGCTGCCCCAGTAGGGTGTGCTGTAGTTACCGGCCACGCTCAGCGTGCCGAGGTCGGCCAGGTTGGTGTTCACGCGCGCCAGTGCTGCCCAACCGCCGTGCTGGTCGAAGTCCGTGAGCCGCAGTTCGTTCACCCACACTTCCACGCAACGGTCAGCGCCACTGTCGTTGCTCCACGGGTTTGCTTCCGCGCCGTCCTTCTTCGGGTTCCGGATGCCCACCATCACCGTACGCATCTCGGCCAGGTTCGGATTGCCCTTCACCCAGATGCGGCGGTCGCCGTCCATGATCATGTAGCGCTCGTTCACCGGGGTGCCCGCCTGGTTACGCTGGATCTTCACGTCGTTCAGCTTGGCGAACTCGATCTCCATGTCGTTGGCCGTGGGCCACACGCTGTACGGGTCGTTGTTGTTGAAGGGCGAGATGACGGCCGGGATCTCGTACTCGTAATAGTTCTGGTCGAAGTCGTTGCCCAAGCGCAGGAACACGCTCACGTCGCCGTAGGTCAGCGGATTGCTGGGGTCGCCGCTCTCGGCGTGCACGTACATGCGCAGCTTCTTGTAGCTGCGGATGTCGAACTCCACATTGCGGAAAGCGGCGCGTGCATCACCATCACGCAGGCCGCAGGTCTTGAGCTGCAAGCTCTGCTCGTTGAGGCTCCGCAGGTTAGTGCTCGCCACGTCCGTCTCCTGCTCGATGTTGGGCGGAAGCACGTAGTTGATGGGCACACGGCTCGCGTTCTCCTCGATGTTCACGGCAGCCACTTCGAACGTGGTCTGGTCGGGATCGCCGCCGAGGCCATCACCGGGCGTTTCGAGCGACTGCAGGTATTTGCGCCATTCGCCGCGCACGAACTCCAGACGGGCGAAACGCAGCACCACGTTCTGGGTCCACCCCTTCATGTGCACACGCATGAAGCGGATGCTGCGGAAGTCCTGGATACCACCCACCACCCGGTTGGGATTGCGCACTGGGATCTTGAACTGGTACCAGTACACCTGGCGCTGTCCGTTGGGTGTGTTGGCCGTTCCCAGCACACGGTCCGTGATGAAGTTCTGGCCCACCACCATGTCCTGCGGGCGCAAGCTCACCCTGTACTGGAAGTAGCTCTCGCTCTCGCCCAGGTTCTGGTCCTGGTTGATGTCCTCGGTGGTGGGCAGCGTGGTCTGCTGTGTGGGAAAGTCGTCCGGACTATCCTCGTCGGTGATGCTGTTGCCCTCGCTGTTGTTGAAGTCCTTGTAGCGAGCTAGCATGTCACCACTGATGCCGGCGCCCGTGAAGGAATTGGTGCCGCGGAAGTTCTGGTAGTTGTCAGCACTGGGGTCGGCCTGGAAGCGGGTGAACGCGTTCGGATCAAGGATTCCCTGGACGGTGTTCAAGTAATCCTGGTGGAAGGCCGCCTCCGTGGGAAGCACACCTCCATTGCCATCGGGCGTGTCGCCCAACGTTCCCAACCCGTCAAGACCCACGTCCTGGTATTTGTTGCTGTTGTCGTCGGTGATGGCGAACGCGTTCACCACGCTTTGCTGGGTGGGCACAACGCCCCACGCCGTGAGTGCCGTGTTGGGGGCATTGTCGGTGGGGCTGCTGGGCAATCCGTTCTCGAAGAACTTCCTGCTGTCGCGCAGCACGTCCTCGCTCACGTTGCCAAGGTCAATGAAAAGCTCTCCACCGGTGGTGTTGTCGCTTTCGTCGTTGCCACCTTGAGCGCCCGTGTCGAAGGGGTTCATCACCCAGAACTGGATGGTCTCGATGTTGCTCGCTTCGAAGTCGGTGGTAGTGATGCGGCGCGTGATGCCGGCCCAGTTGTCCTGTGGGAAGTCGAGCGTTCCGTCGGGCAAGAGATCGGTCGTCTGGAAGTTGTACGGACCACGCTCGTTGGGGTAGTACGCAAGATCGAGCACCGGAATGTTCGGAGGAACACCATTGGGCAGCTGCCGCGCCGGGAACACTTCCTGCTCGAGCACCTCGCGCTGGCGGTGGTCGCTCTGGATGGCGTTCGTGATGTCGCCCGGTGTGAGGTTGTTATCGCGGAAGAACAACGGATCGACGACGTACCACGCCAGTTTTGCGCGCTTGAAGCCGTAACCCAGATCGAACGAACTGCCCGTGGGATATTGGTCCGGAACACCCTGCGGCGTGGCTGCCAGTTGCCACTGCGCCTGGGTGCGCATGTCGATCGTGCTCACGCTGCCCTCGAAGTCGTCGATGTAGCTGGTTCCCTGGTTGCCGATCGCCCGGCTGTGGCCCGGGATCAGGTAGGCTCCCTCCGCACTGAAGTTGATGCTACTGGCCTCCTTCGTTGCGTAGAACGGCAGCTTGTCCACGATCGTGGTGATCAAGTTGCTCTCCTTTTTCCAGTTCACGTCCAGGCCCACCACGGTGTTGCGGATCGGCTCGTCGCCGGTGTTCACCTTGGCGGTGAGCGGCCGCTCGTACAAGTTCATGATCGTACCACCGATCGTCAGGTCCTTGTTCGCACGGAAGTCGAAGCGCGCACCGGCCAGTGTTTTGGTCTGGATGCTGAAGAGCGAGTTGCTCTCCAGGCTGATGTTGATCGGCGTGCCGCTCTCGAGGATGCCCTGGTTGATGATCTTCACACGGCCCAGGTTGTAATCCACCGTGTAGTCCTGGTTCTCCACCAAGCGCACGCCGCCAGCCGTCACCGACACACTGCCTTGCGGGATGTTCACCGCGTTCAGGTTGATGACATCGCTGCTGGCACTACGGTAGCTGCCCTTCAGTTTGAAGCGGTTCAGTTCGGGAATGTTCTGCGCTGCGGTCTTCGTGCTGTCGTAGAGCTGTTGGTACACCACGGCATCTATCACGTTCTGTGGCTGTCCCACCAGTGCGTTCCTCAACGTTGTGCCGAAGGGCTCCAGCACCGGGAAGAAGATGCGGCCGTTCTGCGTGTTGATCGTTCCGCCCGTGGTGGCCGCACCGTCCACGAAGTCGAATTGGCCATCCGGGTTAGGTGCGTTCTGCGGGTCCAGGCGGTCCATGCCCAGCACCTGCATCAGGATCTTGTTGGTGATCGGATCCCGTGGCACGAAGTTGCCGTCAACCCCCGTAGCCGGGTTGTTGTACAGGAGGTCCATGCGGAAGTTCTCCTGGTTCACTTGGAACGCACCGAGGCTGTACACGTTCTTCATCATCAGGTCCCACAGCTGGTTGCGCGGGTTGGTGATGGTGGCTTTCAAGAGGCGGAGCACGAGCGCAGCAGGTGGCGCGATACCATCGGTGCTGAATTCACCCACTTGGTAGGTCTGCCCCTGGAAGGTGTACTGGTAGGCCACGGCCAGCACCTCGTCATTGTTCAGGCTTTGGTTCACGCCGATGAAGCCGAGCCTATCGTTGAACGTGTACTCGTTGGGTTGGAGCAGTCGTGCGCTTTCCAGTTTCTCGTAATGGCGCGCCGCTTCGAAGCCCAGGCCTTGCAGCACCGGCGCCGCGCTCACGAACCCGCGGATGGCGGCGTTGTTCGCCATGGTGGCGTAGAGGCTGTTCGCCCCGTTGCTCGCGCGGTTCCCGGCGGCATCGACGATGGTGCCCTGCAGTTCCGGGCTCACGTTCGCGATGTCCTCGCCCAGGTCGGTGAAGGCCACGATGTTGCGGTTCTGCTCGTAGTCGTTGCGGGTGTTCGTCACCCACACTTCGATACGGGTGATCTGCGCGCCGCTGTTGATGGTAGGCAGCGTGCGCAGGGCGTTCTCGTACTGCTCGCGGAAGAAGTAGCTCAGGAAGTAGTACTTGTTCGCTTCGTACTCGTCGGCCTTGATGTCGAAGGTGTTCGTCTGTGCTCCACCGGCCACTTGCACGTTGCGTCGCTGCCCCTTTTCCTGGCTGAAGATGGCCGTGGCCGTGAGCCGACCGAACTTGAGCTCCGTCTTCAACCCGAAGAGGCTCTGGCTGCCTTGGATGAGCTGCCCTTGCAGCGGCAGGCTCACGTTACCGGCTTCGAACTTCTGGATGATCTCGTCCTCATAACCCGTATAATCGAGCTTCACCTGGTTCTCGAAATCGAAGGTCGCTTCAGTGTTGTAGCTCGTGTTGATCTTCAGCTTCTCGCCGATGTTGCCGGTGAGGTTGAGCTGGATGCGCTGGTCGAAATCGAACGTGGTGACCGTGCGTTGGTCCACGGGTATGCGCGGGTTCTCCGTCTTGCTGATGTTCACCCCGAAGGTGATCTCCGCGCTGCCCTGCGGCTTGATCTCGATCTGGCTGCCACCGAAGATCCGATCGAATATTTCACCCTTGATGTTGATGGTCGGTATGAGCGCCTTGTCACCGCTCCCGGCCTCCTCCTCCACCTTGTTGAGCCAGAAGTCGTCCATGGCCTTCTCCATGTCGTACTGCATGTACTCCTCCAAGGTCATGCTCATCGGCGGCCGGTAATTGATGCCGTCGCCCAGGGTGCTTTGAAGGATGTACTGGCCGGTGACCGGGTCGTAGATCACCTCTTCGTTCACGTTGTCCGGATCGCCGAGGTTGATGGTGCTGCCTTGGTCACCGCCCGGCACGATCGGATCGGTAATCGGATAGGGCAGTTGGATCTCCGGACTGTCCACCTGCAAGTAGGGCGAGCCCAGGGCAAAGGCTTCGAAATCGGCAAGGCAGACCATGAGCAATACGCCCAACACCCTCCAAACGAGGGGCGCTACTTGGGCGAAGTGCAAGTGGTGCATGGGAACTACTGGTTCTTCAGGGCAAGACGGATGACGTCGGCCAGTTCGGGTGTGTTGTCCTTGTGTTCTTGGAGGACGCTGGTCAGGGATCGTTCCGCTTTGGCCCGATCGAGCCCCAGCGAAACCAGCGCTTGTAACGCCTCGCCCCGTAGGCTATTGCCCATGCCCCCGGACGTGATCGGTGCGATGATCGGTTCCTTGAGCAGTTTCCCGCGCAATTCGGCCACCACGCGTTGCGCCAGCTTCGGCCCGATGCCTTTCACGCTGCGCAGGACGCCTTCATCACCGTTGAGGATGGCACTGCGCAACCGGTCCACCGGAGCAGCGCCCAGGATCGACATACCGATGGTCGCGCTCACGCCTTGCACTTCGATCAACTGCCGAAAGAACTGACGCTCCTCGGCAGTCGTGAACCCGAACAACTTGTGTTCGCTCTGGCCACTGCGCACATCCACGCTAACACTGTAGTGCACCAGCAATCGCACGGTTCCTTTTGCAGGAAGCGCAGCCAAGGTGGCCGTGCTCACCTGCAGCAAATAGCCCACGCCGTGGCATTCCACCACGGCATGGCCGTCGCTGCACGACAAAAGTTCACCTCGCAGGCTGTCGATCATCCTGTCACTTCCAATTCAACACAACATCCAACTTCGGGTACAGGTAGCCTTATGCGGGCATTTTTTCAGGGAGGGCGAATGTAGCAGAGTGCCTGAACGGTGCCATTGACTTCCGGAGCCTGGGACCATGGGTACAAAACACAAGAGGCAGGCTTGATGCCTGCCTCCTGCCGAAAGATCGGATGCTCTTACCTGCCTTGCCGCTTGGACCCGCCACCACCGGTGTTGCGCGAAGGCTTGGGGCTGGTAGAGCGCGGCGCAGTGCTGCGGCCGGGACGAGCGGTTGGCTGTTTGGAGGGCTTGGCCGGTTTCACTTGCCGGCCGCCACTGCCGCCCCGCTCTTGGGTAGGCCGCTCCATCCGGTCATTGCTGGGCCGCTGGCGCTCCAAGGTGGGGCTAGTGCGGCCATCGGTGCGTTGCATGCCGCTTTGGCGCACATTCTGACTTCCGCGGCCTTGTGCGATGTTGTTGCGCACCATGGCCGAACTGCGGCGGTGACCTCCATACACCACATGGGCCTGCATGGTCCGGCAGGTGTTTGTCCGGTAGTACCATCCGTTCCAGTGGTTGTGGTGGTACCCGTACCAGCCGCTCCACTGCCAGCAGGTCCACGGGCTCCACCATGCGGGGTAGAAGCCCCAATACCACGGTGACATCCAAGGGTCGTAGTAGGGACCGTAGCACCACTGCACGCACGGCCACATCCATACGTTCACCGACACCCAAAGGTCCTCCTCCCCTAGCGGCGCAGCGGGACCACGGCCGCCCTTGTCCGCGCCCTCCTCGTACGGCTCCACGAACACATCGGGGCCGTACAGTTCCTCATCGCCGCGGATCTGCACCATGGCCTTGCCCTCACCGGTCTTCTCCAGCTCGATGACGGCAACATCCTGTGCCTCCTCTTTGCTCACCGCAACCTGAAGGACGATCGCCATGGCATCCTTCTCCTTGTGCGATTCCACCCGCACGTAATCCACTTTGCCATCGCCGTTCAGGTCCAGGTTGTTCACCCGGTTACCCTCTTCATTGATGGCCTTCTCGAAGGCCTCGAGGTTGGTGGACTTCTTGAATTGGTCCAGCGCTGCTTGCAGGCTGAACTGGTCTCCGGGCATGCCCGTGCTGTCAGCAGGGGCCGATGCATGGATCGCGTTGCCGAACAGTACGGCGATCACTGGAAGCATGGTTCTCATGGCGTTCACTATTGGCCATGAGACTACCATCATCGTGCCGGGTTTATCGGCGCAGAGCTGGTTGGGTCAATGGACCACCAACCGCGCCACCGCTGACTTTGCACCGCGCTGAACACGGACAAAGTACACGCCCATGGGCTCGGACGCTGCATCCCACTTGAGGCGCAACTCCTGGCCTGGTGACTGGTTACCAGTGAAAAGGTCGGCCACCACCGCTCCTTGGCTGTTGAAGACCACCACCACGAGTTCTTCGTCCTTCCCGGGTGCGGGCACCACCACGGTGGTGGCATCGTCCAACGGGTTCGGGAACGCAACGATCTCCATTGGCGCATCGAACACCGGCTCTTCGATCACTTCCGGCAGATCATCCTTCAACACACCATTGCACCAGAGCAAACCAGCCGACTCCAAGCCGCCCTCGTATCCGTTGTTGATGTCGCGTATTGCCGTGCGCAGCTGGTTGTACGTGAACGGCGAACCGCAACTGCCGAGCTTCCGATCGGCCTCAGCGGCCAACCCTTCAACGGTGTAACCCTGGAACGGTCCGGAGGCGATGACCAGGTTCTTCAAAAGCAACTGGCTACTGCTGAAGACCGGGTTGTATGCATCGAACTTCATGGTCAGCTTCAACGCCACCAGTTCGGCCGCAAGCCCATTGGTGATGCCGCTCCCCGGATTGATGGTGTTGCCGGTCGGCAACTGCGCGGAACCACCAGTAGCAGGCAGGAATGCCGTCACCGCCGCCGCCGAGGTCAATTGCATCGTGCGAGAACCACATCCGATCTTCAAATAGTCCGGTGCCGTGAAGAGCCAAGAGAAGTAGTTCGTCATGTATGTGGCCGCGTCGTTGGCGTTCTGCGGCACTGCGCCCCATGTGGTTTGGGATTCGGTGCGAAGCCCGTCACATATGGTGGCTTGCGGCGGTGAATAAACAACCGTGGCTACGTCGCCGCAACCGTTGGCGCTGGTGACCCCGACAGTGTATGTACCGGCGGCTACAACGCTGGCCGTTGCCGTCGTTTGCACCGGATTCGTGGTCCACGTGTACACGTAGGGCGCGGGGGCAACGGTCACGGTCGCGGTCAGCGTACCTGCGCCAGTGGTGATGTTGATCACTGGTTTGGGGTTCACCGTGACCGTAGTGCCGGATGATGTGCGCGTGCATCCGCTTGAAGTGATCGAAACCGTGTGGCTCCCTGATTGTGTGGCCGTGTAGCTGCTGGATGTGGCGCCTGTGATGGTGGCACCATTCCGCTTCCACACATAGGTGTAACCCGCTCCCGTGTTGGCATTGAGCGCAACGGACGACCCGGAACAGAACGTTGTTGCCCCTCCCGCGGTGATCGTGCTGGCCAACGTGCTCGGCGTTCCGATGCACTGGCACGAGGCGCTCCACGTATCGTTGATCGTGCAGGCGTTGTTGTCGTTGCATGACGTACCCGGCAGTGCGGGCCCACCGATCACACCGTTGCAATCAGGCGGTGTGGCCACGCCCAGAACGATCGCTACGGAAGCGATCGCTCCGCAGCCATTACCATCCGTCACACCAACCGTGTAGGTGCCGCTCGCGGTCACCGCAGCCGTTGCCGTGGTTTGGATGGGGTTCGTGTTCCAAGCGTAGACATAAGGCCCCGGAGTACCGTTGACAGAAGCGGTTACTGTGGCCAGGGCCGCGTTGGAACTGGTCGTGATGGTGGGCAACGGGTTCACGGTCACTTGCACTGGTGAGGAAACCACTGAACACCCTGTTTTCGTCACCGTAACGGTGTAGGACCCACTGAGCACCGCTGCCAGAACGCCGGAGGTTGCCCCAGTGATGTTGGTTCCGTTGCGCTGCCATGTATAGGTAAGGCCAGCGCCTGTGTTGGCGTTCAGCGCCACCGCTCCACCTTGGCAGAACGTAGTGGCACCGGCCGGTGTGATGGTCGCAACAGGGCCATTGTAGGTGCCGATGCATTGGCAGCTCACGGTCCACGCATCGTTGATCGTGCATGCGTTGTTGTCGTTGCATGCAGTACCGGGGAGGGCCGTTCCGCCAACGACGCCCAAGCAATCCACCGCGCCACCACCACCGGTAGCCGTCCCCAAGGCACCGAGCGAATGATCGAAGTAGCTGCCGCTCGGCGTCACTTGGAGCTTCACGGCGCGCACCATGTACTGGGCCCCGGCAACGAACGGCGTGTTGGTGTTCGAATAGGACGTGCCGTTGATGGGCGAAGCATTCACCCGGGTGAGAGCTCCCGTGTTGGCATCGATGCGATCGATGTTGTAGCCTGCCACGGATTCAGCGCTCGCCGCCCATGTGAACAATGCAGTGCCGCCGCTGTTGCTGATGGAGAGGTTGCCCGGTGCTGCGATGTAGCGCATGCGCAACGTTGGGTCACCCATCAGGCCAAGATGCACCCGGCCGATGCTGCCCTGCCAACCATCAGTAAGCGGTGTGTACAGCGCCGTGTTGTTCATGGTGGCCAACGTGCTCATGCCGATGCTCTCTCCCATGCCCATGTGGTGAACATAGAACCCCGGAATGGCGGACCAACAGTTCACCAGGGCGTTCCCGCTGGCAATTGCCCCGCGAAGGAAATTGTTCTTGTTGTCCCAGTCTCCGAAGTAGCTCCCGAAGGACATGTTGAAGATGCTGCCCACTGCGACAGTGGTTGCGTAGTCCTCCGTGATGGCGATGTTGTCGGCCCCGTTGTAGGTGAGCACACCGTTCACCGTGGCTTGCAGACCTCCACCGCTCGAGTACGCCCACAAGTAGCTCTGCCCGTTCACATAGGTCTTGAAGGCCGGCCCATAACTATAGGGTGCGGTGATATTGGCCGTTGGCACCATGGTCCCGAAACCACGCCATCCGCTAGCAGCCATTGGCGAGCCCGCCCACTGGAGATTGTCGAAGATGATGCCGCGCTCGATCGGCACGATGGACTTGATCTTGAAGCTGTGCAACTTGTTCAGGTAGTTCCGCATGAGCTGCGTCTCGCCAACTGCGAACGCAGGCATGTCATACATGTCCACGCGGCCCACTTGCAGCTCCACTGCGCTCGGGAAGGTGGTCTGGTCGAACTTGCCATCGCCCGGCACATTGTTGTTCGCGGTCCTCGCGGCGCTCGTCACGTTCACGGCAGCATCGGTCCAAAGCCCGTTCACATCGCCGTAATAGCCATCAGCAGGCCACGCACCCTTGTGCTCTTGGTGGCCGTCGGGGTTCTGGTTCCCACTGTACGGAACAGGAACGTGGCCAACAATGAAAAGAGCTTTCACGTTGGCGGGATCGGCATTGTACTGATTGGCAACGATCGTTCGGACGCTGCTCACGGATGCTGTGCGCGAAACATCCGTCCGCAGCACGACCCAGCCATCCGCCTTCAGGTCCAACTGCAGTTGCGCCAGCTCCGGAGCGAGTGACGCGGTGAACGTGTTGTCGACCAGCAGGACCAACTTGCCACGGTAGTCGGTTGCGGCCACCTCGATCCCCGAACGCAGGTAGCCCGTTCCCGTGCTGCCGTTGGCAACACGCACCACTTTGTACTCATAGGCCGTGGCCGTGGCAACCGAGTTGTCCGTCCATGCGGTGGCCGAAGCCGCAGGCGATGCGACGGCATTCCCCCAGCTCGTTCCCGAGACGGCCTTCCGATAAATGGTAATGCTGCTCGTGTTGGGCAGTGCGGTCCATGTGAGCGTGATGCTCGCCGGGGCCTTCTGCACCGTTGCGCTAACCTGGACTGCCGCATTCTGGCTACTGCTTTGGGCCAAGGACAAGGATGCCAGAAAGAGCAGGCCGGAGAAAAGCGTTGGGCGCAGGTGCATGTCAAGGACGGTTTTGAGCGGCCGCAAAAGAAGACCCTGGACCAACGCGACGCTAGTGCTACAGCCCTAGAGCGTCAAGGCTTTCCCGTTGTTCCATCGGGCATCCACGGGCATCCATCGGGTGTTTCACTCCACTCATCCGGCAAATGGTCAAGTTCACCGGGGCGGCCGCCGATCCGTCGAACCCTTCGGATGATCCGGACAAGGGCGGGAATCACCCCGATGGACCAGCCGCCTCCCCCTTCACAGTCCATTGTTCATTGCCCATGGGATCCATCTTCGCGGCATGACGAAGACATGGTTCCGAATGCTCGCTCGTTTGAACAAGGCTCTGCTGCCCAAACTGTGGCACCGTGACCTATCGCGACTTGGTCCTGTGCAGAAAGCACTTGTGGCATGGCGCTACTACGTGACCCGCAACGCATTGTAGAGCCAAGTTCCTGCGATCGCCCATGGCGGATCAACACCCGACCCGGTAAAATCCCTTGGCCCTCAGTTGCGTTACGCTGTTGTGTTGTCGCATTCTTGCGGAACCATGAAGACCTGGCACTGGTGGACGTTGGGGATCGGCAGCGCGTCCGTGGCCACCACCGTGGCCCTTACCACCGATCTGGCGCCGCGTGTGGAGTACGTGCCCGAGACCACGACCGCAGTGGTGGA
This sequence comes from Flavobacteriales bacterium, assembly GCA_016699575.1. NCBI lineage: Bacteria > Pseudomonadati > Bacteroidota > Flavobacteriia > Flavobacteriales > Flavobacteriales bacterium. Next base: position 2,383,110 of record CP064979.1, on the reverse strand, counting down.
AGACACCATCCCTGCCGTGCCGAGCGCATATGGTATCCCGTTGAGCGGCTTCGTGCTCGAACGTAGCACGGTGAAGAACGGCAGCACCTTCGGTGATCTACTGGGGAAGCATGGGCTGGGTGCCACAGCGGTCGACAGTCTGGTGAAGCTGGCGTCCAATGCATTCGACGTGCGGAAGATGCGCGCTGGCCATCCCTATGCCTTCATCTTCACCGATGACGCGGCCCGCACACCGAAGTACTTCGTGTACGAGGAAAGTCCGGTGCAGCACATCGTGTTCGCGTTGGATGGACTGGGCGTTGATGTGCACCTGCGGCCCATCAAGACCGAAGAGCGCAGCGTGGCGTGCACCGTGACCGGGGCGCTGTGGAACGACCTGCAGAAGTGCGGCGCCGATCCCGCCCTCGCCATGAAACTGGCCGAGGTGTTCGCGTGGACGGTGGACTTCTACCGCATCCAGAAGGACGAGAAGTTCACCATCGTGTACAACGAACGCTCGGTGGACGGCGAGCGCTACGGCGAACCGGAAGTGGTGGGCGTGCGCTACACCACCACCGACGGCAGCAAGGAGGCCATACTCTTCGCCGCCGACAGCTCCAACTCGTTCTTCGACAAGGACGGCAACAGCCTGCGCAAGGCCTTCCTGAAGGCTCCGTTGAAGTACAGCCGAATGAGCTCGGGCTTCAGCCAGCGCCGGTTCCATCCGGTGCAGAAACGTTTCAAGCCGCACCTCGGCACCGACTACGCCGCACCCTACGGCACACCCATCCTCAGCGTGGGCGATGGCACCGTGGAGAAGACCGGCTACACGGCCGGTAACGGCAACTTCGTGAAGATCCGCCACAACGGCACGTACAGTACCCAGTACCTGCACATGCGCAAGATCCTGGTGCGCCAGGGCCAGCATGTGCAGCAAGGCGACGTTATTGGTGAAGTGGGCAGCACGGGACTGGCCAGCGGCCCGCACGTGTGCTTCCGTTTCTGGAAGAACGGCGAGCAAGTGGACCACCGAAAGGAGGAACTGCCCAAGGCCGAGCCCGTGGCCAATGAAGACCGCCCGCGCTTCAATGCGGTGCGCGACGAGATGCTCGCAAAGCTTGATGAGGCAGAGCGCGCAGCCAGCGGTAGGAAGCCCGTGGAATTCTGAGCCCGCGCTCAATACTGTGCAAGCTGGACCCCTTTCGACCGGTCATACCCGGTGAGCATTTGGTTCATAGTGTAAACTAGTCTATACTTGCACCCAAATCCCTCCGGAAATGGAACAACAACTCACCCCTACCGAGAGCCTCCGCCTGATCGAAAGCATGATCGGCCAGGCCAAGCGCAGCTTCAGCCGGTTCAGTTTCTTCTTCCTGCTCTGGGGCTTCCTATTGATGGCGGCCATGGTGGCCACCTATGCGCTCCGCGACCTGTCACCCGCCATGGCGCAGGGGCTGCCGTGGGGCATCGCAGGCTTCGTTGGCGGCACCATCAGCTCTGTTCATGGGGCTTCACTGGGCAAGAAGGAACAGGTGAACAACCCCATGGACGGCATCATCGGATGGATCTGGGGGGCGTTCGTTATCACGCTGCTCATCATCATTGTTGGAGGTGCCGGCAATGCCAACGACCCCGGCCCTGCGATAACGGTCCTCACCGGCCTGCCCACGTTCATGACCGGTCGCATCATGCGGTTCAAGCCACTGATGCTCGGCGGCGTGCTGTTCTGGGTGCTCGGCGCCATGATGTTCTTCGTGGATGATCGGCTGTTGAGCACCGTGCTCTACTGTTGCGCCATGCTCTTCGGCTACATCGTACCCGGCTTCCTGCTCAAGCGGCAAGAGAATGGCCTTCGCACCGCTTGACCCCGTCCTGCACAACCAGTTGCGGCTCGCCGTGGTGAGCCTGCTGGTGGGTGTGGACAGTGCGGAATTCAACTTCATCCTGGAACGGACCGGCGCCACCAAGGGCAACCTCAGTGTGCAGATCTCAAAGCTGAAGGGGGCTGGCTATGTATCGGTGTCGAAGAGCTTCCGCGACAACTATCCGCTGACGACCTGCAAGCTCACAGCAAAGGGCCTGCGCGCATTCGAGCACTACGTGCGCGCGATCAAAGGCTACCTGGGGAACTGAACAACGTGGCCGATGATCGAGATCCGCTCCTATACCTGGTTGAGCTGGCTGCACATTGCTGCGGCCGTGTTGGCCATGGTGCTCGGCCTGTTGGTGCTGATGCGCAGGAAAGGCACGCGATCGCACCGGCAGCTGGGTTATGGCTACGTCGCTTCCATGACCTTGCTCAACCTCTCGGCGTTCGGCATGTACCGGTTGTTCGGCGTGTTCGGTCCGTTCCACATCGCCGCGGTGGTGAGCACGCTCACGCTGGCAGCGGGCATGCGGGCCGTGCTGAAGCGCCCGCGCACACAGCGCACCACAGAGCTGCACCTGGTCTTCATGTACTGGTCGGTCATCGGACTGTACGCAGCGTTCTTCTCCGAACTCATGGTGCGCGTGCGTGTCAACGCGGCCTTCCTCATCCTGGTCTCGTGCGCCACCGGCGGCACGGTCTTGCTAGGAGCGCTCATGCAACGGCGGCTGATCACCAAGTGGGTCGCTGAGCTCGCACCAGCGGACCACGCAAGCCCTCGTCCGCCCGAGGAGCGTTCGTCGATCAGCGCAACGGGTCCATAGGTTGAACACCCCGGGCCCGGTCGAGAAGTTGGGCCACCTGTGCAACCCCGCCCGTACACCGCTCCATGCGCAGCTGCACGGCACGAGGGAACAGGATGAAGCCGATGGCCGGTTGCGCTCTCGTAGTGGTCGCGCTCCTGGGCAACGCAGGATGCAAGAAGGAAACGGAACTCGTTCCGGACAACCAGGCACCCGACTACAACGGCGTGCCGACGGTCATCACGCAGAACTACGTCAACCGCCTGTTCATCGACCTCATCGGTCGTGAGCCGCTTGACGTGGAGATGGACGCGGAAGTGGCGGCGCTGGAAGCCGCATCGCTTTCCACCGCCGCTCGCGAAGCACTGGTGAACAAGCTGATGACGAGCACGGCCTACGTGGAAGGCGACAGCAGTTACAAGCGTGCCTACTACCAGCGCCAGTACGAACTCTACAAGGCCCGCTGCCTCGAAGGATGCAGCGACGACATCATCGACGGCGCCATCGCCACGGCCGAACAGGATGCCCTGGCCGATTCGCTCGCGGGCAACACCCAGGGGCTCAATGAGACGAACAGCGAGCTACAGAAGCTGCGCAACCTGAAGAACAGCCGCGAGAATTACATGAACGGGCTGATCGGCATCGATGACGTGATGGGCTACATGGTGTTCAACAGCATCTACGACCAGATCAACATGAACACGTTCAACTTCATCAATGCCACGTTCGACAATCTGTTGCTGCGGTTCCCCACCAGCGCGGAGTTCAATGCCGGCTTCGACATGGTGGAGAACAGCTCCGCGACGATCCTCTTCGCGCAAAGCGGCCAGAACAAGGGCGACTACGTGCAGATCCTCACCGGCACCGCCGAGTTCCGCGAAGGCATGGTGCGCTGGAGCTATCGCACGTTCATGGGCCGCGAGGCCAGCACCTACGAGGTGTACAACGCCTTGTCGCACTTCAACGCCGACGGCGACCTGCAACGCGTGCAACGCGCCATCCTCACCAGCGATGAATACGCCAACATCGATTGACATGAACATGAGTGCTCCATCGAAGACGGGATGCTGCTCCTTTCACCACCCCTTCCGCTCCGCTCAGGGCAGGCTCGGAAAGGTTGGGATAGGGGTCGCATTGCTCTTGCTCGTCGCCACCTCCTGCACCAAGGACCTTGAGTACGAAGTGAACGAGGTGCAACTGAACGCACCCGGGACGATCAAGGACAACGAAAAGACCAACCAGCAGTACGCGGCCATCCTGCACGCCAACCTGTTCCAGGACGCCCTGAGCGCGAACGAGCTCTACGAGCTGGACCAGTGCATCCAGAGCATCGGCGACAAGGAGCTGGCCCGCGAGGTGATCATCAGCAACTTCATGAACAAGCCCGGCGTGATCATCCCCGATGACGCAACGATGCGCGCTGATATCGAAGCCTTCATCATCGGAACCTACAACCGCTTCCTGGTGCGCAACCCGACCGAAGCCGAGAAGACCTGGTTCCGCAACTACATCGAAGCCGACCCGAACGTGACACCGGAGATCATCTACTTCTCCTTCGCCATGAGCGACGAATACCTCTTCTACTGAACGAACGACAACGCCTTCGCCGGACTACGGCGTTCAACGCATGGACCGCAGGAACTTCATCAAACGCGCAGGCGCAGCAGCAGCTGGTGCCTTCGTGATGCCCTACATCCTCCCGAGCGGACGGCTGTTCGCGGCCAGCGGTGGCGGCGGCGGTGCGCAGCACGTGGTGCTGGTAATGTTCGCCGGTGGCGTGCGCCAACAGGAGAGCATCGGCATGCGCTACCTGGCCGATGCGCAGAACGAGATGTACGAGGGCAACATCATGTACAACATGCTCAATGGGCAGGCCCCTGGACAGAAGATCGTGTACGGGACCGGTCTCGGCGGCATCAACCCGATCCCCGGCCTGCTCAACACCACCCTCGAATCGCAAGGCACGCTCTTCGCCGAAATGCGCGCGGTGAATGCGGGGCATTACGGTGGTCTCAACTCACTGCTGCAGGGAAGCCAGGCCACCACGCAGGGCCTCACGCAAAAGCCGCTCAACCCGACCATCTTCGAATACCTGCGCCGCCACGCCGGTCTGCCCGCGACCAAGACCTGGTTCATCGGCAACACCATCGGCAACAGCGTGCCGCTGCTCAACTACAGCATCCACCCGCAGTACGGCGCGCGCTACGGTGCCAACTTCTTCGCGCCCAACATCACGTTCGGTCCGCTCGGAGATCAGTACTTGAGCAACGCCAAGGTCTACCATCCCCAGGACCAGCTCGCGCCGATGTACGAGATGAAGGCTTTCCTCGACAACAGCTTCGAGAACGTGGGCAACGTGGCCACCGGCATCGGCAATACGCCCGATGAGAAGCAGGACATCAAAGCCTTCATGGTGGAGATGTTCAGCAAGACCGCGAACGGAACGGTGGCGCACCCGCCCGTCCATGACAATGGCGATGCACAGACCGTGGGATACGCCTGCGAAGTGATGAAGTGGTTCAAACCAGCGCTCACGGTAGTGAACATGAGCAGTGTGGACGGTTGCCACGGCAGCTTCACCGGCTACCTCGCCAGCCTGCACAGGGCCGATCACAGCGTGGGCCACCTGTGGAACTACATCCAGACGCAGATCCCGGAGATTGCCGGCAACACCACGCTGATCGTCGTGCCCGAATGCGGCCGCAACGACCAGCCGAACGCGATCCGCGACGAGAACGACTGGTTCGGGTACGATCACAGCGATGCCAATGCTTTGCGCATTTTCGGAATGATGGTGGGTGCCGGGGTGCAGAGCAACCTGCGCATCGGCAGCGAGGGCAGTCCCGTGGGCATCGCAACGGACGTGGTGCCCACCATCGCTGAGCTGCTCGGCGTAAAGAACGAAGTGATGAGCGCCGGCCTGATCGATGCCGGAAGCCTATCGCTCTTCGACCGCATATGACATGAAGCGCACGACCACCATAACCGTCATTGCCGTCTTCGTTGCCGCGTGCAGCAAGGAGCAGGTGAACCCGTACGACGAACTCGTGCACGCTTCGCCGAACCCGCCCGCGGAGAACCTCCCCCCGGACAATTTTGCTTGGCTGCACCAAAAGGTCTTCCGGCCCACATGCGCCAACAGCGGCTGCCACGACGGCCACTTCGAGCCGGACTTCCGCAGCATCGCCAGCAGCTACAACTCCTTGGTGTTCGCACCGGTGACCAACAACGATCCGCAGGAGAGCTTTACCTATCGCGTGCAGCCGGGCAACGCACAGCTGTCCTTCTTGCACGAGCGCCTTACCGTCTTCGTGCCCAACACCAGCGGCATGATGCCCTTGGAGTACATCGGCACGGACTGGGGCGAGAACCAGACGATGTACATCAATGCCATTACCGCGTGGATCAATTACGGCGCACATGACATGTTCGGTGGAAGTCCCACGCTCGGCAACCGCGAGCCGCAGGTTACCGGGATGCTCGCCTTTCCACAGGGCGCCACGAGCAACCCATTCCCACGCGGCCAAGGTGCTGGCGTGAACCCCATTGAAGTATCGGGCAGCAGCATCGATCTCTGGTTCGCCTTCGCGGACGACAGTACCTCGGCCACTGCGCTCACCCACAACAAGGTGAAAGTCGCGACCGCCATCGGTGGGTTCCCGCTCGTGCCCGAGCAAGACCTCATCACCGGCGCCAGCATAAGTGGCCCCGACTTCGGCAACAGCAACACCACGTTCACGCATCAAGCAACGCTCGACCTGAGCACCTACGCGCCGGGCACCCTGCTGTTCGTGCGCGCCTACGTGAACGACGGTGACCACACGGACAATACCGAAGTGCCCAACGATGGCACAACGGCGCCGATGCTCAACTACTTCACCATTCTCGTGAATCCATGAAGCAGTTGCTCGCACTCCTCTTCTCCGTGGTGCTGCTCGCCTCTTGCAAAAAGGAAGGCGTGGAAAGCGGCCCACCGGAGATCACGTTACTGAGCGCTGGTCCCAATGCCGTGGTGCAGTTCGAGGATCGTGTGGTACTGCGCTTCAGCTACAAAGACCCCGACGGTGACCTGGGCCAGGATGATCCCGATGCATACACATTGTGGGTGAAGGACAGTCGCCTGAGCACTGCGGATGGTTATCACATCCCACCGCTCGCGCCGCCTGGAGAACAGTTGTCCATACAAGGCGAATTGCAGGTCGAACTCGTTCCGCTGTTCCTGCTCGGCAACAGTGGGGAAGAGACCATGACCTACACGTTCCACATCACCGATCGTGCCGGCCATCGCAGCAACGAACTGGTGACTTCACCGATCGTCGTCACCGATAGTATCCCGATGTGAGCATGACCCGATCCCACGGCATATCACGGATGTTCTCCCTTCCCCATCGGGGAAGGGCCGGGGATGGGGTGGGAAAGGTCGGACTAGGAGTTCTCGCGTTCGGTATGGTCACAGGCTCATTGCACGCCCAAGTGCTGCCGGAGTTCAACATGACCGACACGGTGGTGACGCTCTGCAAGGGCATCCTGCTCGATAGTGAGGACGGGCCCGGTGGCAACATCTACGGCAACAACGAAGACTACACGTTCACCATCGATGCAGGCGGGCCGGTGACATTGGTGTTCGACGAGGTGTTCTGCACGGAGCAGGGGCTGGACCTTCTGACTTTCCATGATGGGCCGAGCATCCTCTCGCCGCAGATCGGACCGGCGTACAGTGGGATCAACGCACCACCGCCCATCACCAGCACCGGCTACTACCTCACCGTGCACTTCGTAACCGATGCCAACGTGGCCTATTGCGGCTTCGAAGCGCAATGGACGAGCGTGGTGATCCCCCCGGTGCCGCCGGTGATGACGATCCCAACACCACCAATGTGCGCGAGCGCTGCCATCAACCTGGCCTTCAGCTACCCGATCCCTTGCGACTCCATCAACCCAAGCGCGTTCACCATCAGCGGCTCGAACTCCCCTGTGGTGACGAGCGCCACACCCACGAACTGCATCGGCGGCGAAACGCAGACCATGCAGCTGGGCATCGACCCGCCGTTCGATCGCAACTGCCCTTACGATGTCTCGTTCGAGATCGGCATCCGCGACCGGTGCGACTCGCTGTGGTACTTCACCATCAACGCGAGCACGCAGATCGCGACCTGTCCGCTCGGCGTGCTGATGGAACTGACCGAGGATACGATCTGCGCCGGGACCTGCACGGAACTCTTCGCTGATGTGCAAGGCTGCCTCACCTACACCTTCACTTGGAGCAACGGCCTGCCGAACAGTGCGGGCCCACATTCCATCTGCCCGACCACAACCACCACGTATTCGGTCACCGTTACCGAGAACGGCACAGGACAAACCACCACCAACAGCATCACCGTGGTGGTCGTTGATCCGCAGATCACTGGCCCCACCAGTGCCATCTGCCAATCGGACGCCGCATTCGATCTGAGCGCCACACCGGTCGGCGGTGTCTGGAGCGGACCGGGCATCATCGACTCGCTGGCCGGTACGCTCGACCCTGATACCGCTGGGCCGGGAGCGCACATCATCTCCTACTCGCTGGGCGGCTGCACAGAGACCATCACCGTGGTGATCGATAGCATGGATGCTGGCGTGACCCATGCAGCCTGCCCCGGAACCGCGCCGTTCTTCATTCCGTACGCAACGCCCGGCGGTGGCACATGGAGCGGCCCGAACGTGCAACCCAATGGGCTCTTCGACCCGAGCACGATCGGCACCTTCCTGCTCACCTACACGGCTGGCAATTGCAGCGACACCGTGCGCGTGAACGTGGACAACATCATCGGACAAGCACAGCTGGACACGGTCTGCCAGAGCACCTACCCGTTCGACATACCGGTCTATCCCTTCGGTGGGCGATGGAGCGGACCGGGCATCGTCGATTCGATCTATGGCACCTTCGATCCGGACGAAGCTGGCGGCGGCACACATACGCTGCTGTATGACATGCACGGTTGCGACATGTCCTTCACCATCCATGTGAAGCCCATCGATATCGGATATGACCGCAGCGCTTGCCCTTCGCAACCGCCGTTCGTGCTCTCACTAGCGGCCATTCCTCCGGGCGGCATGTGGAGCGGGCTGGGCATTGCGGATGGGAACACCGGTCTGTACGATCCCGCGCAAGCCGGACTTGTATGGGATGTGGTGACCTACGCCGCACCGAACGCTTGCACCGACACAATAGGCATCCTTGTGGGTTGGACGGAGGTCAACGACGACACGCTCTACTTCTGCGAGGGCGATGATGCGCTGATCCTCGACGAGAACACGACCGGCCGGACACCGTGGGACGGTACGTGGAGCGGGCCCGGCATCACACAGGACAACGACGGCAACTTCTTCATCGACCCCTCTCTTGCAGGAGTTGGCGCATACGTGCTCCACTTCGACGCGAACACCTGCAGCGACAGTCTTTGGGCCATTGTGCATCCTGCTTCTCTCGGTGTGCCCGACATGACCGTGTGCAGTGCAACAGGCGCCTTTTTGATCGCTCAGGTTCCCATGGGGGCCACGTTCACCGGCGCAGGCGTGAACAGCACGGGCGTGTTCGATCCCGCGCTGGCAGGAGCAGGTGTGCATGCCATCGTTTATGGTGCTCCCGCCGGATGCACGGACACCGTGAACATCAATGTGTACGCGTTCCAGCAAGCCAGCATCGGCGGTGTGCAGGAGACCTATTGCAGCAATGATGTGCTGGTGGACATTGACCTCTACCCCTCGGGCGGGGTGTTCACCGGATTGCCGGACACGCTATTCAACCCCGGCCTTCTCACGAACGGCACGTACACGCTCACCTATAGCGTGGGCTTCGGCGCGTGCCTCAGCAGCGACACACTGGTCTTCACCGACCATCCTGCCTTGGCAACGCAGGTCAGCGTCAGCAACAACCCGATCTGTGGCGGCGGTGGTAGCGTCATCGAGGTGGTCCCCATGGGCGGCAACCCGAACTATCCGGTTAGCTACCAATGGAGCGACGGCGCGTTCCCGATCGAAACGAACAGCGTGAGCCCCGACACCACCACTTGGTACGTGGTGACCACCACCGATGGCTGCAGCGACCCGGTGATCGACAGCGTGCTCATCACCGTGCATCCGCCCTTCCAGGAGCAGTTCGCGTTCAGCGCGATGCAGTGCTATGGTGAGCCGGGCTACGTGGTCGGCAGCGTGACGGGTCCGGGTACCTACACCTTCACCTGGGATGCTGGAACGGTGACCGTTGGCGACAGCGTGAACCTTCCAGCGGGCGAACTCGTGCAGGTGAACGTGGTGAACGATGCCACCGGCTGCGATCACGACACACTGATCCAGGTGCCCAGCTGGCCCGCCATCACGGCGCTCTTCAGCGCGAACCCCGATGAGCCGTGCGTGCCGTGGGAGCAGCGCGATGTGACGTTCATCGACCTCAGCAACAATGCCGTTGGCGGCTATTGGGTGATCGATGGCGACACGGTCCCCTACTCCTTGGGCACGGATCCCAACTACGACCTCGGCCACGCCGGCTACTACTCGGTGCAACTCGTTGTTTGGAACGAAGGCAACTGCGCCGACAGCATGAGCCTCGACATCTGCATCCAGGACAGCGAGGCCATCTTCCTACCGGATGCTTTCAGTCCGAACGGGGACGGGAACAACGATGTGCTGTTCGTCAGGGGCGGAACCATCGCTCAAATGGACTTCGCACTCTACGACCGCTGGGGCAACCGTGTCTTCAGCAGCACCGGCCCACAGCACGGTTGGGACGGGAACATGAACGATGCACAGAGTCCGAGCGGCGTGTACCTGTGGACGCTGCATGCAACGCTTGACGACGGTACCACGGTCGATCGCACCGGCAACATCACGCTTGTACGATGAAGAACCTGAGCCATTGGCTGATAGCTTGTGGCCGTTGGCCCGTCTGCGGAAGCGGCAATCGTAGAAGCCACGATCCATGCCTGGCGCACAGACGGGCCAACGGCCAATGGCTAATGGCCATAAGCACATTGGTAACGGCTTCAGCCACCGCCCAGGACATCCACTTCAGCCAGTTCTTCAACGCACCGTTGGTCCTGAACGCCGCCAGCGCCGGCGACATCGACGATGATCAGCGCGCTGCTTTGATGTACCGCAACCAATGGCAGAGCGCTGGAAGCCCGTTCCGTACGCAAGCCTTCAGCTATGATCTGCCGTTGTTCCGTGAACGCATGCGGGGCCGTTACCTCGGCGTGGGCATCCATCTCTTCAGCGATAAAGCGGGCAACACCAGGTTCGGCGACACGCAGGGCAGCCTGAGCGTTAGCTACGCGATCAAAAGCGGCGATGAAAGCCTGCTCGCGTTCGGCCTGCAAGGTGGCTACGGGCAGCGCAGCGCCGTGCTGAGCGGCATGCGATGGGACAGCCAGTACAACGGTGCGGGCTACGACCCTACGCTTGCCGCGGGTGAAACCATGGCCGATGCAAGCACGAACTTCGTTGACTTCGGCGCGGGGTTCCTGTGGAAAGGCGAGGCCCGCGCAGGCTGGCGGTGGAAGTCGGGCGTGGCGGTGCACCACCTCAACCAACCGAAGGTGTCCTTGTACGGCACGAACGAAGACCAGCTGCTGCGGCGCTTCACCGTGCACGCGGAGCTGCGGTTCGAAGGCAAGAAGTGGACATGGCTGCCGAAGGTGTATGCGCAGCAGCAAGGCGGCAACCGCGAGATCGTGTTCGGGGCCTTGATGCATCGACGTATCGGCACGGACAGCCGCCACACCAACTACCAGAACAGCAGTGCCATCTACTTGGGCGCGTTCTACCGCTGGAACGATGCCGTTGCACCCACGGTCCAGTTCGAATGGCAGCGAAAACTGGTGGCCGCACTCAGCTACGACATCAACGTGAGCCGCTTGCGCGCACAGACCGGCCTGCGCGGTGGCATGGAAGTCAGCATCCAATGGGTGGGCGTGTTCAGCGACAAGCGGACGAAGCTGCCGAAGAGCAAGGTGTACTGAAGGCGTTCAGCGCTTCTTCACGAATTCATACCCGCGGTTCTCCGCACCCCACACCTGCGTGTGTGTGTCGTCGTAGCCGCGGTCCCAGCTCACCATGCCGTCGGGGCCGATGTCCACCTCGCTGGTGGCGTAGGTGGCTTTGCCCCAAGCATTGCGGCAATCGCGCTCGTGCGTGCTGCCCACGAAGCGGCCATTGCGGTAGTGCAAGGTGATGGCACAACCCTCCAGCACCTTGGCGTCCGCGGGTGTCAGCGCATCGAACCGCGACACGTCACGATAGGCACCCATGAAGTTCTTCATGCTGTCCAGGTTGCACACCGTGCTGACGAAGGTGGTGTCGTCCACCTGCCGGAGATGGTAGATGCGCTGGCGATAAGGCTTGTCTTTCTTGGAAGCAGCGGCCTGCTCCACGTACAGCCAGATGCCATCGGTCTCCTTCGGCCAGATGCGCATCATCTCCAGTTCGATGTTGAAGTAGTTGGTGTCGCGTTCGGCTTGGGCGGCGCTGGAATAACTGCCGATCATGGTGGAGGTTAGCAGCTCAAGGCCAGGCATTCTTGAGCGCTGATGACTGTGGTCGTCAGAACTCCGAAACACAGCAGATGTTGCTTCATTAAGCGAACATACAGATGACGTTCAAAGCGCATACATCATCCTTCTCCCTATGGAACAGGCTTGGCTTGGAGGATATGCAGTATCCAAACAAGACCCGCGGCACACAACACGAGCACAAGGCCAATGAAGTAACCCCAGCTCCAACGATAGATCGCTTCGTGAAACCTCGAGAGTGTTCTGCGGTCCCGAAATGTCCATCCAACAGCACCTGCAATGATCGGAGCCACAATGACTTCGAACATTAACCCATGAACTGCACCTTCGGGCCACTCCCTGAAAAGCGAAGCCAGCAGGATCACGGCCAGCCCCCCGTAAAGGCAAAACAGCACGAACACCGTGGCGGCTAAGGCTTCAACCAGTCCTTCGCGCCGGAGGCGCCTCAGCACGCGGGCGTACAAGGCGATACCGATCGCGAGAACGGAAACAACGATCAACGTGGCTCGCATCCCATGGGCAGTGATCAAGTAACTGACCCGCCCTGCTCCACCTCCACCCAATCCCCTCCTTCTTTGATCAATGCGATCAATTCGTCCACCGCGCGTTCGCTGGGTACGTTGCGCTTCACCACGTTCTTTTCCTTGTATAGGGTGATAACGCCGGGACCGGTGCCCACATAACCGTAGTCGGCATCGGCCATCTCGCCGGGGCCGTTCACGATGCAGCCCATGATGCCGATCTTCACTCCTTTGAGGTGGCTGGTGCGCGCGCGGATCTTTGCCGTGGTCTCCTGCAGATCGAAGAGCGTGCGGCCGCAGCTGGGGCAACTGATGTACTCGGTCTTGCTGGTGCGGGTGCGCGTGGCTTGCAGGATACCGAACGCCGTGCGGCAAACCAGGTCCTCGCGGCCACCGTCCTCATCGGCGATGAAGACACCATCGCCCAGACCATCCAGCAGCAGCGGACCAATGTCGGTGCTGCTATGGAGCACAAGATCATCGGGGCCGAGACTGCCGTACGCGCGGCCGATGATCACGGGCACATCGCAACCAGCGTTCATCAACTCCACGAAGAGCCGACGCTGCTCGGCCATGCCGTGCGTGTTGTAGGTGTCGATGAGCAGCACGGCGGTCTTGTCGGTCTTCAACTTCTCCATGAAGCGCGCACCATCAGGACCAAGCAGATGGGGCAGGGTGGCATACACCAGGTTGAAGGACGGGTGCAGCTCCACCTCACCGAGGTAGTTCTTCATCTGCACGAAGGGATAGTGCCGCTCCTTCCCCTTGTTCGTAAGCCACACGGCATGATCCTGGACAATGCCCAACGTGCCTGGTATCTCGAAATCGATGGTGTTCTTCCCGATGAACACGTAGTCGCAAGCTTGATCGGTGATGTTCCACTTGTCGAGCGGCACGCTGTACCGATAGCCCCATGCGAAGAGAGTGGCGGGTGTGATCTTCTCCTTGTTGCTGAGGTCGGCCATCACAACGGGCACATGTCGCGCGCCGGTGTTGAGCACCTCGCGCGCGGTACGCCGAGAGTGAACGAAAGGATCGATGACCTCACCCCCAACCCCTCTCCCAAGGAGAGGGGAGCGCGGCATCTCAGGGATCGCCTCGTGCTTTGACCGGTCCGTATATCGATCCACCAGCGCGCGTGCCACCGGGATCTCCGCTTCGGGTTCTTCGGTCAGCGATACGCGCACGGTATCGCCCAGTCCATCTTCCAGCAACGCACCGATGCCCACCGCGCTCTTGATGCGGCCGTCCTCACCGTCGCCGGCTTCCGTAACCCCGAGGTGCAAGGGATAATCCCAGCCGAGCGCCATCATCTTGTGCACGAGCAAACGGTAGGCCTGCACCATCACCTGCGTGTTGCTGGCCTTCATGCTCAGCACGATGTCGTGGTAGTTCTCATCGCGGCACACGCGCAGGAACTCGAAGGCGCTCTCCACCATGCCGAGCGGTGTGTCGCCATAGCGGTTCAGGATGCGATCGCTGAGGCTGCCGTGATTGGTGCCGATACGCATGGCGGTGCCGTGCTCCTTGCAGATGCGCACCAGCGGGGTGAACCGCTCGCGGATCCGTTCCAGCTCCGCATCGTACTCCGCGTCGGTGTACTCGTGCACGTCGAACTTCTTCTTGTCGGCGTAGTTGCCGGGGTTCACGCGCACCTTCTCCACGATGCGCGCCGCGATCTCGGCGGCGTTCGGCGTGAAGTGGATGTCGGCAACCAACGGCGCGTTGAAGCCCTGGGTTCGCAACTGCTTCTTGATCTCGGCCAGGTTCTCCGCCTCCTTCTTGCTGGGCGCGGTGATGCGCACCAGTTCGCAGCCCGCTTCGATCATGCGGATGCTCTGCGCCACCGTGGCGGCCGTGTCCATGGTGTCGGTGGTGGTCATGCTCTGCACCCTGATGGGGTTGCCGCCGCCGATGCCGATGCCGCCCACCTTCACCTCGCGCGTGCGCCAACGCTCGTAGCGGGTGAGGGACGGACAGTAGGATGTGGGCGAGGCGGCCGTGAGCATGCCGCGAAAGTACCGGCGCGTTTCAGAACCCGAGCCCCACGCGGAAACCCAGGAACAGGGCCGGCACGATATCGTCCTGCTCCCTGTTCGTGTACAGGTACTGCAACGTGGTGGGGTTGAACTCTTCGTCCACGATGATCATGCGGCGGTCGCGCAGACCGATGCCCCCGTAGAAATCGAGCATCCAATTGCTGGTGGCGCTTAGCGACTGGTAGCCGAACATCAGCCGCAGGTCGTTGTAGGTCCGCGTGTCGCGCACCTTCTCGTCAGTGATCTGGCGCAGGCTGTCCTTCTTGGCAATGTCCTTCACGTAATCCAGGTGCGCGAACTCCAGTTCGATGTAAGAACCCTGCGGCTCCACATCGATGGTGAGGTAATACCGCGCAGCAACGTGATAGCTCACCTTGGGGATGATGGTGGTGCCTTCACCGAAATCGTCCACTTCGTCGGTACCCAGGTTGAAGTTGATGTAGTTGCGCCACGTCATGCCCACGCCCACCTGCGCGCTGAGGCGGCTGGTCAATGCCCGCTCGTAGTAGAGGGGGATCTCGCCGCGCATGAACATGAGCGGGTTCAGCTTGAGGGCGTTCTTCACGCAATCCACCGTGTCGAACTCGGCCGCCACACGCTCGCGGTAGAGGAGCACTTTGGTGCGCGGCTTGGGGTCCTGCGCCAAGGCCTGCAAGCCTGCCAGCACCAGCACCATCATCCACCACGCACGCAGGCGGCTTACGGCAAAGAAGATCGTCATCGCGGCCAATGTAGGATGCACCGGGCACCGGCCGAAGACGGTACACACCGGGGAACGGTTGCGTCCAGCCGTGCACCCCTTGACCATCTTTGCCCGCCCTCGCGCATCCCATGAGCACCACCACGCTTGCCGACGTGCAGCGGCCCATCGCGGCCGAGCTGGTGGAGTTCGAGCAGCGGTTCAGGGAAGCAATGCGCAGCAAGACGGCCTTGTTGGACCGCATCATGCACTACATCGTGAAACGCAAGGGCAAGCAGATGCGGCCCATGTTCACGTTGCTGAGCGCACGCCTGTTCGCACCCATCGGCGACAGTGCGTATGCGGCCGCCAGCCTCATCGAACTGCTGCACACCGCCACGCTCGTGCACGACGATGTGGTGGACGGCAGCCCCATGCGCCGCGGCTTCTTCAGCATCAATGCGCTGTGGAAGAACAAGGTGGCCGTGCTCGTGGGCGATTACCTTTTGAGCCGCGGCCTGCTGCTGGCCGTTGACAAGGGCGAGCACGAGCTGCTGCGCATCGTGAGCCGTGCCGTGCGCGAGATGAGCGAGGGCGAACTGCTGCAACTGGAAAAGGCGCGCGGTCTCAACTTCAGCGAGGACATCTACTTCGACATCATCCGCCAGAAGACGGCCAGCCTGATCGCTGCGTGCTGCGCGAGCGGGGCCAGCGCGGGCGGCGCCGATGCCGATGCCGTGGAACGCATGCGCCTCTTCGGCGAGCACACCGGCATCGCCTTCCAGATCAAGGACGACCTGTTCGATTACGGAAGTCCGGGCAGCGATGCCGCCACCATCGGCAAACCCACCGGGCTCGACATCAAGGAGAAGAAGCTGACGCTGCCGCTGATCCATGCGTTGCACAACGTGGACGCCAGTGAGCGCCGCTGGATGGTGAACACCGTGAAGAACGAGAGCGACGATGACCGCGCCGTGCAACGCCTCATAGCCAGGGTGACGGAAGCGGGCGGCATCGCGCACGCACAACGCCGCATGATCGAATACCGCGACAAGGCACTGGAGGTGCTGCGCTCCTTTCCGGAGAACGATGCGCGGCACTCGCTCGAGGGATTGGTGCACCTTACCGTGGAACGCAAACGCTGAACGATGCAACACGCGACCATCATCTTGTTCCTTGTCTGTGCGCTGCTCGCTGCTTGCGGAGGTGAACAACCTGCATCGCCCGTTGCACCTGCCGCACCACCAGCACAAGACACCATCGTTGTGCCGCCACCCGACACCACCAAGGTGCTCAACGGCTTCGAGCAGGTGCGCAGGAACGGCCGCGTGCTGATGGAGGGCGAGAAGGTGAACGGCAAACGCCACGGCGTGTGGACCAGCTACACCAGCGATGGGCGTGTGCGCAGCCGCAACACGTACACCAACGGATTGCTGCACGGCGAAACGGTGGTGTTCCGCGAGAGCGGCGTGCTCTACTACACGGGCACCTACGCCGACGACAAGCAGATCGGCGAGTGGAAGTTCTACGGCCCCGACGGCGAGCTGGAGAAGACTGTGAAGTTTTGAGGGTAGTAGGTCGGCTTGATCGCGCCGACCTCAGGATGTATTGGATGTTTCCTCAGGGCACGCAGGTTTCACACGGAGGCACCGAGGCACGGAGAACAAGCCAGCTGGCCTGGTTGTACACCACTCAGTGCCTCTGTGCCTCCGTGTGCGCTTCGCCTGTAGAGGTGGTTGACCGGACCATTGTCCGAAGCTCCAAGAAGCATGGTCCCGTGATGGATCTTGCGCCCCCTCGTCCACCCTCCCACCACCCTTCACTGAACGATCCGCAGGCCTCGACAAGTCGCGGGAGCGCGAAGGCGCGAACACGCATCGGCCCTGCTGGCGCAACGTTCAGGCGTTCTTAACCCGGTGTGAAAAAAAACCCCTTGCACGGATCGCGATCAGCGCCCTCCCCCGCCAGCACTGCGAATGCGGCGCGTGTTGAAAACAACGGGGCCGTGTTCGTTTTCTGCCGTCGGTGCCGATCCGCTGTCGATCCATTTTTGGCAGCCCAAGGTTGCCCCTGAAAGCCTCCTTGGGACCCAACACAAGACCCAACACATCACCTCGCGGGGAGGCCTTCACCCCGCAAGATCAACCGTCCCCGGAAACCACCCACACCATGAGCACACAACAAGAGATGAACCTCGTGGACACCACCGCACAGGACGAACCCATCCTGCGCGACAACAAGGACCGCTTCGTCCTCTTCCCCATCCAGCACGCCGACATCTGGGGCTTCTACAAGAAAGCCGAGGCCAGCTTCTGGACGGCAGAGGAGATCGACCTGAGCCCCGACATGGTGGATTGGGAAACGAAGCTCAACGACGACGAGCGCTACTTCATCAAGCACGTGCTGGCCTTCTTCGCCGCCAGCGACGGCATCGTGAACGAGAACCTCGCCATCAACTTCCTCAACGAAGTGCAGTACCCCGAAGCCCGCTGCTTCTACGGCTTCCAGGTGATGATCGAGAACATCCACAGCGAAACGTACTCGCTGCTCATCGACACCTACATCAAGGACCACAAGGAGAAGCACGGCCTCTTCCACGCCATCGACACCATGGACTGCGTGAAGAAGAAAGCCGACTGGGCCCTCAACTGGATCGACAAGGGCAGCTTCGCCGAGCGCCTCATCGCCTTCGCCGCCGTGGAAGGCATCTTCTTCAGCGGCAGCTTCTGCAGCATCTTCTGGCTGAAGAAGCGCGGCCTGATGCCCGGACTGAGCTTCAGCAACCAGCTCATAAGCCGCGACGAAGGCCTGCACTGCGACTTCGCCTGCCTGCTCTACAACAAGCACCTGAAGAACAAGCTGCCCAAGAAGACCGTGCAGAAGATCATCACCGATGCGGTGGAGATCGAGAAGGAGTTCGTCACCGACTCGCTGCCCGTGAACCTCATCGGCATGAACGCCAAGCTGATGCAGCAGTACATCGAGTTCGTGGCCGACCGCCTGCTGATGGAGCTCGGTTGCGACAAGGTGTACAACGCCCTCAATCCGTTCGACTTCATGGAAATGATCTCGCTCCAGGGCAAGACCAACTTCTTCGAAGCGCGCGTGGCCGAATACCAGAAAGCCGGCGTGATGAACAAGACCAAGGAGGAGAACAACTTCACGCTGGATGCTGATTTTTAAGGGCGTTGTTGGTTGATGGTTGTTGGTTGTTCGGCTGCCGATAGCAAGCACGCGACACCTGCCCACCAACCAACAACCACCCACGAACAACCATCACCCACCATGGCCACCGTCCAAACCTTCCGCGACCTACGCGCCTGGCAGCAATGCCGGGAAGTGCGGCAGCGTGTGCGGCAGTTGGTGAAGACCTGGCCACAGGAGGAGATGGACCGGTTGGCCGATCAGATCATCCGTTCGAGCCGGGCGGCAACCGCCATGCTTGCCGAAGGCTATGGACGTTTCTACGAGAAGGAGAACCTGCGGTACTGCCGGATGTGCCGGGGCGAGCTGTACGAAACACAGGACCACCTCATCACCGCCTTCGATGAGGGCTTCATTACGGAGGCACAGTGCAATGAGAGCATTGAACTCGTGCAGCAAGCCATCCGAACGCTCAACGGGTACATGCGCTATCTGAAGTCCATGAGCGATGGACCGAGCGAAAGCGGTGTCTCAGAGCCAGGTGCCTTGTATGGAGACCTTGCTGCACCCTCCATTGTGGAGGAAATGACACGACCTGACATGGAACGTTGATCCAGCCCCCGACCAACCAACAACCAACAACAACCCTTCAACCAACATCCCCCGGTTGAAGAACCACTGAAGGAGATCGATCCAACCCCCACCGAACTCGACCACCTTTCCCGTCCGGCACAGCCGAACAACCATCAACTACCAACCAACAACCTCTTCCAACAGCGGGAGCTAGCGGGGAGGCCAAACAACGAAGAGCACAAAGCATGTACGTCATCAAGCGCGACGGCCGCCGGGAGGCGGTGAAATTCGACAAGATCACCGCCCGGATCAAGAAGCTCTGCTACGGGCTGGACCCCATGGTGGATGCCACCGCAGTGACCCTCAAGGTCATCGACGGCATCTTCGATGGCGTGACCACCACCGAGCTGGACAACCTCGCGGCGGAGGTCGCGGCCACGCTCACCGTGAAGCACCCGGACTATGCCCAGCTCGCCAGCCGCCTGGCCGTGAGCAACCTGCACAAGAACACCAAGAAGTCCTTCAGCGAGTGCATGAAGGACCTCTACAACTACACCGACCCGAAGACCGGTGCCAAGGCCAGCCTCATCGCCGAGGATGTGCACAAGATCATCCAGGACAACGCCGAGGCCCTCGATAGCGCCATCATCTACGACCGCGACTTCACCTACGACTTCTTCGGCTTCAAGACCCTGGAGCGCAGCTACCTGCTGCGCCTGCACGGCGAGGTGGCCGAGCGCCCGCAGCACATGCTGATGCGCGTGGCCGTGGGCATCCACAAGAACGACCTGGAGGCCGCCATCGCCACCTACAACGACCTGAGCGAAGGCTGGTACACCCACGCCACCCCCACCCTCTTCAACGCCGGCACCCCCAAGCCGCAGATGAGCAGCTGCTTCCTCCTGCAACTGAAGGACGACAGCATCACCGGCATCTACGACACCCTGAAGCAGTGCGCGCAGATCAGCCAGAGCGCTGGCGGCATCGGCCTCAGCGTGCATAACCTGCGCGCCAAAGGCAGCTACATCAAAGGCACCAACGGCACCAGCAACGGCATTGTGCCCATGCTGCGTGTCTTCAACGACACCGCCCGCTACGTGGACCAGGGCGGCGGCAAGCGCAAAGGCAGCTTCGCCATCTACCTGGAGCCTTGGCACGCCGACATCGACGACTTCCTGGAGCTGCGCAAGAACCACGGCAAGGAGGAGATGCGCGCCCGCGATCTCTTCTACGCCATGTGGATCCCCGATCTCTTCATGAAGCGCGTGGAGCAGAACGCCGAGTGGACCCTGATGTGCCCCAACGAGTGCCCGGGACTTTCCGATACCTGGGGCGAGAAGTTCGAGGCGCTGTACGAGCGCTACGAGGCCGAAGGCAAGGGCCGCAAGACGGTGAAGGCGCAGGACCTCTGGTTCCACATCCTGGAAAGCCAGATCGAGACCGGCACCCCCTACATCCTCTTCAAGGACGCCGCCAACCGCAAGAGCAACCAGCAGAACCTGGGCACCATCAAGAGCAGCAACCTCTGCACGGAGATCATCGAGTACACCAGCCCCGACGAGGTGGCCGTGTGCAACCTCGGCTCCATTGCCCTGCCCAAGTTCGTTGACCGTGGCAAGTTCGACCACCAGCGCCTCTTCGAGGTAACGATGCAGTTGACCAAGAACCTCAACCGCATCATCGACCAGAACTACTACCCCATCCCCGAGGCGCGCCGCAGCAACATGCGCCACCGCCCCATCGGCATCGGGGTGCAAGGGTTGGCCGACGCCTTCATCCTCATGCGCTATCCGTTCGACAGCGTGGAGGCCAAGGTGCTCAACCGCGAGATCTTCGAGACCATCTACTACGCGGCCCTTACCGCCAGCAAGGACCTCGCGATCGCCGAGGGCGCCTACGAGACCTACGAGGGCAGCCCCCTGAGCCAGGGCATCCTGCAGCCCGACATGTGGGGCGTGAAACCGAGCGACCGCTGGGAATGGGACGTGCTGCGCGAGGAAGTGAAGAAACACGGCGCGCGCAACAGCCTGCTGCTGGCGCCCATGCCCACGGCCAGCACCGCGCAGATCCTCGGCAACAACGAGTGTTTCGAACCCTACACCAGCAACATCTACACGCGCCGCGTGCTCAGCGGCGAATTCGTGGTGGTGAACAAGTTCCTGCTGCGCGACCTGGTGAAGCTGGGCCTGTGGGGCGATGACATGAAGAACAAGATCATCGCCGCCAACGGCAGCGTGGCCCACATCCCGGAGATCCCCCAGAACCTGAAGGAGCTCTACAAGACGGCATGGGAGATCAGCCAGAAGGTGATCATCGACATGGCGGCCGACCGCGGCGCGTACATCTGCCAGAGCCAGAGCCTCAACATCTTCATGGAGAACGTGAACTTCGCGAAGCTCACCAGCATGCACTTCTACAGCTGGAAGGCCGGCCTGAAAACAGGCATGTACTACCTGCGCACGAAGGCCGCTACGGACGCCATCAAGTTCACGGTGGACAAGGCCGCGCTGACGCAACCCGCCGCCGAAGGCGCACCGAGCGTAGCGAAGGTGGAAGCGAAGGTGCCGGTGGGCACCACCGTGGAATACGCCGGCGAAGCCGTGCGCAGCACCACCGTGGCCGAGCCCGTGATGAGCGCGCCCGTGGTGACCAGCAACACCGTGGAGAAGCTGAGCGCCGAGCGCCTGAGCGCCATGACCGCCGCCGAACGCAAAGCCGCCCAAGCCCAAGCCGAAATTGCCTGCAGCCTGGACAACCCCGATGCGTGCGAGATGTGCAGTGGGTAGAACGCGCCGAACACCAATGACAACAGGAGAGGCGCTCGGACGGGCGCCTTTCTTCTTCTCTGACGACGATGAACTTTAACTGAGTAGCCTCCAATTCAAAACACAACCGCAACTCACGCCAAGCCCATCATGGAACGCCAGACTATCACAAGCGCAGAGTTCAAGGAGCGGCTGCTTTTGACCGATGAAATGGTTAGGTCCAAAAAGGTCCGGTATGAGAACAGCGCAATCTTGATTGAGCATCTCACGGTTGAGGGCGAAGTTAAAATCGATGCCCTCAAGCTCGCTGGTCGCAGTGTCATAATCACCGATGTTCATTTCAGCGGTTCCTGCCGCTGCAACCATGCGGAAATGGAACGTGTCCACTTCATCGCATGTCAGTTCAAGCTTCTGGGCTTTATCGGCAGCCACGCCCCAGCCACAGTACAGGACTGCACGATCGAGACTCTCGTACTCGAAAGTTCGCGCGCAAAGACTGAACTGCTTGTCCAGTGTAAGGCAAACCACATCAAGGTCTACAACACAAACCTCAATGCGGAGATGTCCACGGCACTCCGACCTCTCACAAGCCTTTCACTGAAGGAATGTGACCTCCATGGGGTCACTCTGAGATCACATGGTGAAGACAGAAGTCACACCCTCCGAGAGCTTGATATCAATGATTGCTCAATCTCTGGCGATCTCAAGCTATTCGACCTCAAGGTCGATTGGTTACGGATCCGAGATATGTTCTTCAACCAGAGCTTCCTCTTCTTAGAACACTGCACGATTTCCCACCTTCACATCGAAGACCTCGATGTCCGAGAAGCAGAAGTGACCTTCAAATCTGTGGCAATAGCACCGAGCAAAGACGGTGCTTTGACAGATGACTCAAGGGTTGACAAGTCAGCTTCAATCAAGTTTGCCGGACTCAGAACTCAAGAACTCGTATGGTCGCTATGTGACTGGTCTCGTACGAAGATGTACGTGGCAGATAACTTCATACAGAAAGTCGCCACGAAAGGGTCTACCACACCGCGCCATATCCTGCCACTGCACGGCAACTGGAAAGAGGTCGTTGACTTATATGGCCTCCTGGAAGCCCAAGCGCGCTCACAGGGCCATACGGCCGATGCGATTACAAATCGATCAGGAGGCCTGAAAGCCTATCGCACATACCTGCAGAAACCCAAGCGTGACCGTATGGATCGCTTCACTCTATGGCTCTCCGAACAAATCAGCGACTATGGCTCCAACTGGTTCAGGGCGCTCGCTGTTCTCACCTTGTCAGGTCTGACAATCTTTTTGTCAATCGTGCTACCGTTCGACGACCGCGTCGTCCTCGGCGTAGACTCCACGACGGGCGAGGTGCTACTTCAATACGCAGGATACTTTTTCGACTTCCTCTCTCCTATTCACGCCCAGAACTTCATGGACATGGACCTCAGCGGCTGGCCAAAGGTGATTGACGCGTTATCGCGCGTTTGGCTAGGCTTCGTTATCTACCATGTGATTCGGTCAACACGAAAATTCGTCAACTAGAAGCCACAAGGCCCCTGCTTTACTTTCACCGCACCTTGGCCACAGCCCACTTCTTCAACATCTACCTGCGGCTAATGCTCATAACGGCATGTCTTGCTAGCATGTCCCATGCTGTCTATTGTCAAGACTCATTCATACTGCACGGTAGCACTCGAATTCCATC
This sequence comes from Flavobacteriales bacterium, assembly GCA_016699575.1. NCBI lineage: Bacteria > Pseudomonadati > Bacteroidota > Flavobacteriia > Flavobacteriales > Flavobacteriales bacterium. Next base: position 2,359,490 of record CP064979.1, on the reverse strand, counting down.
AACTCCTGAATGGGCGTTCCAAGACGCTGGCCAATTCAAGGAAGAGGTGCATGTTTCCATCGGCAACACCGGGACTGGAGGAGTCCTCATGCTCCGCATGCGCACAACGCAACACGATTTCATAGGTGGAACGGTGATTGTTGTTCTCCAGGACGGCTCGAGCATTAAATGTGTTGACCGAGGTCGGCGTGATCAAGTGAATGGTGAATCTAGGGCCCTCTACACCCTAACCAAAGCTGAGTTAGAAACGCTCAGTTCCATTCGCATTGCCTTCATCCGGTTTAATGTGAAAAGCGAAATCAACGGTATGCCGGAGAGTGCGTGCAGCGCAGCGAACCGTAACCCTTGGGGGGTGCGCGGAAGTGCCGTGGCCCCGGACACTGACTATGACACGGAAGTAGAGGTCGCGAAACTGCTTGCCTCCAGGTAGCACGTGCTCGACTGCCCCGCACACGCTCCCGCGCACGCCCCAGCACGCACTCGCGTAGTGCGCGCTCCCCCCGCACACGCTCGCCTTACGCCGCCGCTCCCCCGCACACGCTCGGCCAATGTCATTAAGTTAAGGGTTCTCACAGGGCCGGTTTGGAGTTGGTGAGATAGACGGGCTTGTCGCGTGTGCGGTACTTGTCGCGATCGCGTGGGAAAGTGCGGCCTGGGCGGATGGGCACGGTGGTGGAGAGGAACAGCTCGGACAGGTCGCGCATGGTCTGCTCATCGTCCTCTTGGGCCATGATGCGCATCACCTCCTGCTTCATGTAGCCGAAGGACACGTTGTTGTTGATCTTGTAGGAGAGCTTGCGCGCGGGGTGCTCGGCGGGCAACTGGTCCTGCGCCTCGTCGAGGAGCAGGGCGTGCAGGTTGCACATGAAAAGCGCTGCATGGAAATCCTGCTGGATGACCACATCGGTGTGTCCGGTGAAGTGCTCCACACGGGCGATGTTCTTGATGGTGTTGTAGAAGCGCTCCACGCCCCAGCGCTTGCGGTACAGGTCTTTGAAGGCGGCCGTGGGGTAGCGCTGTTCATCGGTCAGTGAGGTGAGCAGCACTTCCAGTTCACCGTTGTCCAGCAGCACCTTCACCATGCGCACGTCCAAGCGCAGGTGCTTGCCAGGCCCCCAAGTGATGGGCGTGTTGTGCCCCGGGGCCATTTGCAGGGTGTTTGATGTGGCCGTTGAGCGCACGAAGGCCAGCACGTTCTTGTTGAAGCTGTGCTTGCAGCGCATGACGAAGTCAGTTCCACGTTCTTGCAGCGCCAGCATCAAGGGGAAGCCGGGATAGCCCCGGTCGTAGATCACAAGGTCGCCCTCTTGGCACATGTGCAAATGCTGCAAGGCCAGTTCGCGTTCGCCCACCGCACAGGGTGCCAGCGTGCCATGAAGCACCATGTTGTTGAGCACATCGTAGAGCACCGAGCAACGCGCCTGCACCGTGCGGTTGCCATGCTGGTTGCTTGTGCCGCCGTAGCGCTCCTTGAGCTCTTGGGTATGCGGCAGGTTGATGATGGACCCGTCCGTGGCCAGCAACCGAAAGCCTTCCCAGCGCTTCACGCGCTCGTCGTTGTCGGTGTAGAACTCCTGGTTCATCACCCGCATGAGTTCCTTGAACACGCCGGGCTCCACCTTCCTGCGGCTCTGGTTGAAGGCACTGCCCGTCACGTTGCGCACCCCGTCGGCGAAGGCGCGCACGAAGCCCGTGAGTTCCAGCTGCAGGCTGCGCCGCGAGAGGCTCAGCATGAAGAGCACCACCTTCTTGAAGGGCATCTTGCGCTCGCGTGTGAAGTCTCTGGGCGAGCGCCTGAAGTTCTCCCGCAATGCGTCACTGGCCAAACATCTTCTCACTGCTGAGAGGATCCCACGGTTGGTCTTGTGCTTCGCTCTTGGTGCCATGGGCCAAAGAGCCGCCCCGCCGATCACCGTTGATCCCTCAACACCGCGACTTGTCAACCGCGTTGATCACAGCACAAGGCACGCCTTAACTTAATGACATTGCACGCTCGGCTGTGCGCGGGCAGACGCTCGGGGCTGCAGCCGACTTAATTTGTGTCGTGGACCCATCGCGCTTGCGGAACATTGCGCTCGCCTTTGAAGAGGAGGACCGTGCCGTGGCTGGCCGTGTTATGGAACTGATCGACCGTTCCGTGAACAACGTCGCGCTGCTGGGGCGCCCGAGATTCCCGATCGCCGATCCAATGCTCCTGTTCTTTCTTTCCTTGGAGGAACACTATGATGCCGCTTTGATCCTCATTGGCGAGGGCCAAAACGGGAGATCATGGATTCTGCCAGAACTCGCGCATCAGTTGACTGCAGTTCCTCTCCGGCGTGTTGCGCCAGTGCTGATAGGTGATGTTGAGCTTCCGAAGAACTGGCCTCAACGGGCAGTGTACTTTAGGTCAAAGACGATATGCTCGGATGCTCTGACAGTCTTCTTTTCCTCCTAGAAGCCTACGCACGCGCTCGCCTGTGGCGAGTGCGTCTCGGTCTAGGGCCTGTGGCCCGCCTCGACCGGTCAGCAGCATAGCTCTGTGACGTGCGGAACGCCTTGGACTGATGGCCGCTCGCCACAGGCAAAAAGCAGCTCCCGCACACGCTCGGCTGTGCGCGGGCAACCCCTGCACACGCTGGGCTGTGCGCGGACAAGCGTCGTTCTTCCTTTTTACCATCTCATTCAGCGTTTGGCCGCTCATCGGCGATGAACACGGTATCGCCAATAGACTTGTCATATGCGAGCGCAATGCTGCACCACTCCAACGAACCCATGATCGCCACGTCATCGAGCCGATCAAGATTGTCGCATGCATATGCATCACGCGAGTCAAAATGCCACTTAATATGCATGAGGGTGTAACAAGTGAACAATCCGAAACGGGCGACTACAGACTGGCTGATATGGGCGCTTCCCATCTGCAAGCGCCTTAACTCTCCAATCACTTGATTGAAGAGCCCAACATCAAAGTACCCTTCCTTCAAACGCCGTAGAAAGGAGCCTTCTTCGAACCCAACGTTCTGGTTCAACAACTCTTCAATCGGATACTGCTCTTCGGCCATACCCAAACCTAGCCCTTTCCCCTGGACACGCTTGGCCAATGTCATTAAGTTAAGGCGTGCCTTGTGCTGTGATCAACGCGGTTGACAAGTCGCGGTGTTGAGGGATCAACGGTGATCGGCGGGGCGGCTCTTTGGCCCATGGCACCAAGAGCGAAGCACAAGACCAACCGTGGGATCCTCTCAGCAGTGAGAAGATGTTTGGCCAGTGACGCATTGCGGGAGAACTTCAGGCGCTCGCCCAGAGACTTCACACGCGAGCGCAAGATGCCCTTCAAGAAGGTGGTGCTCTTCATGCTGAGCCTCTCGCGGCGCAGCCTGCGGCTGGAACTCACGGGCTTCGTGCGCGCCTTCGCCGACGGGGTGCGCAACGTGACGGGCAGTGCCTTCAACCAGAGCCGCAGGAAGGTGGAGCCCGGCGTGTTCAAGGAACTCATGCGGGTGATGAACCAGGAGTTCTACACCGACAACGACGAGCGCGTGAAGCGCTGGGAAGGCTTTCGGTTGCTGGCCACGGACGGGTCCATCATCAACCTGCCGCATACCCAAGAGCTCAAGGAGCGCTACGGCGGCACAAGCAACCAGCATGGCAACCGCACGGTGCAGGCGCGTTGCTCGGTGCTCTACGATGTGCTCAACAACATGGTGCTTCATGGCACGCTGGCACCCTGTGCGGTGGGCGAACGCGAACTGGCCTTGCAGCATTTGCACATGTGCCAAGAGGGCGACCTTGTGATCTACGACCGGGGCTATCCCGGCTTCCCCTTGATGCTGGCGCTGCAAGAACGTGGAACTGACTTCGTCATGCGCTGCAAGCACAGCTTCAACAAGAACGTGCTGGCCTTCGTGCGCTCAACGGCCACATCAAACACCCTGCAAATGGCCCCGGGGCACAACACGCCCATCACTTGGGGGCCTGGCAAGCACCTGCGCTTGGACGTGCGCATGGTGAAGGTGCTGCTGGACAACGGTGAACTGGAAGTGCTGCTCACCTCACTGACCGATGAACAGCGCTACCCCACGGCCGCCTTCAAAGACCTGTACCGCAAGCGCTGGGGCGTGGAGCGCTTCTACAACACCATCAAGAACATCGCCCGTGTGGAGCACTTCACCGGACACACCGATGTGGTCATCCAGCAGGATTTCCATGCAGCGCTTTTCATGTGCAACCTGCACGCCCTGCTCCTCGACGAGGCGCAGGACCAGTTGCCCGCCGAGCACCCCGCGCGCAAGCTCTCCTACAAGATCAACAACAACGTGTCCTTCGGCTACATGAAGCAGGAGGTGATGCGCATCATGGCCCAAGAGGACGATGAGCAGACCATGCGCGACCTGTCCGAGCTGTTCCTCTCCACCACCGTGCCCATCCGCCCAGGCCGCACTTTCCCACGCGATCGCGACAAGTACCGCACACGCGACAAGCCCGTCTATCTCACCAACTCCAAACCGGCCCTGTGAGAACCCTTAACTTAATGACATTGCACGCTTGGCTGCGCGGGCAGGCCTCCGCACACGCTCGGCTGTGCGCAGGCAGGCGCTCGGGTTTTTCCCGAGTGCCCGCATAACCAGGGCCTCTTGGCCCGTCGGGAGAAGTCACAAGCTGCATCCCATCGTGCACTAACTTCACAACCATGAGGGTCCTACTGACTGTGCTTGCGGTGTGCGCCTCTGCGGTGGTGGCGGCGCAAACCGACACGGCCGTGCCCAGTCCTGTGGTCACCCTCAGCAGGCCTGAAGTACCACCCAGGTTCCCGTGTGGTGATCGAGCCCTTAAGGAGTTCATCGAAACCAACCTGGTCCATCCGCAAGACTGCGTTATGGGCAAAGTCTGGGTGGAGTTCACCGTGGAAACGGACGGCAATCTGAATGACATCAAGATCGTCCGCGGCATGAACGCGAAACTCGACGCGGAGGCACTATGACTGGTCCGTTCCTTTCCGGCTTGGATACCAGGCTCGGCGTTGGGCACGCCAACAAGAATGGTGGTGCGGCAAGCGATCCCCTTCGGGGAGCATTAGCTACTCGCCGCACGCGCCCGGCTTACGCAGCGGCTCCCCCGCACACGCTCGGCTTACGCCGCCGCTCGCCTGTGGCGATCGGCTCTAGGTCTAGGGCCTGTGGCCCCCCGCACACGCTCGGCCAATGTCATTAAGTTAAGGGTTCTCACAGGGCCGGTTTGGAGTTGGTGAGATAGATGGGCTTGTCGCGTGTGCGGTACTTGTCGCGATCGCGTGGGAAAGTGCGGCCTGGGCGGATGGGCACGGTGGTGGAGAGGAACAGCTCGGACAGGTCGCGCATGGTCTGCTCATCGTCCTCTTGGGCCATGATGCGCATCACCTCCTGCTTCATGTAGCCGAAGGACACGTTGTTGTTGATCTTGTAGGAGAGCTTGCGCGCGGGGTGCTCGGCGGGCAACTGGTCCTGCGCCTCGTCGAGGAGCAGGGCGTGCAGGTTGCACATGAAAAGCGCTGCATGGAAATCCTGCTGGATGACCACATCGGTGTGTCCGGTGAAGTGCTCCACACGGGCGATGTTCTTGATGGTGTTGTAGAAGCGCTCCACGCCCCAGCGCTTGGCGTACAACTCTTTGAAGACGGCCGTCGCATAGCGCTGTTCATCGGTCAAGGATGTGAGCAGCACTTCCAGTTCGCCATTGTCCAGCAACACCTTCACCATGCGTACGTTGATGCGATCATTGCTCTGCGGACCGCGACCGTGCTGGGTGTTCTTGCCAGCGCCCATGGGCACGGTGTGCGAGTGCAGGCCACCGGCCACGAAGTCGATCACCTGCTGGTTGAACTTGTGGGTGCAACGGATCAGGAAATGCGCTCCGCGCTCCAGCACCGCCGACATGAGCGCATAGCTGGGATAGCCGCGGTCGTAGATCATCAGGTCGCCCTCTTGGCACATGTGCAAGTGCTGCAAGGCCAGTTCACGTTCGCCCACCGCCCAGGGCGATAGCGTGCCATGGAGCACCATGTTGTTGAGCACATCGTAGAGCACCGAGCAACGCGCCTGCACCGTGCGGTTGCCGTGCTGGTTGCTCGCGCCGCCGTAGTGCTCGCCCAGTTCCTTGGTATGCGGCAGGTTGATGATGGACCCGTCGGTGGCCAGGAGCCGAAAGCCTTGCCAGCGCTTCACACGCTCGTCGTTGTCGGTGTAGAACTCTTGGTTCATCACTCGCATGAGTTCCTTGAACACCCCGGGCTCCACCTTCCTTCTGCTCTGGTTGAAGGCACTGCCCGATACGTTGCGCACCCCGTCGGCGAAGGCGCGCACGAAGCCCGTGAGTTCCAGCTGCGGGCTGCGCCGCGAGAGGCTCAGCATGAAGAGCACCACCTTCTTGAAGGGCATCTTGCGTTGGCGTGTGAAGTCTTTGGGCGAGCGCCTGAAGGTCTCCCTCAATGCGTCGCTGGCCAAACATCTTCTCACTGTTACGAGGATCCCACGGTTGGTCTTGCGCTTCGCTCTTGGTGCCATGGGCCAAAGAGCCTCCCCGCCGATCACCGTTGATCCCTCGACACCGCGACTTTTCAACCGCGTTGATCACAGCACAAGGCACTCCTTAACTTAATGACATTGCACGCTCGGCTGTGCGCAGGCAGGCGCCCCCGCACACGCTCGGCTGTGCGCGGGCAGGCGCTCGGCCTTTTACCGAGTGCCTACACAACTAGGGCCTCTTGGCCCGTCTCACTTATCGTAGGAGAGATAGAAGTTCGACGGCCTACCATAGGTGAAGACTTTGTACGGCTCACCGTACCGCTCACCACACTCTTCGGGATAGGCGTACTCCATGAACTTGCCGGGACCGTAGTTCGTGATCTCCTTGACCCAGAAGTCACCTATCAACATCCGCCGCTCTTCACCAACGTCCTCTGTATAGCCATACGCGACGATGTTCTTGAACACAAACGGGGATGTGGACGCGCTGAATGACATGCTTCTTCGCTTCTGCTTCTTGCCATCCACGATTTCATCGCAGATAAGATAGCGGGCAGTCACCAAGCTCATCCCATCGAAGTTCTTCGAGGTCCCTGCCGGGACGCACACCATGCGCATCTGATGTGACGTCACAGAATTCGTAGTGGTAGTCGTTTGCGACCTGCTGTACACTGAACTTACGGCGTAGCTCCGTCCAGCTATGCTCGTAAGCCCCCAACCTGATGTGCGGCGCATGACATCCGAGCTGCTGCGAGTGAACTCCTGATCGGAGTAGTAGGTAGCCGCCATGCCGTTGAGCACCAAGTGCGTGCGGCCGAGATCAATGAAGATGTCTTTGTTCGACTTGTTACGAACCATGAAAGAACTGGTCCCTTTGTCTGCCCATAGGTATTGGTCCACCGCGATAACGTCGTCCTCGAAATGCAACGGTGCATTCTCCGCGGGAGGGCCGCTTGGCGTATCTGTAACGTAGAGTTGGTAGTGCGTGACCGGAGAACAAGCGGCAAAGACGACAAGGCCGATCAACGGCAGTGTTGAACGAAGCGAACTCATGGTGGTGGGGATTGTCCACCAACATAGTTGAAAGCGCACGTTCTTTGAGACTGGCCATCTTCTGTGGATAGTTCCCTTGAAACGCGCTTTGAAAGCGTCGCGACAAGTCAAGCTAGTCGCCCATGCTTTAGTCAGCCTTGAGCCCTCATCGTGGGTTTCCAGCGTTCTTAACCCAGTGTGAAAAAAAAGCCCTTGCGCGAATCGTGACTAGCGCCCTCTCCCGTCAGCACTGAGAAAGCGAGGCGTGTTGAAAACAACGGAAATGTGCTGGTAACTCCGCCATCCGCATCGGACCAAGATGTGGTTCCTTTACACGGCAAAGGAGCCGCTGTACACGACTCCTTCGCGTTCCTGAGCGCTACGTGTGATTGCGGGGCAATCCAGCTCTTCTGACTAAGGTCGCAGAGCAAGCCAGCCCTTCCGAAAGCACGTGGCGTTCGCCTTTGTGGCACCAATGTAGCTGGCTCTTGCCCCTGTTCATTTATCAGGGCCATCCTAAAGCTCAGCCCCAGCCTGTTAGTCCTTTTTTCTCGGCGTCAGAATCCAAGACTATTGGGCATTCCAGCGGCTAACATCCGTTGGTAAATTTTTGCCATTTGTTCCTTTCTCTCCTCGTGGCTACCATCCCCCACCTGCACGCCCATACGCTCGACTGCCCTGCACCAGCTCGGCTGTGCGCGGGCAGGCGCTCGGCTTTTTGCCGAGTGCCCGCACCCCTAGGGCCTCCTGGCCCGCTCGGACAAGTCTGAAGCGCTTGAGCAATACAGACAAGTCTCCTTGCGCGGACCACCCCTGCACGTTCCGTGCTTCCCTCTTAGCTTGCTCATCTGATGAAGGTCGGAGTCGGCATAGTGTCCTGTGCATCGGTCATCGCGGTGCTTTCCGCATCGTGCACACACAAGCCGACGCCGCAACACGAACGCGCTGCTAGGCCGTGGGCCGCAAACAGGACATTGACGTGGCAAGGTGATACCATGACATGTGACTACTATGGCGACACTTCTTCTGCCGCCGGTGGCTTGAAATATGGCGCCTATGGCCGGTTTGGGACCTCGTTCTTCGGCGAGCCGTTGAACCCAGCGGCGGGCGAAACGCCTGATGCACTTTACCTGCGGTTGCAAGCCGCACGGGACGAATTCTACAGCAATTGTCGGGAATGCGGCGACCGCGAAACCTACGAGGCCATCCAGCAGAACCTCGACATCATCCGGATCCATGCCCATCTGCGCTTGGGACAAGCGGACAGTGCCTTGGCCCATTGGGACCTCGCCTATCCTGGATGGAAATACGCTTCACGCTGTACAGACCTGTACCTCGCTGCGCTGCGCCTCAAGTACGGGACAGATACCACCCTTGCAGCGCTCCTGAACATTCCCGACCTCGGGCAACGCGACTCCATTGCCTTGTATGGCAGGTGGCTGCGTTGGGCCCCGATGCGCGAGCTCGAGTACATGACATACGGCGATACGATCGCTTGGGAACGGTACGTGCGTGCCACGTTGGCGCGTATTGAGGCCGAAGGAGTGTAGCTACCGCACCCGCTCGCGTAGTGCGCACAGCCCCCCCTGCACACGCTCGCCTTACGCCGCCGCTCGCCTGTGGCGAGTGGCCTTCGGTCTAGGGCCTGTGGCCCGCCCAAACACAACCAAAGACCGGCCAGGCAGCCCTCACACGAACCCACCGCCCTCCTGCTTCTGTAGATACCCGTTCAGCTGAATGAACCCGTCCGGGTGTGCGCTGCTAAGCAGGTAATGGTGCGGCTCCGTGACGATGCCAGCTTCCACAGGGTTCTGATGGATGTACCCGATCTTCTGCTCGGTGGCTTCCCTGCTCCACAGTTCGATGGGGTGGCTGTCCTTCTTCCAGAAGACAAACTCCTTGTGCTGCGCCTTGCCGAATGCCCAACGGTGAAGCAATTCCAATAACCACTCACGACGGCTCTCGCCCTGGTTCTCGCGGATGAGCGCGACCATCCGCTTGGCGGTCCAGCTCTTGAACTCCCGGAGCCATGCACTGAGCAGTCCGCCTTCGCGACGTACGATCATCCCGCAGAGCGGGACAGGTAGTGCACGTGAGAAGGCATGATCGCGTACGCATACACCTCCAGTCCTTTGTGCTGCTGGCAGTACTCCACTTTACGCACGAATTCCTGCACGAGTTCCTTGCGCGTGAAGGCATCGATCCATCCCTCGACGGTGAGCGTTATGAAGTAAGCCGCGCCTTCCACATTGGCCTTGCGAGTCTCGCTCATTGCGCCAAACTAAACGGGAGCCGTGAAGCTGACGGGCGGAACGCCCTAGACCAAGAGCCACTCGCCGAAAGCGAGCGGCAGCCCGCGCCGCAACACCCGAGGTAGTGAAGGGAAAGCGCGGGTCAACGTTGCAAGATGATCTTCTCCGACCAGCGCAAATCACCGTCCTTGCTTCGTGCTAACACCAACAACAAACCAGAGGGAATGACGCTTGGCAGTAGCACCTGATGCTCGCGAGCATCCACTGCCATACCGATCAGTTCCTTGCCCAACCCATCCAAGACCATCAACACATCTCCTGGGTTCAGCCCGGTAAGCAAAAGTGACCCTGATGTGGGATTCGGAAACGCCCGATGGGCCGTGACCTCCTCCATCTCCACTAGGCCAACACTGGTAGAGCAAAGCGTATCCGTCAAGGTGGCGCAAGGAAGACCTGTAGGCACCCAGCTGAATCCACTGACGTGGGGCAGGCTGTCACCAACGGCACCCAAGACCAAATTCGGAGACAATTCGGTCCATGGAGCTACATGTGAACCGCACAGCCCACCCATGCCAACACTATCCACCACGGCCAATAGCAGGTTTACAGGGCCAGGGCCGACATCGATCACCGATTTGCCAACGGCTATGGACCCGTCAGTCAATACTTCAGTTCTCCCTTCCAAAGACTCCGAGCCTTGGGTAAAAGCCGTGCGCCAAAGAATGCCACCGTTCTGATCGAGTTGCACGACGCTGATGGTGTAATAGCCCCCAACCCCGCCATCGTTGCTAGTGACCAAAAATCCCTGCTGGTTCTCTTCAACGTCGAACAACCGGGCCGCATAAGCCGCAAACCGTTTCGTCCAGAGGGTATCTCCGTTGGCATCGGTGCGCACGACAATGGGCCAAGTATCCGAGTAACATCCACCGCCCACAGCAACGTAGCCCCCGGTCGAACTTTCGATCACGCGATACAACACATCGCATATACCCGATAGTCCGTAGGTCCTTGACCATTCGATGACCCCGGCCGAATCAAGCTTCATAAGCAGGCCATCGCTCTCAGGCTCGGTATCAAGGGCGGACCCTGAAAGTACCAGTCCGCCGTCGCTTGTGCAGGACAAGGAATACACATTCTCGTTGTAGCCCGTTCCATACCCCTTGCTCCATGCGGCAGTACCATCCGAATTGAGTTTCTGGAGGTGAATGTCCTGGTTGGCCCCCAACGTTGGTCCGGCAAGAAAGACCGTGCTATCAAGATTCCTGTATGCGATCGCCCGGTACGCCTTGATCGCGTTCGAGGCCCTGCCCCAGACCAAATTGCCAAGGCCATCAACTTTAAAGGCGAAGCCGAAGTTGTTGTTGTTATCGGTTCCGGCAACGATCACCCCTTCATCTGTTGTTGCAGCAAGATCCCATATGATACCGTTGAGACCGACATCAAAGTGCCTGGACCAAATATGTTGTCCTGAACGGTCGCATTTGACCAAGTATGCATCCGCATTGTTACCAGTGGTCAGGAAGCTTAGCGTATAGCCACCTTGGAAAATGGAACCATCGCTTGCTTCCGCAATGCTGTACCCACGTTGATCCGCCAGTCCTCCAAAGGCTTTCTGGAAGTAGTTCTGTGCATTCACATCCACCAATGCAACGCAAAGGGAGAACAACGAATAGCTGGCTCGGGCGCTTGCACTCATCATGGCGTAAGAATCGTTGCGAGCAATATAGCTTGCGCACGCTCGGCTGTGCGCGGGCAGGCCCCGCACAACTAGGGCCTGTGGCCCGCCGGGACAAGTCTCCGCACAAGCTCGGCTGTGCGCGGGCAGGCGCTCGGGTTTTTCCCGAGTGCCCGCACATCCAGGGCCTCGTGGCCCGTCGAGACGAGTCGCATGCTGCACCAGCAAGACGGGGCAGATCCCATAAGCAACAGCGCACTCGGAAAAGCCGAGCGCAAGCATCAGCCGTTCCTGCACACGGTGGTCAGTGCTGATGCTTACCGCGCACGTGTGCCTTCACTCCAGAAAGTCGATGCCACGTTCCCGCATGTAATCCTCCACGCGCTTCTGCCTGAACAGGAACGGCTGGCCGTTCTCGATCAGTATGCCAACCCCGTGATCGGTCCCGGGATCGATGCGCACCATCGTCACTGCACTGTCGGCGAGTATATTTTCCATCAGCTCGACGAACGGGTAGTACGAGACGTCGGGAGCTGTGATGCGCTCGGGTATGAACTGGACGGAGGTGTACACGTGGAACTCGACCCCGTTCGCGTGCTTGAACATGCTGCCGTAGAAGGGCAGCCCATCGGGATCGTCCTCGTTCTGCAACAAGGGCACCACCACCTTGGCGGCGAAGAGCGCCTTGGCCAACGGGTACCTGTCCTCATCGTCGGTAATGAGGTTGAAGCGGAGCATCACCTTCCTCAGCTCCACGTTCGCCTTCTCCGCCTGCATGTCTTGATCGAATTGATCCATGGGATCCGAGGGTGTCTGCATTGGCTGAGCGGGATGCGCACAAGGGAAAGGTAGTTCGTCTTGCCCGCACCCGCACACGCTCCAACCACGCCGCACGCCTGTGCCGAATGGCCCCAGGCACAATGTCCCCAACGCAAAGAGCCCCCCGACAAGTCGGGGGGCTCTTCAGCTTCAGGTAGTACTGCTTACGCGGCCACGGCTTGCACCACGGCGCTCACGAGGCCGGGGCCGTTAACGCCCACTGCGGTAACACGCAGGGAGTAGAGCTGGTGGCTGTCGAGGCCGGTGAGGATGTTGCGGGTGCGGGTGGTGAAGGGCAGCGCTTCCCACTCCATCTGGCCTTGTGCGTTCATGGTGCCGCGCTCCATGGTGTAGCCGTGCGCGCCGTGCACCCCGCGCCAGCGGAACTCCACCTCGCCGGCGCCTTTGCCGGTTTCGGCCGTTACGTACTGGGGCACGCCGACTTTCTCGATGGGTTCGCGCTGTTTGGCCAGCTCGAAGCCGCTGCTCTCCAGCATGGCTTTGTCGCCGTTGCAAACGCTGCGCACGTAGTCGGCCTGCACGCGCAGCATATCGCGGGTTTCCATCACAAGGTTGTCGCGCAGGATACGGCTCTGGCGGTCGCCGTTGGTGGCTGCGGTAATGGCGGCTTCCAATGCGTCGGCCTGCAAGATCATGTCCGCCACACTGATCTTGGGCGTGGGGAAGTTGGCGTTCCCCGTGAGGTTGGCGATCACCGTGCGCAGCAGTGCCAGCAGCGCTGTGGGGATCAGTTTGAAGAGAGAGAGTTTGATGTTGTTCATGACTCCGTTTTTGTTTTATCGGACCGCGGAATTGCGTTCCGGGGTGCTGGAACGCGGGCACCCGGAAAAGGACAATGGAAATTGTCGGGGGAACAATCAAAATGGTCGGACTGAGCACAAACCGCTTGAACAGTGCGGCCGTCATGAAGTGGCACCGAGGCCGCGATGAGGCTCGGGTGAGCCCGCACTGGAGCGGTACTATGGGCGCGATGAGGCTTCAGTGAGGCCGTACTGGAGCGGTACTACGGCCACGATGAAGCTCCAGTGAGGCCGTACTGGATCGATACCACGGCCGCGATGAGGCTTCAGTGCGGCCGCACTGGAGCGCTACCATGGGCGCGATGGGACTTCCGTGAGCCCTCAGGTGAGCGGCACCAAGGCCGCGATGGCACCACCGTACGGGCTCATGTGCACTTCATGATGGGCGCGGTATCCGGCTATGCGTCCTTCTTCTTCCGTTGGCCCGGCAACTTGAACACCGGCGCTTGGCCCGGCAACCAGGGGTTGAAGCGGTCCCCGTGCAGCACCCAGTCCAAGGAGCACCGCAACACCTTGGCCACGTGGTACAGTTCGTCCACGTACACCCGTTTCACCTTGCCCTTTTCGATGCGGCTGAGGCGCGCGGCGTCCACGTGCGCGGCCTCGGCCAGCCAGTACTGTTTCAGGTCGCGCTGTTCGCGCGCCCATATCAGGCGGGCACCGATGGGCCCGGGTGGGATCAGCAGTTGCGCTTTGGGCATGCTGTACCGGCTGATCAAAGGTCAGCGGGCGCCAGCATCCAAAAAATACCCAGTTCAGGGTATTTTGAGGGGGAAGTGGGCCGCTCGGTCTTCTTCGATAGGGATGGTAACGATGCTTTCCAATTGCGGTGGTGGACAAAAACGGCAACTTGAACGGATGGTCCGATACGGCCGACAGTAGTTTTCCCATCGCATCCCAGCACGTGCATGGACAAAAGGATAAGGGCGAACGAATGCGCCGCCTTCGCTCGCATGGTGGAAGTGTGCCAGAAGCACCGCGCGGTCTGGAGCAAGCACGAGGTGAGCAATCGCGCCATCGCACGGTTCTACACCTCGGTGGACATGCTGCTTGCCGCCATCGATAACAAGGAAGAGGACTATTACACCCCGCGGCCCGGCTCGCCATACCATCGCCTGCCGAAGGAGCTGGTGTTGCAACGACTGGTGGATCGGGCGAACGCCGTGTACGACCATTTGGAAAAGCCATCGTCGCGCGTGCGTGTGGACGACCTGCCGCCACGGTCCATGATGCCTTTCGACGAAGCGGGTTTGGTGAGGTTCTGCGCGGCCATTGACGCGCAACTGGGCCAGCACCGAGAGTCGCGCGCCACGTTCGGCAGCTTCTCCAACCTTTACCGTTTGCTGCACGCCGCACTGAAGCAGTACGCAGAAAGCACCGCACCACAGCAACCCCTCATACAAACAGCACGCAGTATGGGTGCCTACCGGCGCTGCCTGAACTCGTGCCTGCGCGCGCTCATCGAACGGGTGGACCCCTGTTTGCCCCGCTACGCGGAGCACAGGGAGTTCCAAGAGGAGTACATCGCCGCACGCAAGAACATCATGGCCATTACCGTCGATGCGCGCCGCACCTACCATGTGGCCGGTTACGGAGCGGCCAGCTTGCGGCATACACGGGCCAATGAATGGACACCGTGGAACGATCCTCTGGCACAACTGCACCTACCGGCGGATGGCACAACTTAGGCGAGCAGCAACACGACCACTTGAGCGCCTGCGCTTGCCTGCAGCCCCCATGGTCATCACACCGCACACGCTCGCCTTACGCCGCCACTTGCTTGTGGCGATCGGCTCTCGGTCTAGGGCCTGTGGCCTGTCGTAATAGCCAGTGCCTTACGAAAGCGCACGCGGCCCGGAACCTGAAGCGCGCTGGAACCGATGCCGGATATCCCCAAAGTGGATCACGGCCAGCAGCGCTCCCCAGATCATCCACCCCAGGTCGTACAACAGTGCGCTCCAGCCATGCATCACTTCCGTTCCAAGCATGAACGTAAATGCCATGGTTACAACCGTAAGCACTACGGCCATTGGACGGGACCATGAGCGGAACTTGAGAAGTCCAACGTAATTGATGATGATGGCGACCAGGACAACCAGCATAAGCAACAACTCAGCATCGGTAGGGTCGGTTCCTTCCTCGAGCGGCGTCGTGAGTGCGCTTAGGACGCCACCGAGCAGGCCCACCACGATGTTGCCCCACACGAGCGCCTTGAACCACAATACAGTTCTGTCCATAGCGTCACGAAATAAGCGAAGCGATGGTTCATCCGCACATGCTCGGCTGTGCGCGGGCAGGCGCTCGGGGTTGCAGCCGGGCCTGCCTACCACACGCGCGTGCCCGCACCACCAGGGTCTATTGACCCGCCGGGACAAGTCAGCAGTTGCTCGAGCAAGACCGGGTGAAGCCCGCAAGCAGAAGCGCACCCGACAGATCGGCGAGCGAGCGTGGTCCGATAAGGTCCATCACTGCTCCTTCACCATCCTGAAGTGCTGGCCATGCCCATCGAGCACAATGGTGTAGCTCCCGGCGGGCAGGTTGTCGGTAGGCAGTTGCAGGGCACCCCCGGCAACGTTCAGCGCGGCCGAGAAGACCACGCGGCCCGCTGCGTCGATGATGGTGGCGCGCACCTGGCCATTGTGCAAGCCTTTGATGATGGCAAAGCCCTGATGCACTGGATTGGGCATCAACACCGCCGTGGCCGCTTCCTGGTCCGGGACGTTCGTGACCACACCGGTGATATAGAAGCCCGCAGGATCGGCACCGTAGTTCAGGTCGATGATGACGGTGCCGGCGCCGACGGTCACCGTGTAGCAGGAAAGCATGGGCAGGCCCGGATGGTCGCACACGATGCGGTAGGTGCCATCGGCCACGTTGGCGAAGTGGTAGTGTCCGTCCATGTCGGTGCGCGTGTACGCCGCCAAACCAGCGCCGGGCCAGTGCTCGAGCACAATGCCCACCCCCTCCCATGGCGCGCCGGGGCCATCGCTGCGCACAATGCCCAGGTCGCCCAAGAAGCCACTGAGGTAGCCCGTGCCGGCGAGGTTGCCCACGGGCACCAATCCGATGTTCGCCACCATGTCGGTATCGCATGTGCTACTGATCACATCGGCGTAGGTCCAGTAGTAGGTGCTCTCGTGATAGCTGGTAGCAGTGCCCGGGTAGAGCACCGTATCGGGAACAGCACGCACCAGGTATTGCTGCAAGGGCAGGCTACTGAAGGCGAAATCGCCTCCGGGGCCCACCGGCGTGTTGCCAACCAGCAAAGAGCCCGCACTGTTGAGACCGTACTGGTACAGCTCCACCGTTCCGGCCGTCACCGGTGTGCCGGTCGTGTCGTTCACCACGCCCATCACATCGAGCATGGGCATGGTGCAGGCCACCACCCACAACTGGATGTCCCTTCGACTACGGCCCACCCACGTACCGTTGCGGTATTCGTCCACAGCGTAAGCCACCACATATGCGCCCAGCTGCGACGGCGTGCTGCAATGATTGCCGGTAACGGGATCGAAGACATGGCCGGTGGAAGAGGGGAACGGATCGGTAGCCGTGAAGCCGGGCATGTACACTATCGGAACAGCACCCACTTCCTCGGGGGTCACCATCGTGTACACCAGCGAATCGCCGTCCGGGTCATATCCGCCATTGGGCAGGCAGAACGGAGCGTTGAGGCAGATGAAAGAACCCGGTAGTTCCTGGAAGATCGGGGAGGAGTTGCCCGGAACATTGGCGTTGTCAAGCCATGCTTCGATGTAGATGTCAGCCTGATCCGCATCAACGATGTTGTCGATCGCGGCATTGCGGCAACAGCTCGCCCAGGAGAATACCCAATCGGCGCAACCTGCAGGAAGCGTCACGGTATCGCGGTAGAAGTGCAGCTCGGCCCCGGGATAGGTGCCTCCGTTGCAGGTGGTGGGCCAGCTGGTGCAACCGACGGCCACTTCCACGGTATCGCGCTCGGGCAGAACGAACGAGGCATTCAAGCCGCAGAGCGAAGAAGAGGCTGCGATGCTCACCCCGGAATTCAGCCAAATACCATAACAGTCTCGCACCGCCACCAGGGTCATCTCGTAGTCCATTCCGCCCAACCACTTGTAGGTGAGCTCGGCCCCCATGATGTGTGAGGCCTGTGCGGGCCGCGCAGCGAAGAGGGAAAGGCCCAGGGCAGCGCAGGACAGAAGATGTTTCATGATGGACCGGTTGGATGGAACGAATGTAGACGGCCTTGGTCGATGGCAATGGCGGGTCGCCCACTTGGCGGAAGGGGCACTGTTCCGCCGCACCCGCTCGCCAAACGCCGCCGCTTGGCTGTGGCGTTTGGCGAGCGGGCCGGGGCCTGTGGCCCGCCGGGACAAGTCAACGCAGTCGTGCGGACCAACCGTGCGATCCACTGTGATCGGTAATTCCATCGCAATGGATAACTCGCACACCGTGTGCCACTGCGGCTTTCCACTTCGGCACGGCCTTGAAGACCCTCGCCCCTTCGGTCTCCGCAGGTGATCGGCATGTGCCGCGAAAACCAATAGCTTGCCGATGGTGAGCACCGATCGAGCGGTTCATGGAAAAGACGATCGTAAGATCATGAACGGCATACCCCACCAATTGTCGCGCGCGCTGGGCCTATCCGCGGGGTTCAATGGACGCCGATGAGCAGCCGAAGGACATGCGGTAATTGATCACATACGGGTGAACAACCAGGCCATGGAACCAGGAGCTGAAGCACCGTCCGTCGAAATGAAGATCTTGGGGATGAACGCGAGCGACATCCTGTTCGCGCTCTTCATAGGGCTCGTGATCATTGCAGTGGTGGTTGCTGCGTATTACGTGCTTCGGCGGAAAGCCCGCAGGGCCATTTCCAGCAGAATAATGGAGGTGACCACGCCGCCGGCCGTCCAACCTGCGGAACATACGCTCCATCTCCATCACGAAAGCGCGGAAACGCCGATGGGGGCGCCAGCACCGATGGAGGACAGCACGGTGGAGCTGATCATCGTGACCCCCGAAGAGATCCCCGCCCCAACGCAAGAGGTGAAAGACCTTCAAAGGGCCATCGTTGAGCGGGGCGCGGCCTACAAGCGCTTCGCGTTCCGCGTGCTGCTGGTCCTGATGGGCTCCACTCTGGGGCTCGGGCTGGTCCACTGGCTTGTTCAACCGACGGGGCCCAGCCGCTACGAGCCGTCGATCAACCGCATCATCGAGGATTCCACGTTCCCCACGTTGTTGTGCGTGTATGTGGTGCTCACCTTCATCGCGCTCCTAGCGGCGCGCTTTACCCGTTCCCTGTTCGGAACGGCCAGCGAGGTGGCGAAGGGCACCCCCAAGAGCAACATTTCAGGCCTGGAGCTACCCGCTGCCATACGGCCCCGGCGGCTCGTTTTCCTGATCTGGTTCTGGGTGTGGGCCGGTGTGTCGAAAGCCATGTGGTGCTACTCCACCCTGCCGGGTAACAACAAGTACCTCTTCACCTTCGGTGCCTTCGCCCTGAGCGGTGGCATCTATGCATGGTTCCGCTTGGGCAGGCGGAGGTTGGAGCGCATCTACGCCGTGCCGCCCCCTTTGCATTTGCTGGCCCTGCGGGTTTTTGGCAGTCCCTTCTTGAGCGAGTTCCTGTTGTTGACCAAGGCGTGGCGCTATATGGGGATCACGTTCCGCCTGGACGGCCCCGACACGGTGGGGTACAAGGAGAGCGATGTCTGGAACTACGTCACGGGAAGATTGCATGCCTCCATCGTCGAAGACCAGGAGGAACTGGCTTTGGAGATCGAGCACTTTGGCCGGGAAGTGGATCCGCACCTGCGCTATCCGATCAACAGCATGCAGTGCCTGGACAAGACCTGGAAGGAAGCGTTGGACCGCATGATCGGACTTGCCCATGTGGCGGTGGTGGACCTGGCGAACCTGACACCGGCGAACAAAGGAGTGGCCTACGAAGTGACGCGGTTGCTCGAGATCATGCCCCGGGAGCGCGTGGTCTTTCTGATCAACGGCTCCACGGACCTGGCAGTGGTGCGCGAAGTGATGTCACGCGCGCTGGTCGGCCGCTCCTCCGGTCACCCCCACGCAGGGGAGCACGGCTCGCGCGTAGTGGTGTACCATACGGGCGTGGTCAAACGCGAGCGGGACCTTCTCTCGATCTTCGACGATGGTGACGGTAAAGGGGCGGTGGATGCCCTGGCCTTGGTAGGCCTGCTGCACGCCAAAGCCCTTGCCTCCTTCAGCCCGCAACAACTGGAAGAACGCGCGCGATCGGTGCGGAGGGTGCGCTGGACGAGACTACGGATACCCATGGTCTTTCGCATTTTGGGCATTGCAGCCCTCGCTCTTCAGGCATTGTTCGCCCTCATGATGGTGCTAGGGGCCTAGGCCTGGGTCAACCACCTCTGCACACGTGCACGATGGGCTTTGTGGCCTGGGGCCCGCATAACCAGGAGCTCTGGCCTGCCGGGAAAAGTCGTGAGCTGATCGCCTACCCCGATAGCGGTTACCGGCATCGGTTCATCCGATAATCTTGTGTGGTCATGGTGCAGCTGTTCTTGCTCGTGTTGAAGTACCTCGCACTGGGGGTGTTCGGTGTGGGTACGGTCATGCTCGTTGTTGCGGCCATTGTGAACGCCCGCAAGAAGCGCCGGATCGGCTACGCCTATGCCGGAGCAGCCTTGTTGTGCGGCGCCCTTGTCCTCGGCCTTTGGAACATCGACCTCGTCGCGGCGGAAACCAGCGACCGGGAAAAGGCCGCAGAAGCTTTTGCTCAGAACTTCGGTTTTGCTCCTCCGGAAGAAGTGGAGGATATCCGCATGAAGAATGTCGTTGTGGGTGATGCCTTCGCGCACTGGATGGCTTTCACCTATTCACCCGCGGTGTTCGACCGCATCGTTGCGCACGACCAACCCCTCAATGTCGCCTTGGCGCAAACACGTCCATTCCAGGACATTGTTCGCGATGTCTTCAACAAGAAGAACGCCAACCGGCCCGAATGGGCCGTATCGCCGGACGGTCGCACCAAAGAAATCTACTTCAAGGTTGATTTTCTGGACCACGTGTACAGCGACTACCACCTTTGGGTCGATAGTACCCAAGGCATAGTGCACCTGCACGTCTCGTATTTCGATTGACCCTGCCTCGGACACGCTCGGCTGAGCGCGGGCAGTCTTCGGGTTGCAGCCTAAGCCTGCTTCACTAGGGCCTCTGCCTTCTTCAGACAGGTCCCGACCACCAGCCCAGCCTCAATACTTCAAGAATCGCTGCACCGCACGCTGCACCGTGAACCGCAGCACGTAAAGCCCTTGCGGCAGTGCTTCAAGGCCGATGCGTTGGTTGCTCAGCACGCCACTGCGCACCACGCGGCCACTGCCATCGAGCAAGTCGTACGGTGCGTTGGCGAACTGCGGATCGCTGACCAATAACGCGGCTTGCGAGCCATCGTACCACGCGTTGAGCGCGTGCGCCGGTGCAACGTCCGGCGGTGCAATGCCCGTTGCCGCTGAGATGGCCACCGCATCGACACCAACACAACCCGTGGTGCCGAAGGAGCCCGCCGCCACACGGAAGCCGAGCACGTGCGTGCTCGACGTGGCCGTGAACTGGAAGGTGTACTGCGCCCACGGATCACCGGAGATCAGATCGGGGGTGGTGAGCATGACAGCGCCGTTGATGGAAGCCTCGAGCCGCGTGGGATCGTTGTCGGCGTAAAGGCCTTGGTTATGGATGGCGTGGAAGGTGACCTCGTACGTGTTGCCCACCACCAGCGCTGTAACAGCCTGTGCAGCGCCTTCAAGCAGCCCGTTCACCGAATACCACACGAGGTTCATGTGCGACGCCCCCTCGAACGAGACGACCGTGCCCGCGCAACTGCCGGCCTGGTCGGGGCCGAGGCTCGTGCTGAAGTTGGCCCATCCGTTGGGCGGGCCGTTCACGGGGCAGTTCGCCGGCCATGCTTCGAAGCCGCCTTGCACAATGGTTTGTGCCTGCACCGGCAGTGCGGACAACAGGCCGATGGCCGGGATGAAGAAGCGGAACGTTCTGTTCATGGGGGGCGCGTTTCCCGCAAGGTAGGCGGGAAGGTCGCACGCAGCCGATACACCACCCCTACCACACCCCCGGGAACACCACCTTCCGCTCGCGTGGATAGTCAGGAAAGGTGCGCAGGTACCATTGGTGGTGGTTGCGCGCACGCGGCACCAGATTGGCGTAGGTCCACACCAGGAAGCTGAGCGCCGGCAGGTTCCACGCCATGATGGCGAAGCCCGCCCACTCGATGATCTCGCCCAGCAGGTTGGGCGATGACACATAGCGGAACAGGAAACCGTGCGGGATGCGGTAGCCCGTTTCGCCCGGTGCGCGCAACCGGATGAGGATGTTGTCCGACCGCAGGTTGATGAACATTCCACCAACGAACAGTAGTGCACCAACGATGAAGTGTGGACTGGTCAGCCACGTGTTGCCGTACTGCCCGGGTGGTGCAAGCTCCGCCAAGTAGTAGCCGTTCAGTCCGGCGTTCATCACATTGAAGACAATGGCATTGCACACGATGAAGAGCGGTATGCGCTTGGGCGTGGCGCGGATGCGGAGTGGATAGATGAACGAGCGGTTGGTGTAGTGCGCGATCCATAGCGCGAACAGGATCCACACATGGCTATCGGCCACGCGGCTGCCCGTGGCGAGGAAATACACCATGATGCCCAGGCTGGGTAGTTCCATGATGCACCACCCGAGCTTGTTGTTGAGGGTGGGGCCCCAATTGTTCGATGTGTGCCGGCCGAAGGGCGCGGTGACGAAGAACATGGTGATGTGCACCGCCACGGCCAACGCCATCCAGGCGAGGGTGATCCATTGCAGTGTGCCTTCGTCCATGCGCTGTAGGGAGGTCAGGGTCGGTAAAGGTGGCATTGCGTCCGTAGCGGTCATCGCCCGGAAAACGCAATGGCTACCGATCTACCTTGCCCGCATGGATGCCCGCCGGAAGAACCGACTGCGAAGAGCGGCCCACATGCTCAGTGGTGCCATCATCCTCTTGCACGGCTACGAACGCTTGGACCATGGGCACACCACCGGTTGGGTGTTCGTGGCGGCGGGGCTCCTCTTCCTGTCCGTTGCGTTTTTCCACGGGCGTTTGGCGAAGCGTTGGCCCAAGGTGGACCTGGTGTTCTTCGTCATCGAGGCCGGGCTTTCGTTCCTGGTGGTGTGGGAGCTGCTGCATGCCGGCAAACGGTGGTTGCCGTACATGTACGTGCTGGCCGGCATCATGCAGTTGGTAGCAGCGGTGAAGGTGGCCCGCCGTGCACCGCGCGCGCATTGAACGCAACGTTGCAGGCGCGGCCGCTTTTCTGCTTTTCGTCAGTTCGCGGGATCGGTTGCACCCGCACCTTTCGGGAAACACCGCGCCATGTTCAAGTGGATGACCCTGCTGGCTGCTTTCCTGCTCCTCCCCGCGCTCTCCATCGCGCAAGGTGATGCACCGCCCGCCACCGTGGATGCCTTCGTCACCGTGCGCATCGAAGGCCTGGACCACGGCGGCATGGAACGACTGAACGCGCAGGTGGCCAAGGACCGCGCATTGAACATCGAGTACCACTGCCTGCGCTCCGGTGTGGTGGTGTTGCACATGGCGCCAGTGCAGGCATCGGAACGGGCCGATGTGATAACACTGGTGCGGCGCCTGCTCGGAGAAGCCAACATCACGGGCAAGGCCGAATTCCTCGACGTGCACGTCGGATCGGTGAACGCGAACAAGTGCTGAGGGCGGGGCTGGCACCGCAGCGGCCGGTCACATCCCTTGTTCTTCGGCCAGTTTGAGGCAGTCGCAGCCGAGCGACCGGTCGACGAATTCCTTCAGGTAGCGCATGTCGCCCAAGGCGCGCTCGCGACCGGTGAGTTCCATGTAGATCATGAACGCGATGAGGGGCACCACCAGCACCAGCGCATAGAAGCCCCAAGCAGACTTGTGCATCATGAGCTGAGCAATGCCCAAGGTGGCACCCGTGAGGCCCAGCAGCGACAGGCCGACGTACCCGCCGGCGAAGAGCATCCAAATTCCCGGGCCGGGACCGATGAGGCAACGCACCAGCGTGCGTTTGCCGGGAAGTTCCTCGAAGTTGATGTCCATCTGTGGTGTCCACGCTTCAGCATTGCGCTCCGGGAAACTGAGCAGGATGTGGTAGTGGGCGTTCTTGAGCCACAGGCCCCTTGGGTTGTCCTCGTGCAGCCGACGGCCGATGCGATCGGCGATCTCGGCCGGTGCCAGGTCGGTCTCGAACTTGAAGCGTGGACGGAAGCCGGGGACCTTCATCCTGTGAAAGTACCGGAGCTGCGGGGGCGGGAACCAACGATCGTCAGGTGTTGGCCCCTGCCGCACCGCATCCCAACCAGGCATCGCACCTTAGCCGTATGGACACCCCGGAAGAGTACGCCCGCCATTTCGCCACCATGCCCGACGCGCGTTTGATGGAGGTGATACACGATCCGCACGACCGCGACCCTGCGGCCGTTGCCGCCGCACATGCGGAACTGGAACGCCGCGGTCTTCCTACTGACCACTTGCGCGAACTGCAACAACGCATCGCCGATCGCAAGGCCAACGAAGAGGCGTGGCAGCAACGCATGGCGCGAACGACGCGCACCTTGAAACAGGGCGCATCGAACGTCTTCATCGACGACGGTTCACTGCCACAGGAACGCCGCTGGCGTTTGTGGTTGGTGCTTGCATTGCTCCTGCCCTTCCTGCTGAGCTTGCCAGCGTTGGCGCAATACGCCGGCTACATCGATGTTGATGCGCTCACCGACCCGACCACCTACATGCTACTGATCGAGCTGGCGGCACCACCGATCGCAATGCTGCTGCTGTGGAAGCACAAGCGGGCTGGCTGGTTCATCGCAACGGGTTTCGCCACCATGTCGCTGGTGGGCGCACTCATACTATTCCAGGGTGCATTCAGTTATCGCGCAGGTCACGATGTGTGGACCCGATCCGCGGAGGGCGAGCCCGCCGATCACTACTTCGAAGAGGGCGAGCCGAACGGTACGATCCACTTCGTGCCCAACCCGTCGTTCGAACCGCTGGACATTGCCAGGGATCATCTTGCCTACCGTGAACACATCCTGCCACTGCTATGGAACGTGGGCCTGATGATCCTCTTCCTCGTACGCAGATCACGTGCGCTCTACAGTGTTCAGATGAAAGAAGCTTCCATCGCGGTGGCGGTGGGCGCTGTGATGTACCCGCTTTGGTGGATGATGCTGATGTAAAGACCCAAAAACAGCTCAGGTGCGCCCCCCCACGGATGAGCTTCGTTCTGTACTTTCCCCTCATGAAAGTCCCCGCTCACCTGCTCCTCTGTTGCCTCCTTGGTGCTCCGTTCACCACATGTGCACAACAAGCCTCCGCGCCGAAGGCATGGGGCCTCACCTGCTTCAACTCGGCCCTTGGTGTGGAGACCGACCGCTTCCGCACCATGTCGCTGGACCAGTTGATGGGTTTCGCGAAAACGACAAATGAGCTGGAGCGCGACCTCGATGGGTTCGAGGCCACCGTGTCCACCAAGACGAGCGGCCTGGGCTTCTTCATCGGCGCAGGTTTCGGCCGCAAGACCGTGCCCACCGACGCCACCACGCCAACCACCACCAGCGAGGTGCAGGTGGGCGTGGGCATCCACACGCCGCGCGAGGCCATGGTCACCTACCGCAACAAGGACATGGACACGTCCATCGTGTATTGCAACCTGCAAAGCGAGATCAGTTTGGAGACCGCATGGATCCTGAAAGGACAATGGAGCCGCTTCGTGCACTGGAACGTGGGCCTTGGCGCCAACGGCGGCATCACCGTGGGCAACAAGATGATGGTGATCGAAGGCCGCTACCTGGCCGACGATGAACACCCCTCACAGCAGCAGGCCCACGAGATGAACAAGCACACCTTCGGTGCGAAGCAGGCGTATTACACCCGCATCTTCCTGCCCACCGGCGTGAAGTTCCGCGTGGGCCCACGCTGGCAGATCGGCATGGACTACCGACTGGGCATGGGCTGGCAGTTCGTGCCGGGCCACGCTACCAACGTCATCGAGTTCACCAACGCGGCGTTGATCGGGGTGAAGTACCGGTTGAACTAGGACCCTTCTCCCACACCGCCTTGCTCACAACTCCGGCCCGCTGACTTCCGGCGGCGGCGAGGGGTACACCTTATTTGTTGCTTGAGGAGGCGTGCACGTTCGCGGGTGCTCGGTGCGTCTCCATGGTATGATGCGGAGAAGCTTCACCCTGGCCACCGGAACACTGTGCACGCTGCTCTGCGCTGCACAGCCTCCGAACGACGATTGCAGCGATGCCGCGCTGCTCTGCGCCCAACAACCACAGAGCGGCAACAACACCGGCGCCGTAGGCTGGCCGGGCTTCTGCCCAGGAACCAGCAGCGTGCTGTGGTACTCCTTCACCACCAACAACCAGGGCGGCACGGTGGATGTCGCGATCAGCAACATCAACTGCCCCGGTTTGGCCGACATGGACAACGAGCTGAGCGTGATCATCCTCAGCGGCGATGGTTCGTGCCTGCCCAACAGCTTCAATGCGGCCAGCTTGTGCGAAGAGGACAGCGTGGACTTCGTGGTGACCAGCGATCCACTGCTGCCCAACACGCAGTACTGGGTGATCGTGGCGGGCGCGCAGGACAACGGCGCTTTGATAGCGGCTCAATGCGGCTTCGATGTGAACATCAGCGGACCGGGCGCCAACATCGTGGACGTGGACTTTGATGCCGGGCCCGACATGGAGATCGGTGAAGGCGAGACCGTGCAACTGGAGGCCACAGGCGGCACCACCTACCTGTGGACGCCCAACACCGGGCTCACCGCCGACAACGTGGCCAACCCCTTCGCCACGCCCAACGAGACCACCACGTACACCGTGACCACCGTGATCGACGGCTGCACGTACAGCGATCAGGTGCTGCTGGAAGTGGTGCGCCTCATCGACATCATGACGGCCTTCACCCCGAACGGTGACGGCATCAACGACACGTGGACCATCCGCGACATACAGGACTACCCCAATGCGCGGGTGATCGTGTACGACCGCTGGGGCCAGCGCGTGTTCAGCACCACCGGCTACGACGAGCCGTGGGACGGCACCAACGGCGGGGCCAAACTGCCCACGGCCACCTACTACTACCACATCCAGCTCAACAAGCTCGAAGGCCAGGTGCCGCCGTTCGTGGGCTATGTATCCATAATCCGATGAACAGGTCGATGGTGAACGGTCGATGGTGGATGGTCGCGTTGCTGCTGCCATTCACCAGCATCCATTCGCCATTCGCCGCTTCGGCCCAACAGCTGAGCCAGTACACGCAGTACGTGTTCAACCACTACAGCGTGCAGCCAGCGGTTGCCGGCAGCAAGGACTGCTTCGACGGCCGGCTCGGCTTCCGTCGGCAATGGGGCGGCATACCCGGCATGCCCGTCACGGCGTGGGCCACGCTGCACGGTGCGCTCAAGAGCAAAAAGCCCTTCGTGAAGAACAAGCACGGCTTCGGCGTGAACATCGAAGTGGACGATGCGGGCGCCATCGGTTACACGCACTTCTACCTGAGCTGGGCCTATCACATGCAGATGGGCCGCGATTACATGCTGAGCATGGGCGTGTTCGCGGGGTTGAAGCAGTTCAAACTGGACTTGGGTGAAGTGACATTGGACCAGCCCGACGATCCAGCGGTGGCCGGCAAGCAGAGCGCCATCGTGTGGCCGGAGATCGCCCCTGGGATCTGGGCCTACGGCAACAACTTCTGGATCGGTGCAAGCATGTTCGGCACGCTGAACAACCGTGTCACCGGCATCGGCACGGACACCAGGTTAACGCGCCATTATATGCTGAGCGCAGGCTACCGCTACCGCCTTCTGAAGGGCGTGCACCTCATCCCGAGCACGTTGATGAAGATCAGTCCGGGCTCGCCCCTGGCCTGGGACATCACAGCGCAGGTGGAGTTCAAGAAGAAAGTGGCGCTCGGTATAAGCTACCGCAACGTGGACGCCATCGCTTTCCTGGGCCGCGTGAGCTTCGGAAAGTATTTCTCCGTCGGCTACAGCTATGATGTGACCACCAGCCTGCTGCGCCAAGGCAGTAGCAACACGCACGAGATCATCCTGGGCATTACGCCCTGCCCCAACGATGGCGCGCGCCGCAGCCCGGTGGCTTGCCCCGTGTGGGAATAGAACAGTGAACGCATGAGAACAACGCAACGCTCCATCACGCTAAGCACCCTCTCGCTGGCACTGCTGCTGTGCACCACCGTGCACGCGCAGAAGTACTGGACCGGCGGCAACGGCAATTGGGAGAACGCCGATCACTGGAGCCTGCAACCCAACGGTGCCGGCGGTGCAGGCGCACCCACGGCTAGTGAGGACGTGGTGATCGACCCGGCCAGCGCTGCGGTTATCTCCGTTCCTGCTGATGCAAGGTGCAAGAGCCTGCGCGTGGTGGGCGACGATGGCCCGGTGACCATTGCAGGCCTGAGCAAAAGCACGGTGAGCATCGGCGGCAGCTGGTGGTTGGAAGGTGATGTGCAGTGGCAGCACCCCGGCACCGTGGTGTTGGACGCGAAAAGCGGCGAGCACACCGTGGCCACAGGACCCGTGCGCGTGCATAGCGATGTGGTGGTGGACGGCAACGCCGTTTGGAACCTGGGCAGCGCGCTGGTGATGGCGCCCGACAAGTCGCTCACGTTGCGCAAGGGCACTTGGCGCACCAACGACCGCACCATGGAAGTGGGCAAGTTGTGCACGGAAGGTCGCGGCACGAAGCGTTTGGAAGCGGGCGCTTCGATCATCCAAACGAAAGTGTTCGAAGCGGCCACCTTCAAAGCCGATGTGGACGTGCGCAGCGGCGGTCTGCTCGTGAACGGCGAAGCGCAGGACTGGGACGGCCGCCGCGTGGACGCCGAGCAACTGATGCGCGCCATGGTGCTGTGCGGCACCGGAGCAGGCCAAACGCCCTTCAACGTCACGGCCTCGATGACCACGAACTACAACGGCTTCGGCGTGAGCTGCAACGGCGCGTGCGATGGCGCGGTGATCGTGACCATCACCGGTGGTATAGGTCCGTTCAGCATCCAATGGCAAGGCGGTCCCAGTGGCACGGGCACCTCCCTCCCATGGACCAACATCTGCCGAGGCAATCGCCTGGTGGTGGTCACCGACCAAGGCCAGGGCGTGGGCTGTTTCGCCAGCGTGAACGTGACGGAGCCGCCGCCGATCAGCGTGCTCTTCTTCGGCCTGAACCCGCCGAGCTGCGCGAACTCGTGCAACGGCAGCGCGATCACCTTCCCCGGTGGCGGCACCGAGTTCGGCTTCGAATACAGTTGGAACGGTGGAGCGGAAACCTCCCCCAACCCTACGCAACTCTGCGCGGGCGTGAACACGCTGCAGATCATGGACGCCAACCTCTGCGTGTTCGACACCACCTTCACCTTGAATGTGCTTCCCATTGCAGTGGTGCCCACCAGCACCAATGTGACCTGCTTCGGCGCGTGCGATGGAACAGCCAGCGTGGCTGTGACAGGTGGCACCGGCGCCATCACCTACGATTGGAGCCCGGGCAACCCGACGGGCGACGGCACCAATAGCGTGAGCGACCTCTGCGCCGGTCCATGGAGCGTGCTCATCGCCGATGCGAACGGCTGCGACACCACCATCAACTTCACCATCACGGAGCCGCAGCCCATCGTACCCAATGTGACGAGCACGCCAGCGCTGTGCGCAAGCTCCTGCGATGGATCGGCCACTGCTGCACCAACGGGAGGCAGCGGCAACTACGGCTACTTGTGGACACCCGGCGGCGCCACCACGGCCACGGCCAATGGTCTGTGCGCAGGCAACTACACCGTGCTCATCACGGACAATGTGAGCGGTTGCGATACGCTGGTTCCCGTGGCGATCGCTGCACCACCTCCGATCGTTCCGACCATCGTTGTGACGGATGCATCATGCAGCAACTCATGCGATGGCGTGATCGGATGCCCGGGCGTTGCCGGTGGTTCCCCGCCTTACAATTTCTTCTGGGCACCCGGAGTGATCACCGGCCAAGGCACGCCCACCGCTTCGGACCTGTGCCCCGGCAACTACACGCTACTGATCACCGATGCCGCGGGTTGCGATACGTTGATCGATATCACAATCACCGCCCCACCGCCCATCGTTCCTGACACGTCGTGGACGGATGTGACCTGCGCAGGTGCGTGCGACGGAACGGCCAATGCGCCTGCAGTCGGCGGCACCGGAACGCTCGACTACGTATGGGCGCCCGCAGTGACCGGCCAAGGCACGCCGAACGCTACCGGCCTCTGCGCGGGCACCTACAACGTGACCATCACCGATGACAACGGCTGCGATACGACGGTGACCTTCAACATCGTGGAGCCGTTGCCGATCACAGGAACCCCAACCATCACCAATGTGTCGTGCGCTGGCGAATGCGATGGTACGGCCGATGTGCTGATCAGTGGTGGCACGCCCACCTACACCTACGTGTGGGCACCATCGCCCGGCGCCGGACAAGGCACGCCGAACGCGAGCCAGATGTGCGCGGGCAACTACACGCTCACCATTACCGATGCCAACGGTTGCGTAGCCGTCATTCCCGTCACCATCACGGAGCCGTTGCCGTTCACCATTTCCTTCACAAGCACACCGGTATCATGCGGTAGTGTTTGTGATGGCACGGTGACCTTGACCGTGAGCGGA
The DNA here is from genome assembly GCA_016699575.1 of Flavobacteriales bacterium. Classification (NCBI taxonomy): domain Bacteria; kingdom Pseudomonadati; phylum Bacteroidota; class Flavobacteriia; order Flavobacteriales; species Flavobacteriales bacterium. The sequence goes on along the minus strand of CP064979.1, from coordinate 2,329,688 downwards.
GGAACACCGGACTACGACTACTTGTGGACACCCGCGCCCGGCACAGGTCAAGGAACGCCCAACGCCACGGGACTCTGTGAAGGCCCGGGCACCGTGCTCATCACCGACGATGCCGGTTGCGATACGCTCATCAATTTCCTCATCACCGCACCGCTGCCGATCCTTCCGAACGAAGTGGTGACGAACGTGACCTGCAACGGCGGCAATGATGGCAGCATCACCACCGCACCCACCGGCGGCAGCGGCACCTACACCTGGACATGGACGCCTGTTCCCGGCAACGGCCAGGGCAACAGCAGCGCGACAGGTCTCACGGCGGGCATCTGGTCGGTGCTCATCAGCGATGGCACCTGCGACACCACGCTCACCATCACCATTTCCGAACCACCGCCGTTCGATATCACCAGCACGGTGAACGATGCCACCTGCAACGGCGACTGCGATGGCAGCATCGATGTGGTGGCCAGCGGCGGCACCGGCGTCCTGACCTACACGTGGGTACCGAACGTCACGGGCCAGGGCACACCCAACGCATCCTTGCTCTGCGCGGGCAGCTATGCGCTCACCATCGCGGACGCAGCAGGTTGCGATACCACGCTCAACTTCATCATCAATGAGCCACCGCCGATCATACCAGCGCTCACGATCACCGATGCTGGTTGCGGGCAGTGCAACGGCACGGCCAGCGTTACCACCACTGGCGGCGTGGGGACCTTGGACTACATCTGGGCACCGCCACCTGGCGCCGGGCAAGGAACAGCCAACGCAACGGGTCTCTGTCCGGACAACTACACGCTGACCATCACCGATGACAACGGTTGCGACACGGTGATCGCCTTCGTCATCGCTGAACCGCCACCGCTGGTGGTCACCATCACCACCACACCGGCTTCGTGCGGCAACCAATGCGATGGCACAGCCAACGCGGGAGTGACCGGAGGCACACCACAGTACGACTACGTGTGGACGCCACAGCCTGCAACAGGTCAGGGCACGCCGAATGCGACAGGTTTCTGCCCCGGCCCCGGCACCTTGCTCGTTACCGATGACCTCGGTTGCGACACGCTCATCAACTTCCTCATCACCGCGCCGCAACCGATCCTGCCGAACGAGACGGTGACGAACGTCTCGTGCAACGGCGGCAACGATGGTAGCATCATCACCGCGGCCACCGGCGGAACGGGCACCTACACGTTCACGTGGACACCCATTCCCGGTAACGGCCAGGGCAACAGCAGTGCTACCGGTCTTGATGCCGGCGTGTGGAGCGTTGTGATCAGCGACGGCAGCTGCGATACAACGCTCACCATCACCATCACCGAGCCGCCGCCATACGACATCACCAGCACGGTGAACGATGCAACCTGCAACGGCGAGTGCAACGGCAGCGTCGTTGTGCAGGCCACCGGCGGCAACGGGGCGCTCAACTACACCTGGGCGCCGAACGTCACCGGACAGGGCACGCCCAACGCCACCTTGCTCTGTGCGGGCAACTATGCGCTCACCATCAGCGATGCGCTGGGCTGCGACACCACGCTGAGTTTCACCGTTGCCGAGCCACCGCCCTTGCAGCCCGCACTGAGCACCACGCTGGCCAGTTGCGGTTTGTGCGACGCCACCGCTACCGTCGATAGCGTGCCCGGAGCCGTGGGCAACATCGACTACAACTGGCAGCCTCCTCCTGGCACCGGCCAAGGCACGGCCAGCGCGACGGGCCTCTGCCCCGGGCCGCACACCGTGACCATCACCGACAGCAACGGTTGCGACACCACGCTCACGTTCATCATCAACACACCGAGCGGCATCACCATCACCACAACGCAGAGCAATGTGAGCTGCGCTGGTGCATGCGATGGGATCGCCAACGTTGTAGCAGCCGGGGGCCTGCCACCCTACGACTACACCTGGAACCCGCCTGTGAACGGCCAGGGCACACCGAACGCCACTGACCTCTGCGTGGGCACTTACACGCTCACCATCGGCGACTCAGCGCAGTGCGACACGACCATCGTGTTCACCATCGGCGGGCCCGTGGCCATTGATCCCGGCCTGAGCTTCACGAACGAAACCTGCAACGGCCCCTGCGACGGCACCGCCACGGCGAACCCGACAGGCGGCAGCGGCGTTGGCTTCGTCTTCCTGTGGAGCCCGGGCGGGCAAAGCACACCGAGCGTGACAGGTCTGTGCGCCGGTCCGAACAGTGTCACCATCATCGATGACAATGGGTGCGACACGACGGTGACGTTCACCATCCTGCCACAACAGCCGGTGGATGCATCGCTTGCGATCACCAATGGCTTATGCCACAACGAATGCAACGGTGAAGCGGTGGTGACCACCTCGGGGATCGCTGGGCCGTACACCTACTTCTGGGACCCTGTACCGCAGAACGGCCAGGGCGATAGCATAGCGATAGGACTGTGTGAAGGAGGTGGCATCGTTACCGTCACCGACGCCAACGGCTGCGACACAACGATCGTGTTCGACATCTTCAAGCCAGGCCCCATTGAACCGAACTTGGTGGTGGAGAACGAGGATTGCACGGGCTCCTGCACCGGACAAGCCGCCGTGTTCCCCTTCGGTGGAACGGGCTCCTTCTCCTTCGTCTGGCAGCCAGGCGGCCAAACGACGGATGTCGTGACCGGCTTGTGCGCTGGCAGTTACACCGTGACGATCACCGACTCGGTTGGCTGCGACACGACGGTCTTCTTCGATGTGCTTCCCTTCGATCCGATCGTTCCGAACTTCAGCACAACGCCTGTGACCTGTCCAGGCTCGTGCGATGGCACCGCAACGCTGGGCCCCACAGGCGGCGAGCCACCGTACACCTACCTGTGGAACCCGATCCCGCCCAGCGGCGACAACCAACCCACGGCTAGCGGCCTGTGCGCCGGCACGTATGTAGTGACGATCATTGATGCCAGCGGTTGCGACACCACCGTGAACATCCTCATCACATCCCCGCCCGCCTTGGACCTCGGCGCCATCGTGAGCGACGTGCTGTGCGCCGGCGAAGACAACGGTGAAGTCGTATTGAACGTGACCGGGGGCAATGGCGGCTACACCTACAACTGGACGCCCGATCCGCCCAATGGCGACGGCACCAACACCGCCAGCGGCCTCACCGCGGGCACCATCAGTGTGGTCGTTGCGGACTTGAACGGCTGCGACACCACGGTCGCCTTCACCATCAATGAACCGCTGCCGCTGTCCGCGGCGGCGAGCAGCACGCCAAGCGAGTGCCTGCTTTGCAACGGCACCGCCACGGTGAACGTGAGCGGCGGGACCGGCTTCACGTTCATCGCGTGGATCGATCCGAACTTCCAGATCGCTGGCTTCGGCAATACGCTGGACAGCCTGTGCGCCGGTGTGTACATCGCCAGCATTGCCGACCAGAACGGCTGCCTGTTGCAACAGGCCGTGCCTGTGATCGACAGCGATGGTGAAGTCATTACCGCCATCGGGGATACCACCAGTTGCCCGGATGTTTGTGATGGCACGGTGGAGGTGCAGTTCAATTGCAGCGATCCGGCGTGCAGCATCGCCTGGTTCGGTGGCAACGGCTTCCCGTTGTTCCAGTTCGGAAACACGGTGAGCAACCTCTGCGCGGGCACCTATTACGCGGAGGTGACCAACAACAGCGGATGCGTGAGCATCGATACGGCCGTTGTTGTTGCGCCCGACCCGATCGTGGCCAACATCAGCACCACGCCGGTGACCTGCGCCGGCGTTTGCGACGGAACGGCCACCGTGGGACCCACCGGCGGCACCGGCCCCTACGCGTACAACTGGTCGCCCGATCCGATCAGCGGTGATGGAACACCGAGCGTGGACAGCCTCTGTGCAGGGGTGTACACGGTGCTCATCACGGACTTCACGGGCTGCGACACCACAGTGAGCGTATTGATCCTGGAGCCGCAACCGCTGACGGTGAACGCCGTGCAGACCGACCTGCTTTGCGCAGGTGATTGCAACGCAAGCATCGTGGCCACGGTGAACGGAGGCACAGGCAACATCACCTACAACTGGACGCCTGATCCGCCCAACGGCGACGGCACCAACAGCGCGTTCCAATTGTGCGCCGGCAACTACGACCTCACCATCAGCGATGCGAACGGCTGCGACACCACCGTGACCTTCACCATCGCGGACCCACAGCCCATCGCGCTCAGCATAACCACCACCCCGAGCCAATGCCAGTTGTGCAACGGCACCGTTAACGCAACGACGAACGGCGGCACGGGCAACGTGGTGATCACATGGACCCTGAGCGGCTTGCCAGTGGGCACGGGCAATTCGCTCACCAACCTCTGCGCCGGTGTGTACACCGCCACCGCTACGGACGACAATGGGTGCAGCACCACGCAAGGTGTTGCCATCACCGACAGTGGTGGTGAGGCGCTGACGATGATCGATGGCGCTGCGGGCTGCGCCGGTGAATGCAGCGGTATCGTGGAAGTGCAGTTCAACTGCAGTGTGCCCAGTTGCACCATCGACTGGTACGATGTGTTGGGCAACAACATCAACCAACCGGGCCAGAACACCGTGGACAGTCTTTGCGCAGGCACCTACATCGTGATGGTGACCAACGGCGATGGATGCGCGAGCCTCGACACAGCGGTGGTGTCCGAGCCGATCGGCATCGCAGCGAACATCAGCACCACGCAAGCCACCTGCGCAGGTACGTGCGATGGCTCGGCCACGGCAGGACCGGTCGGCGGTGTTCCGCCCTACAGCTACGACTGGGGACCGGGCGTGGTGGGCGCTGACACCACGGCACAGGTGGTCGGTCTCTGCGCTGGTGTTTACACCTTGACCATCACCGACGACGCAGGCTGCGACACCACGGTGAACGTGCTCATCCTGGAGCCCCAACCGCTGGTGGTGAACGCCACGCAAGCCGATGTAACGTGCAGCGGCGTTTGCGATGGAAGTATTGACCTGACGGTGACCGGCGGCAACGGCGTGTACACCTACGACTGGAGCCCTGACCCGATCGCCGGTGATGGCACAGCGAACGTGACCGGTCTCTGCGCCGGCAACTACGACGTGACGATCTCCGACAGCAACGGCTGCGATACCACCATCACGTACACGATCACGGAGCCGCTCCTGCTGGGCGTAACGAGCAATCCGACCCAGAGCCAATGCCAGATCTGCAACGGCACAGCTGCTGCACTGCCCGTCGGCGGAACGCTCCCGTACAGCTACCAATGGACACTGAACAATGGTCCGTTCAGCACCGACAGCGCGTTGGTGAACCTGTGCGCGGGGCTCTACGGCCTCACCGTTACCGATGCGAACGGCTGCACGGCTACGATCGCGGTCGCGGTGACCGATACCGATGGCGAGGTGCTCACCACCGTGGACGGCAGCACGTCGTGCCCGAACGTTTGTGATGGCGTGGCGCAGGTGAGCTTCAACTGCGGCATCATCCCGTGCACCATCGAGTGGTACGACATCAACGGGGTGACGCTCAACCAGCCCAATACGCTTTTCGTATCCGGTCTTTGCGCTGGCAGCTACCTGGTGGAAGTCATCAACGGTGATGGGTGCGTGAGCATCGATACGGTGAACGTGCTCGCACCTGACCCGATCGTACCGAACATCAGCACGAGCGCTGTGCTCTGCGCAGGTGAGTGCAACGGCACGGCAACCGCCGGTCCGACGGGCGGCACGGGTGTGTACACGTTCGACTGGAGCCCTGATCCGTTGGTCGGCGACAGCACGTCGCAGATCACCCAACTGTGCGCAGGCACCTACACCGTGCTCATCAGCGATGGCCTGTGCGATACGACGGAGACCGTGCTCATCATCGAGCCGCTGCCGTACAGCATCAGCGCCACCATCGATAGCGCATCCTGCTTCGGGGTGTGCGATGGTGCGATAGGTCTGCTGATCAGCGGTGGTACCGGCGGCTACGCCATCGATTGGAGCCCCGATCCGATCAACGGCGACGGCACGCCCAACGTGACCGACCTGTGCGCAGGAACCTACACGGTAAGCATCACGGACTTCAACGGCTGCGACACGGTGCTGACCTACACTGTGGATGAACCGCTGCAGCTGACGGCGGGCGTTACCACCACCAACAATGCATGCGCGGGCGATTGCAGCGCCACTGCATCCCTGGCCATCGCCGGTGGAACACCGCCTTACAGCATCACATGGATCTTCGGTGGCAATACCATTGCAACGGACACCACCGGTGTGGGTGCACTGTGCGCCGGCGACTACGATGTGGTGATCACCGATGCCAACAGTTGCTCGGTCACCCAGTCGTTCACCATCACCGAAGGCACGCCCATCACGCCCGGCCTAACCTTCACGGGTGAAACATGCAACGGCCCCGGCGACGGCGAAGCGCACATCGTTCCGAGCGGTGGCAGCGGAACCACCTACGGCATCGACTGGGATCCCGACCCGGACAACGGCGATGGCTTTGTTGATGCGCTCGGCCTCGAAGCGGGGAACTACACGGTAACCATCACCGACTCGCTCGGTTGCGACACGGTGGTTCCGTTCACCATCCTGCCCTTCCAGCCCATTGTGGACAACGCCGTGGTGAGCAACGTGCAGTGCAACGGCGAATGCAACGGCAGCATCGTGCTGGCTGCCACGGGCGGTTTCGGCAACTACACGTACGACTGGACCCCTGACCCGTCGAACGGCGATGGCACCAACAGTGCTACGGGTCTCTGCGCAGGTCCCATCACCGTCACCATCACCGACGGCATCGGCTGCGATACGACCATCACGTTCACCATTACCGAGCCACCTGCGCTCACTGCCACCGTGGACCAAGTGGTGGATGCACTGTGCAGCACGGCCAATGATGGCAGCATCGCGATCAGCATCGGCGGCGGCACACCGAACTATGATGTGTCCTGGAGCGGACCGGGCGGCTTCAGCAGCAACAGCGAGGACATAGCGGGTCTTGCACCGGGCGTGTACACGGCGAACATCCTCGACGACAACAACTGCGCAGTGAGCGTCAGTGCCACAGTCGGTGCCATCACCACTGTTGAAGCGATCGCCGGGCCCGATGTACAGGCGTGCAACGGTTCTCCCATTGTCCTGGATGGAAGCACCAGCGTAGGAGCAACAAGCTACAGTTGGAGCACCGGCGGCAATGTGGTGGGCACCGATCCGTTGTACACACTGCCCACGCTCCCGGCCGGCACCTACACGTACATCCTCAACATTAGTAACGGCCCGTGCAGCGATGCCGACACCGTGGTGGTGACGGTGCTGGCTTCACCTTTGGCCGATGCAGGGCCTGACCAGGAGATCTTCCTGCAGCAGACCACCACACTGGGCGGCAACCCGACCGGACCGGCTGGAAGCAGCTACGTATGGCAACCGGACTCACTATTGGATGATCCCAACAACGCGAACCCGACCGCGGACCCGCCCGGCACCACATGGTTCACCGTGGAAGTCACCGGCACCAACGGCTGCACCAGCATCGACAGTGCGCTCGTCACCGTGATCCCGGAGATCGTCATCCCCACCGGCTTCAGCCCGAACGGCGATGGCGTTAACGACACTTGGCAGATCGACCTTATCGAACGCTTCCCCGAGTGCACGGTGGAGATCTACAACCGCTGGGGCGAACTGCTCTTCCGCAGCGTCGGCTACCTGGAATACTGGGACGGCAGCTACAACGGTGGTGAAGTGCCCATCGGCACGTACTACTACGCCATCGAGCTGAACCATCCCGATTTCCCGGAACCCTACACTGGCCCGCTCACCGTGCTGCGCTAACACCTGAACGAACATGGCAACCATGAAGAACCAGTTGGCCGTTGGCAGGAGCAAGGTCCTGTCGCTGCTCTTGTTGCTGCCGCTGCTCACAGCGGCACAACAGCTACCGCAGTTCAGCCAGTACGCCTTCAACGACTACGTGCACAACCCGGCAGTGGCCGGCAGCAGGCAGGCGTTCGAGCTGCGCAGCAGCCACCGCAACCAGTGGGTGGGCATACAAGACGCGCCGCGCACCTTCACGCTAAGCGCCATCACGCCCATCGGCAGGAAGATGGGTTTGGGCGGATGGGTGTACACGGACCACGTAGGCCCGACACGTCGCACCGGTTTCCAGCTGAGCTATGCCTACCACTTGAAGCTGAAGGAGGAGCTGCACCTCTCGCTCGCGCTGAGCGCAGGCCTTCAGCAATTCCTCATCGACGGCAGCAAGATCACCTTCCACGATGCGAACGAAACGGTGATGGACGATCAGCTGCGCGGACAGGTGCTGCCCGACTTCGCGTTCGGTGCCTACCTCTACCATACGAAGTACTGGGTGGGCATCAGCCTGCCGCAGATCGCGCAGAACAAGGTGTACTTCTTCGATGAGCAGACCAGCACGCTGAACAAGCTGGAGGACCACTACATGCTGATGGGCGGCTACCGCTGGGCGGTGAGCGACAACTTCACGCTGGAGCCGCAGGCCCTGGTGAAATACGTGAGCCCCGTGCCCGCGAAGATCGACCTGACGTTGGTGGCCAAGTACAAGAACCAGGTGTGGCTGGGCGCCACGTGGCGCAGTGCCGATGCCATCAGTGTGATGATCGGAGCAACGCTGAAGAGCTCGTTCCAGTTCGGCTACGCGTACGACATCACCACCACCAACCTGCAACGCTACAGCAATGGCACGCACGAGGTGATGCTGGGCATCCTCTTCAACAAGGCGCGGCCTGCGGCGAAGGAGAAGAAGAGCGCAGGAGCCCCGCCACAGATGCCTTGAGCCAGCCTCAGTGCTTTGAGAACACGGTCCATGCCGGGGACGACCCGGTGACCTCGTAGCCCAGCTCAAGCACACGCGCGACTTCCGGGTTCCGCTGCAACCACAATTGCGGTGAACCGCCGAACACTACGACTTGTTCCGGCTTGGGACAAGTTGCATCGCTGGCACAACGTACCAACCATTCCGGCGACCTGCCGGAAGCGCGCAATGCCTGCCGAAGGGACTCGCCGCCCGATGAAGCGCGGGAGATCGGCAACTTGTCCGGCAGCGAGACGATGATCCCATCGTACCGCACCATGATCGGCGCTACGGCGTGCAGAAGCAACCAATCATCAGCACAGAGCTGAACGGCTGCCAAGGAACCCGGCACGAGTTGCGCCGCGACTTCCGCCGCAGCGGCCCGTTCATCCGCAAAGTGGGCCATGCGGCGCTCCAGGTAGAAGGTGCGCATACCGTGCAGCACGATCGCCGCGCCGACCAACATCCACGACCATCGCTGCACCGACGCTTGTGCGGCGGCCCATATCACCAGCAGTACAACGCCCAGCACTTGGGCGCGCTCCGGCACGTAGTGGAGATCGGCCCACGGCGTGCGGACGATCAACGACAGCGCGATGAGCGCCAACCCGGCCCAGAGCGGCGCTGGAAACCTCAAGCCACCTGCAGCTCTCCACAAGTGAAGACATGCCGCTGTCAGCGCCGCAATGACCAACAGGCCCAAGGCGAACAACAGGGGACCTTCCGTTCCGGAATCCAAGAGCAGCCAGGCGTTCATGGTCAAGAGACCATGCAGCGCATCACGCGCGGGCACAACCTCGAACACGTCACGGAAGAACAGGAGATAGCCGACGTACGCGAGCAGTCCCAAAGGCGCCGTTACCGTCCCAACACGGAGGATCCATGCTGGCAGGATCGCCCACCGCGCCCACCACGCGCGCTCGTCCGATCGCCGTGCAGACCACTCGTGCAGACCGATCAGGAGAACCAACAGCGGTACACAACCGCGATGGATGAACGCGCAGAGCAGCAGCAGCATGCCAACGACGATGAGGGAATGCATCTTGATCCTTTCCACGCGCAGCCACCATGCCACCGACCAGAAACAAATGCCAATGCCGAAGAGGAACGGCAGGAAGCCCAAGATCAACAGCGCGGAGAACGAAAGCGGAAGCACCAGCAGGACAACTGGCCGATGCTCACCGGTCATGGCGCGCGCATAAATCACGGCACCCGATGTCAACGCGAACAACGCCAAGGCCGCGAGCATGGTTTCCACTGATTCCGGGCTGGACCAGAAGAGCAGCACATATGCGAGCGGGTCCTGGAGACCGACGTCCAGGCCGGACAAGTCATAGGTCAACCCGTCCGCATTGCGCGCATGACCGAGCAAAGCGTCTCCCAGCGCTGACGCATGCAGCACGTGCACCGGTCCGTCCAATGTGAGAAAACACCGGAAGAAGAACACGCTGCATGCGCTGAGCACCACCGAAGACCAGATGATCCACCCTAAGCTGCGTTGAGAGAGCATGCCGGCATAATTGAACTGTTCCGCCGGTTCAGGACCTCACCTCGCAATCCTCCCCCGGCATCTCCAGTTCGATTGTCGCATGGTGCACACCCATGTCATTCAGCGCCTCCCGCGCCTGTTGCTTCACGCGCAGCATGCCCTGCTGGTCGGTGCCCGTGGCGGTGATGTGCAGGGTGAGCACGGTATAGTTGCCGTCGAGCGTCCACGCGTGCTGGTCGTGCACATCCGTTACGAAGGGGATCTTCAGCAACCGCTCGCGCACTGAATTCTCGTCCAGTCCTTCCGGTCTTGCTTGCATCAGGATTTCCGTACCAGCACGCAACGTCTTCACCGCATTGAACAGGATGTAGATGCTGATGCCGACGCTCAACAGGGGATCGATCCACTTCCAACCGGAGAAGTAGAGCACTACACCACCCACCAGCACTGCCACCCAGCCCAACACGTCCTCCAGCAAATGGAAATACATGGCGCGTTCGCTGAGGCTGTGCCCGTGCTGCAAGCGCATGGCCGCAATGCCATTGAACACAACGCCCACAACCGCCAGTAACAGCATGCCTTCCGCGTGCGGCTCGCCCGGATGCCATAGGGCGGGCACCGCATTCCACAACATCAGCAATGCACCGGCGATGAGGACACCCGCGCCCAACCAGCCGCCCAACGCGCTGTAGCGCCCGTAGCCGTACGAGTAACGCGCATCGCGGTCCTTGGTGGCCAAGCGTTGCAACCACCATGCAGCGCCCAGCACCACCGCATCACCGGCATCGTGCAATGCATCGGTGAGCACCGCCAAACTGCCGCTCCACCAACCACCGAACGTCTCGATGATGGCAAACCCTACATTGAGGAAGAACGCCGCTCGCAGTGCCCCCGTAGTGGGCTTGTGCGCGTGGTGGTGCGCATGGCCATCGGTGTGATCGTGGCCGGGGTGCGTGTGGCCGTGCGCGTGCATGTGGGATCCCGTTCACGGGGTGGTGAAGGTAGAAGCCTACCCCACGCTCACCCTCCCACTGTCCTGGGCCAGTGAGCTCCGGAACTTCTCCAGCGCGATCTTCTCCTTCATCAGGATCTCGCAATCGATCTCGTCGGCGGTCTTGATGGCCTCGCTCTTGTCGAGCAATAGCACGTCCACGTAGCGCTCTTTGTAACGGCGCAATGCGCGCACCACCGTCTCACGCAGTTGGTCGCGCTCGTGGATCACATGGATCTTGCGGCGTTGCCAGTCGTCAAGTTGGTGGCGCTCGGTGACCAGTTCGAGCACGAAGCTCTTCAGCTCTTGGCTGGGGTTCTCGATGAAGTGGCGCAGGCGGCTTTCGGGTTCGGCTTCAGCCTGGCCCTTGTACTCACCGAAGGCCGTGTTCACCATCTGATCATGCAGCTTCAGATCATCTTCTTCCAGTTCCTGGAAGATCCAGTCGGCGATGGTCACCGTCTGCGCCTCGGCGTCGGCGCTGAACTCCGCGAAGTATTGGCTGATGGGCACGTGGCCGTACTGGAGAAGAAGCCGCAGCAGCTCGCGCTCCTGTGGCTGCGTGCCCAGGTCCTGCAGTTCCTGTTGCGGCGGCGCGACTTCCGGGGCGAGCATCTCCGGGGTCACCTCATCGCCACCGACCATTGCCGACCCGTCGGCACGAAGACGCTTGCGGTACTGCTGGCGCAGCACCTTGTTCATCTCGCTGATGAGCGCTTGCTCCTGCACGTCGAGGAGTTTGCTGCACTGCTGCAGGTAGAGCGAGCGCAGCACATGGTCGCGCACCAGCGCGATGCTGGCGACGATCTCGTGGATGGCCGCGGCCTTCTTCACCGGGTCGCCCTCGGCTTCGCGCACCAGCATGTCGGCCTTGAAGACGATGAAGTCCTTGGCGGCCTTCGCGATGAAGTCGAGTACCTCGCTGCTAGGCCGCGACCGCGCGTAGCTGTCGGGGTCCTCGCCGTCAGGGAAGAGCACCACTTTAACGGTGAGCCCTTCGCCGAGGATGAGGTCGATGCCGCGCAGTGAGGCCTTGATACCGGCAGGGTCGCCATCGTAGAGGATGGTGATGCTGGTGCTGTACCGCTTTATGAGCCGAACTTGCTCCACCGTGAGGCTGGTGCCGCTGCTGGCCACCACGTTGGCGATGCCCGCTTGGTGCAGACTGATCACATCGGTGTAGCCTTCCACGAGGAAACAGGTGCCCTGCTCCACGATGGCCTTCTTGGCGAAGGCGATGCCGTAGAGCGAACGGCTCTTCACGTACAGCGCGCTCTCCGGGCTGTTGAAGTACTTGGGCAGCTTCTTGTCGCTCTTCAGCGTGCGCGCACCGAAGGCGATGATCTGGCCGCTGAGCCCGTGCACCGGGAAGGTGACGCGCCCCGCGAAGAAGTCCCACGCACCACCATCATCGCGGCGCTTGATCCAACCCGCCTTCTCCAACAACTCCGGGCTGAACCCGTTGCTGATGGCCGCCGTGCTGAACGCATTGCCGAACTCCGGCACATAGCCGAGCTGGAACTGCTTGATGATGTCGTCGCGGAAGCCGCGCTCGTGGAAGTACGATAGGCCGATGCGCTTGCCTTCCTCCGTGTTCCAGAGGTTGTCGCTGCTCCACTTCTGCGCCCAGGCCTGGATCACGGCGATGCTCTCGCGCTCGGTCTGCTCGGCTTGTTGTTCAGGCGTGGCCTCCTCCTCGGGCAGCTCGATATTGTAGTGCTTGGCCAGCCAGCGAATGGCCTCCACATAGCTGTGGTGCTCGTGCTTCATGAGGAAGCCGATGCTGTCGCCGCTCTCGCCGCAGCCGAAGCACTTGTAGATGCCCATGGCGGGCACCACGTTGAAGCTCGGCGTCTTCTCGTTGTGGAAAGGGCACAGCCCCAGGTAGCGCGGACCCTTGCGCTTGAGGTTCACGAACTGCCCCACCACCTCGTCGATGCGGGCGGCATCCTTCACCTGCTGGATGGCTTCGGGGCGGATCATGGAAAAGGGAGCGCGAAGGTGGGAGATAGCTCAGGTAGAAAGGGACCTCACGCAGAGACGCAGAGAACGCAGAGCCGGGACAAGTCGGGCGGTTCGCTCAGCGCTCTCTGCGCCTCTGCGTGAAACTAAAGCACGGCTTTGCGCGCTTTGGACTTCGGCTGCTTCACCCACTCGGCGTAGATGGCTTCCAAGCCATCGTACCATGGCGCGCCGTAACGCCGGGTCAGGCTCTCCTTCAGGAAGCGGAACACGGGCACATCGAGCTTGGCGCCACAGGTGCAGGCCGGTTTGCAGATGGGCCATTCGTGGTAGTTGAGCGCTTCGTGGAACTTCAGTTTCTCCGTGCGGATGGGATAGAGATGGCAGCTGATGGGCTTGCGGAACGGGATCTTGCCATCGCGCCAGGCATTGTCGATGCCGCACTTCCACGTGCCGTCGGGGTCCTTCTTCGCGTAGATGCACTCGGCGTATTCCTGCACGATGGGCGTCACCAGTTCGCCGTCGCTGTCCACCACGCTGGTGCCCTGCTTCTTCAGGCTGTTCTTGCCGCGCGTGGTCATGTACGGCAGGATGTCGTTGATGTGCTTTTCGATGAGCTGCGCCTCCTCGGGCTCCAACGGCGCGCCGCTATCGCCCTGCTCGCAACAGGCGCCCTTGCACGCGCTGAGGTCGCACACGAAGCGGCGTTCGAAAAGCTCTTCGCTGATGAGGGTGCCTTGGTGCTCGATCATTCGCGGGGCAAGCTACCGCACTCATGCCGTTATGGGGTGCGCATCCAACCACAGCCACCACCAGCCAGCCTGCAGGAGCAGGGCCAACGCGATCAACCACCAGCGCCATTTCAGTATTCGGCCCCATTGGCCCAGCAGTAGCAACAAGGGGAACAGGCCCAAGGTGAAGCGCGTCATGGAATCCACGGAGCCGGAGCACAGTGGCATCAGCACGTTCAACCAAATGAGCACGTTGAAGCTCAGCGGCAAGCGGCGGGCAACTGCAACCAGCGCCCCCAGCAGCACGATCGTGTACCACGACTCCACTTGGGTGGCTACGTCACCGCTCCGGAAGAAGCCCATGAAAGGCCAGGTGGTGCCCCGGCCCCAACCTGCCTGCGCCAGTGAGAAAGCGAAAGCTGAGCCCGTGCAATGCCATTGGAAAACAGCATAGGCGGCCCAGACCGTTGCGGCCGGCAAGAGCACCCGTGCAAGACGTAACATCATCCGCTTATCGGTGAGCGCTCGTTCCCAGCGCAGTCCCTCTTGCTCCTGTACGTACAGTAGGAGCGCAGGTACGGCGAACAGCCCGTTCGGACGCACGAGAACGAGCAACGCCAAAGACGTCGCGCACCATGTCCACCATTTGCGCTGCGCAAAAGCAAATACTCCCATGAGCAGCAGAAGGAACAAGGCCTCGGTGTAGTACACATGCAGGTACATGGCCATCGGAAAAGACAGCAGGACCGCTGAATGCCACGCACCGTGACCGGGGTCGGAATGCCCGGCGAACGCACGATACATGAGCGCGGCTCCGATGCAGATCACCAGCCCCAACCACCACATGGCCACTTCTGTGCGGCAACCCAAAGCCGTCGCCGTGGCCCGCACTAGCAACGGATACAACGGGAAGAACGCCCACTCGGATTGATGGACATCTTCCCGTTCGGCGTGCCCCAGCTCATGGGGACCCGACAGTCTCGGATAGCCGTGTTCGGCAATGCGCGCGTACCACCCGGCGTCACCCCGCGACCCGTCCTGGACCATGCGTGCCCAGAGCCCTTCCTCCACAGGATGGTGCGCAACGCTCAGCAGTAGAAAGAGCACGCGCACGGCAACGACCATCACGAAGATGAACAATACCTGTCGCACGGTCGTCCTGTTCTGCGGTGAAGATCGTCGCGTTTCGATCACCGCACGACCCGATCCTAGCTTTGTGCCAGCCCAAGCTTCACACTCTATGCTCAAGCGTCTACCCGTCTACCTCTTCCTGCTCGGCATCATCCTGCTCACGTTCTTCATCACGCGGGAGATCTACCGGGAGGATGAACCCTCCGTGCAGGAGGACGCCACCGTGCTGCTGGAGCAAGTGCGCAACGTGATGAAGCTGGTGACCGTGGAGGGCGACTATAACGAGGTGTTCAGTCACAAGGACACGTGGACGTACAACGACCTGCTGAGCAGTTTGCCGGGGTTCGAGAAACGTGCATTGATCCGGGTGAAGGCACGCGCGCACGTGGGCTATGACCTGGAACGGATGTCCATCCGCACGGATGAGGCGACGCGCACGGTGTACATCGATGCGGCCGCCGAGCCGCAGGTGCTGGCGTTGGAGCACGATGTGGACTACTTCGACCTGGACGAGGGCCTGTTCAACCACTTCAGCGAGGGCGAGCTGACTGCCATCAACGCGAAGGCGAAACAGCGCATCATGGAGCAGGTGGGGAAAAGCAGCCTGTTCGATTCCGCACGCAAGCAACGCGGTGATGTGATGGCCGCAGTGAAAGCGATGGTGGAAAGTCAGGGTTGGAAGCTGGTGGAGGGGCGGCCTGCCATCGACGGGCGTAGGCGCCTCAACGACTGAGAGGGATAACCGCACAAAGGCAAACCGCTGATGAAGATGATGGGGATGATGAAATGCCGATGAAGACGCTTACGCGCTAATCATCTTCATCAGCGGTTCAATTCACTTCATCACACGTTCTCCTTCCTTGAGGGCAGGCTCGTTCTTGTTAGCTAGCTGGCCGCACGCCGCATCGATATCGCGACCCCGGCTCCTGCGGATGCGGGCGATGATGCCCTTCTTGTCCAAGTACTGCTGGAAGGCCTCGGCGTCTTTCGTGTCAGTCCGGCCAAAACCACTGTCATCTATGGGGTTGTACTCGATGAGGTTCACCTTGGCGTGCACGTCGCTGGCGTAGCGCACCAGTTCCTGGGCATCGGCCAGTGAGTCGTTGAAGCCGCGAAGCAGGATGTACTCGAAGGTGACGTCCTTGCGCAGGGTGCGCGTATAGTAGCGAAGGGCATCCTTCAACTCGCCCAAGGAATTCTCCTGGTTGATGGGCATGATGCGATCGCGCTTGGCGTCGTTCGCTGCGTGGAGCGATAGCGCCAGGTTGAACCGGGCCTCATCATCGGCCAACTTGCGGATCATCTTTGCGATGCCGGCCGTGCTCACGGTGATGCGCCGTGCGCTCATGCCCAGCCCGTCCTCGGCGGAAATGCGCTCGGCGCTGCGCATGGTGTTGGCGTAGTTGAGCAGGGGTTCGCCCATGCCCATGTACACGATGTTCGTCAGGTCCTGCTTGTAGTGCTCTTGCGCGAGCTTGTTGATGAGCACCACCTGGTCCACGATCTCTGCTGCATCAAGGTTGCGGATGCGCTTCAGTTTTCCGGTGGCGCAGAACGAACAGGTGAGGCTGCAACCGATCTGGCTGCTGATGCAGGCCGTGAGGCGCGTCGGCGTCGGGATCAGGACACCCTCAACGATGTGGCCGTCCCACGTCCTGAAGGCGCACTTGATGGTGCCGTCGTTGCTCTTCTGCTGCTCGGCCAACACCAGCGGCCGCAGCACGGTGCGTTCCGCCAACTGCGCCCGGAACGCCTTGGGCAGATCGCTCATGGCATCCCAGCTGTGCGCGCTCTTCTTCCACAACCACTCCCAGAGCTGCTTGGCGCGGTAGGGTTTCTCGCCAAGGTCGGCAACGAGCTTGTCGATGTCCTCGCGGGAGAGGGAGCGGATGTCGGCGATGTTCATCGGTAGGCATCTTTTCGGTTGGCGACCCTCTCCACGCTCACCAATCGGATCTTGTCCGATATCTCATAGAGCACCCTGTAGTTCCCGACCCGGATCCGCCACAATCCTGCGTATCCGCTGAGCTTCTTGCATCCAACAGGGCGTGGCTCGCTCTCCAATCCCCGAAGCGCTCTTACAACGGCATCATGGAACGGCGGCGGCACACTTCTCAACTCCCGGACCGCCGCTCGCGTGAGCTCAACCGTATAGCTCACCGCTTGGTCTTGCGTTTCGCCGACTTCAGGTAATCATCCAAGCTGATGGTCGGTTCTCCCTTTCTGCTTTCCGCCACGAGCACGTCCATCAGGTCCTCGAGTCCTTCCGGGTCCTTGCGGATCGCGTCCATATCGATCTGCACAATGCGCTTCTTTTTCCGCTCGTCGAACAAGATGCTTACGCCTTTCATGTTGGGTGCTTGTGCCCGACGAAAGTAAGGCACCATGCGCGCGCGCTAACGCAGAAGATCCGTCGACGGGGCAAGTTCCCGGTATGAAGCACATCCGCGCACGCCGCCGATCATCTACGTTCAACCCATCCTGCGGAGATCCGGCTCTCGTCGCCAACGACCAACGGATACATTCGATGCATGGCAAGAGACCGCTGGTTCATCCTGCTCGCCTTGGCGCTCTTGTCAGCGGACCTCGGCCTGGCGTTCTTCCAGTACTACACCACACCCATGGACGGCGATATGGCTGCCGGTATCCTGCCGAATTGGGATGTGCAGATGATCTTCGATGATCCCTTCGGAATCGGTGTCATCCTCGGGGGCGAAGGGCATCCCAATCCGAACCGGGTCGTGGCGCATTGGACCTTCATGCAGTACTACCAGCATTGCCCCATCGTGCTGCAATCCTTCGTTGACCCCATCAGCAGCGTCTATCTGGCCTCAGCGCTCGCGAAACTCGTTTGCCACATCGCGTTCCTATTGCTGATCTCCCTCGTTGCACTTTCGGGCCCAATGCGCACTGCTCGGAACATCCTGGTGAGCATGGCCTTGCTGAGCCCCTTGGTGCAGTTCAAAGGGTTCAATTGGAGCATGGGGCTCGTGGCCAACAGTCCGGCCTACCTCTTCTTCTATGCCATTCCTTGCCTATGGCTCTTTGCGGCGCTGCTGGGCTACCGATCACTATTGCATGGCCGCACTTCGATCTTGCGGTTGCTTTTGCTCGGCACCTCCTGCGTTCTACTTCCCTTTTCGGGACCGCTCATACCGGGCCTGATACTGATCGCGGCTGCGACTTTCGTGGCTTATCGGTGGCTCGTGGCCCAGACGAGCACGAGCACACCACCACGCGTTGCGCTCGTGATGCTCGCGGTCTCCGTTCTGTTGAGTGCATACTCGCTTTACCTGGGCACCTTCAACACCACGTACGAAGAGGGGATACCAACCGTGTGGGAACGCTACGGCCGTCTTCCCGCTGGGATCGGGGAAGTGATGAAGGATAACATCGGCTTGCCCCTATTGCTTCTTGCTGCGGTGGTGAACACTGCACTTCTCTGGATCACCACCGGCGCCAACGGACGCTCCGTTCTTCGCTCGCATGTGCCATGGCTGCTGGTAGCCGCGCTTTACATCGCGCTGATCCCGCTTGGCGGGTGGAGGCCGTACCGGGACAATCTCCTGCGTTCCGACACGCTCTTACCGGTGACGTTCATTCTGTTGTACGTGGTGGCATCGGGTTGTTGGGCCATCCAGCAGCAACGCGCGCAATGGCGCTGGCTTCATATGACGGCCATGCTTGCAGGAGTTGCCGTCTTCGCCAATGCCGACTTCCACTTCGAGGTTGCCAATGCTTGCGAGCGGCGAGCCCTGGAAGCGATCCGCGACGCTGACGGTCCCGAGGCCGTGCTGAAGGATCACTGCGGGGTGATGTCGTGGGATGCAGGAACCGCGGGTGAAGCCGGGTCCGAACTCAACGCACGGCTGTTGGAGATGTGGAGGATCACGGACCGCTATCGCACGTACCGGTATGGTGGCACGCTCGCAGGCAGCAACCCTTGAAGGATTTTTCTGAACGTCTACACCGGACGCACACCTGGTCAGCAGAGCGGGGGTTGGGCGACGAGCTTACCGATGTCCTCGCGGGAGAGGGAGCGGATGTCGGGGTGCCTTGCCATTCCTATCAATCACTACGGCTTCTTCGTCCTAATGAACGCGTGGGGCATAGATGTCCACTTGTATTAGTCGCTCGTTGAGCGGATCCAGGTCGCGCAGATCGCAATCAAAGACGAAATCGACACCAAGCGTGTCATACGATGAGCTGGGATTGTGCGTGACCAGCGAGAACGAGTGGCGGTATGTTGGATCAACACCGAACAGATCATAGACCTCCGCTCGTGTGGCTATCCCAATCCTTAGTCCTCGAACGCTAGCATGAGAAGCTGTGTCGAAACTCAAATAGTCGATCAACCTGTCGGTCCTCGGAGTCGTGTCAAAGCTCGCGTCCCGGTCCAGGTCGGCATAGATTCCTCTCGAAGGATAGTCCAATCGATGCTCTGTCCAACGCACACAATCTCGACTCTTGATCCTGCGCTCTTTGGTGCGCCCTATCGTATCGAACAATTGCTTTTTGGTCCACCCCAGCTCAACGACCCCTCTGATCCCAAACCCCGGCTCAATGGCAAGTTCCTCCTGTTGGTGAAAGCTGCCGAAGAGAACAACTGCGACGATACCAAGAAATGCTCTTCGAGCCATGCCTGCAGGACGTGTGGGGGCCTTCATCGTTAGCGAACGTAGTTCTCAACAACGCGCATATCCATGGCCGTGGTCACCTTGATGTTTCTCTCCTCCCCTTCCACCAACTCCACCTTCACGCCCAGCCGCTCCACTAAAGCCGCCTCATCGGTGAACGCTGCATCATAGGGTTGTTCGAACGCCTTGCGCAGCAGGTCGGTATGGAAGCACTGCGGGGTTTGCACCGCGCGGAGCTTCGACCGGTCCAAGGCTCTGCTGCCGTCCGGGGTGATCTCCCTTATGCTGGGGACCACGGGCACCACGGGGATAGCAGCGCCTTTGTGGTGCGCGGCTTCAAAGCAGCGCTCGATGAGCGCTGGCGAAACCACCGGCCGCACACCATCGTGCACCGCGACCAGTCCGTTGCCATCCACCTTGTCCAAGCCGGCCTTCACGCTGTGGAAGCGCTCGGCACCGCCTGCCACGACCTGATGGTCGATGAAGAAGCGGTGCCCCATGCAAAGCGCTTTCCAGATGTCGAAGTGCTCCTTGGGCAGCACCACGATGAGCGGCATGGCGGCATCATAGGCATGGAACGCCTCGATGGTCCACATCAAAAGCGGTTTGCCCTTGACCGTCTGGAACTGCTTCGGGACCGGACCGCCCAAGCGTTTGCCAGAGCCTCCCGCGACGATAATGCTGCTACGATCCATGGTTCAACCGCGACGGCGCAAATGTCGCATCCCGGCCCTGACGGGAGGACGCAACGTTGCACAAGAACGACAAGGGCCGCAACTCACGCTGCGGCCCCGTTGCGGTCTTCGCGTCGTTGCGGTTCAAATGATCAGCATGGCATCACCGTACGAGAAGAAGCGGTACTTCTCCTTCAGTGCCACCTTGTAGGCGTTCCACACATGGTCGTAGCCTCCGAAGGCGGCCACCATCATCAGCAGCGTGCTCTCGGGCATGTGGAAGTTGGTGAGCATGCGGTCGGCGATGCTGAACTCGTAGGGCGGGAAGATGAACTTGTTCGTCCACCCGTTGTACGACTTGATGCGGTTCTCCGTGCTCACGCTGCTCTCGATGCCGCGCATGGTGGTGGTGCCCACCGCGCACACGTGCTTCTTGCGCGCCTTGCTCTGGTTGATGACGTCGCAGGCTTCCTGGGGGATGATCACCTGCTCGCTGTCCATCTTGTGCTTGGTGAGGTCCTCCACCTCCACGGGGCGGAAGGTGCCCAAGCCAACGTGCAGCGTGATGTTGGCGAAGTGGATGCCCTTCAGTTCCATGCGCTTCATCAGCTCGCGGCTGAAGTGCAGGCCAGCGGTGGGAGCGGCCACGGCGCCTTCGTGGCGCGCGTAGATGGTCTGGTAACGCTCGGCATCGCTCTCCTCCGTCTCCCGCTTGATGTAGCGCGGCAATGGGGTCTCGCCCATCTCGGTGATCTGGCGCTTGAACTCTTCGTAGCTGCCATCGAACAGGAAACGGAGCGTGCGGCCGCGGCTGGTGGTGTTGTCGATGACCTCGGCCACCAGCTCGTCGTTCTTGCCGAAGTAGAGCTTGTTGCCGATGCGGATCTTGCGGGCGGGGTCCACCAGCACGTCCCACAGCAGGCTGTCGCGGTTCAGCTCGCGCAGCATGAACACCTCGATCTTGGCGCCGGTCTTCTCTTTATTGCCCCACATGCGCGCGGGGAACACCTTGGTGTCGTTCAGGATGAAGGTGTCGCCTTCATCGAAGTAGTTCATGATGTCCTTGAACTTCTTGTGCTCGATCTTCCCGTCTTTGCGGTGCAGCACCATCATGCGGGCGCCGTCGCGGTCCTTGGTGGGGTAGAGAGCGATCTGTTCCTTTGGGACGTCGAACTTGAATGCTTGGAGCTTCATCGGGGTACGGGGCTTACAGGCCCTGATTTTTTAGGGGGCGGCGAAGATAGGTCGCCAACCTAGGGCGCCCGAAACGCTTGGTGGACGTGGGTTTCAGGCCGAAAATGCCCCTTCTCGGCTCAGCTCGAAGTGACATTCCGTAGCCTGTCAAGCTCCTCGCTCCAACGCTCCGGCGGCAATGCATCGGCCACGGAACAGGCCCCGCTGCCCGTGCGGCGAAGGGCCACCAGATGGGCACCGCAACCCAGCTTCTGGCCGATATCATGGGCCAGCGAGCGGATGTAGGTCCCCTTGCCGCACGCCACGCTGATGCGCACATCCCGGCCGTCAACCCCCAGCGTGGCGATGCTGTGCACCACCACGGGCAAGGGGTCCAGCAGGAGTTCCTCCCCTTCGCCGATGCCGGGATCGCGCTGCAAGGCCGGGCCCTCGTGGTGGCGGTGGCGACCGTGCACCAGGTTGCCCGCAGCCCGCGCCAGGAAGTAGGCCCGCTCGCCCCCTACATGCTTGGCACTGAAGGCGGGCGGGCGTTGCATGAATTCCCCCTGGAACGACGCCACCGCCGATCGGATCTCTTCCTCGGTCAGGTGCTGCCAATGTGCCTCGCGCCTCACGGGCGTTTCGGCGTCGTAGCTCAGGGTGGTCGCTCCCAAGCGCACGGTGGCCTCGTACGACTTGTCCTCCCCGGCCAAGCGCTCCAACTGCTTCGTCCACTTGCCGAAGCCGATCAGCAACAGGCCGCTCGCCAATGGGTCAAGAGTGCCCCCGTGGCCCACCTTCACGCGGTGCCCCAGCACACTGCGGAAGGCGCCCCGCAGCTTCTTCACCACATCGAAGCTGCTCCACCCCACGGGCTTGTCCACCAGCAGCAGACCGCCGTTGTCCGTATCGCTGAGGGAAGGATGAACTTGGGACATCGTAGGATCTATTCCCCTCTCCTTGGGAGAGGTGCCGGGGTGAGGTCAGACAATGCTCATATCAACCCCCATCGCCCACAGGACGAGGATGACACCACCGACCACGATGCGGTACCACCCGAAAATGCCGAAGCCGTGCTTCGTAAGGAAGCCAACGAAGCCCCGGATGGCGAGGATGGCCACCACGAAGGCCACCAGATTGCCGACCCCGAAGAGCTTCCAATGCTCGGTGGTGAAGGCCCCGCCATCATCGATGTAATCCCACATGCTTTTGGCGGTGGCAGCGAACATGGTGGGCACGGCCAGGAAAAAGCTGAACTCGGCCGCCTGCTTGCGCGAGAGCCTCTGGCTGAGACCACCGACGATGGTCGCGGCACTGCGGCTCACGCCCGGCACCATGGCAATGCACTGGAAACAACCCACCACAAAAGCGTTCTTCCAGGTCATCGGTTTCTCTTCCGTGCCGCTGGCGGGGAAGATGCGCTCGATGAAGAGGAAGAAGATCCCACCGAGCAGCAGCATGAGGCCAACGATCTCTACGTGTTCCAGCAGCTCATCGATGTGGCTCTTGAAGAGCAGACCGGCGATGGCAGCAGGGATGAAGCCCACAAAAAGCAACGGATAGATCGTGAAGCTCTCGAAGAACCTGCGCCAATAGAGCACCACCACGCTGAGGATGGCCCCGAACTGGATGGCCACCGTGAACAGCTTCACGAAGTCATCGGCCGCAATGCCCATGATGGTGCTGCCGATGATCATGTGCCCGGTGCTGCTCACCGGCAGGAACTCCGTGAGCCCCTCGATGATGGCCAGGACGATGGCTTCAAGAACGGTCATTCGACTTCAGGGGGAAAGTGCAGGGTGGAAAGTGGAAGGTGCAAGGTCCGTGCTGCTGCACTTTCAACCTTGCACCTTCCACTTAGCACTTCAGGCCTTGGGCTTCTTCAGGATGGCGTACACGCAGAAGAGGTAGCCCATCATGGCCACAATGGGCGCCACGGTGATGCGCCGCGGGTGGAAGATCTCGTCCGCATTGAACACGTTCGGGTCGCCGCTGCCGCCACCGGCCATGAGGATGTAGCCCAGGAAAACGATGCCGATGCCGATGAGCAGCAGCGTGTAGTTGGTGCGCGTGAAGGGGAGCTCGTTCGTGTTCTGTTCGGACATGGCAGCGTGTTCTCAGCTCCAGTGGAGCTCGTCAAGATCCATGCGAATGTAGCGGCGCACGGCGAACCAGGTGCTCACTAGGGCGATGAGCAGCCCCAGAACCAGCACCCCAGCGAAGGTCAAGGCCATGATCTCCACGTCGATGAGCACCCGCAGGTCCGGGGCCACGTAGGTGAACAGCAACTGCATGCAACCCACCAGCAGCCCCACGGCCAGTATCGATGCGACCACCGCCTGCACCACGCTCTGCCGTATGAAGGGCCGCTTGATGAACCAACCCGTGGCCCCCACGAGGTGCATGGTGCGGATGAGCATGCGCTGGCTGTACACCGCCAGGCGGATGGTGTTGTTGATGAGCGCGATGGCCACCAGGAGCAGCACCACGCATCCCAAACCCAAGACCAGCCATGCCTTCTTCACCAATTGCTCCATGTTGTCCACCGTCATGCTGTTGTAGGCCACATCCTGCAACCGATCATCGTTGCGCAGGTGCTCCACGATCCACTTCATACTGTCGGGCCGGGCATACTGCGATGCGATGCGCAGTTGGATGTTCGCCGGTATCGGACTGGTACCGCCCAGCACCGCCAGGAAGTCTTCGCCCAGGTCCTCCTTCGCTTGCTCCGCGGCTTCTTCGGCATTGATCAGTTCCGTGGAAGCCGTGTAGGGCTCGGTGTCCAGTTCCTTCCGCAGCTGCATCATCTGGCTTTCCTTCAAGGCCGTCTTCGGGAAGAGCTGCACCACCACCTGCTCCTTGAGGTAGGTCTCCACCCCCTTCGCGCTCAGCATGAAGAGGCCCAACGCTCCCAGCATGAAGAGGGTGAGCATGATGCCCAAGGTGGTACCCACACTGCTGCTGCGGGCGCGGGCTTTCAAGGTGCGGTCGATACCCATTGATCGGGGCGAAACTATCCCCGGTGAAAGGTGAACCGCAGGTACCGCGGTCGGGTTGTCAGTTGCCCTATGTCAGTAGCCGAGCCACTGCGGCGGCGGCCAGTACTTTCGCCCACTTCAGCAACGGACATGGGCTACGAGCACAAGGACATCGAGAAGAAGTGGCGTGAAGAATGGCGCAAGCGCGGCACCTACCGCGTGGAGAACGATTCCTCCAAGCCCAAGTACTACGTGCTGGACATGTTCCCCTACCCCAGCGGCGCGGGCTTGCACGTGGGGCACCCGCTCGGCTACATCGCCAGCGATATCGTTTCGCGGTACAAGCGGCACAGCGGCTTCAATGTGCTGCACCCCATGGGCTACGACAGCTTTGGGCTGCCGGCCGAGCAGTACGCGATCCAGACAGGCCAGCACCCGGCGAAGACCACGGAAGTCAACATCACGCGCTACCGCGAACAGCTCGACAACATCGGCTTCAGCTTCGATTGGGACCGTGAAGTGCGCACGAGCAACCCCGACTTCTACAAGTGGACGCAGTGGATCTTCCTGCAGCTCTTCGACAGCTGGTACGACCACGCGCAGGACAAGTCGCGACCGATCGCGGACATGATCGCGCGCTTCGAACAGCAAGGCTGGAACGGTGCGGACGAATGCGCCATCACCGGCAACGAAGAGGATGAACCGTTGGCCGCCTTCACCGCTGCGCAATGGAAGCAGTTCGACGAGAAGACGCAGCGCGGAATCCTCATGCGCTTCCGCCTGGCCTACCTCGGTGAAGCATGGGTGAACTGGTGCCCCGCGCTGGGCACCGTACTCGCCAACGACGAGGTGAAGGACGGTGTGAGCGAGCGCGGCGGTCACCCCGTGGAGCGCAAACGCATGCCGCAATGGAGCATGCGCATCACGGCCTTCGCCCAGCGCCTGCTCGACGGGCTTGACACGCTCGACTGGAGCGAGAGCATCAAGGAAGCGCAGCGCAACTGGATCGGAAAGAGCGAAGGGGCGCTTGTGCGGTTTCGCCTCACCCCGGCCCTCTCCAGTGGAGAGGGTGAAATGCGGCCTCACCCTGCCCTCTCCAAAGGAGAGGGTGAAATGCTTGCAAGCGATCAGACCAGTGCAAGTGTCGAGGGCGACAAGACCGACCTGCGTTTCCACACTGCTGATCGGACCAACTACAAGTCCCTGGCGAACAATGCGCGTCGAATGCGTTCAGAGCCCACGCTGGCCGAAGATGCGCTTTGGCAAGCGTTGCGTGGCAGTTCACTTGGTGCGAAGTTCCGCCGGCAACATGTTGTGGAGAACTACATCGTTGACTTCGCTTGTTTGCCGAAGCAGCTCGTGGTTGAAGTTGATGGCGGCAGCCACCAAGAGCGTAACGATGAAGATGCCGAACGCACGCTTCAACTTGAGCGTCATGGATTCAAGGTCGTCCGCTTCACGAATGACGAAGTCCTCGGCAACATTGACAATGTGCTTGAACGCATTCGCCTGTTGCTCGAGGAGCGCGCCGAACTGCGATACGAAGCCGGCGCGTTCGTTCCTCCCACCTCAGACCCCTCTCCACTGGAGAGGGGCAGGGGTGAGGCAGACCCCCTCTCCACTGGAGAGGGTCGGGGTGAGGCCATCGAGGTCTTCACCACCCGCCCCGACACGCTGTTCGGCGTCACGTTCGTCACGCTCGCACCCGAGCACGAGCTGGTCGAGCGCATCACATCCGCCGACCGTCGCGCGGAAGTGATGGCCTACGTCAGCGCAGCGAAGAACCGCAGCGAACGTGAGCGCATGGCCGACGTGAAGAAGGTGAGCGGCGTGTTCACCGGTGCGACATGCATCCATCCGTTCACCGGCGCTGAAGTACCGGTGTGGGTGGGCGACTACGTGCTCGGCGGTTACGGCACCGGCGCCGTGATGGCCGTGCCCGGCGGTGACCAGCGCGACTGGAATTTCGCCACGCACTTCGGCCTGCCGATCATCGCGGTGACGGAAGGCGCCGACATCAGCAAGGAGGCCGACGAACGCAAGGACGCAACGATCTGCAGTGAGGGTTTCCTGAAGGGCTTGAAAGTGCCCGATGCGATCACACGTGCGATCGATGAACTGGAAAAGCTCGGAGCCGGTGAGCGCCGCATCAACTTCCGCCTGCGCGATGCCGCCTTCGGTCGCCAGCGCTATTGGGGCGAACCCATTCCCATCTACTACAAGGACGGCGTGCCGTACGCCTTGCCGGAAGGCGAACTTCCGTTGGTGCTCCCGGAAGTGGACAAGTTCCTGCCGACGGAAACCGGAGAGCCACCGCTCGCACGCGCGAAGAGCTGGCACTTCGATCCCCGGAAAGCGAAGAGCCCCGAGGGTGCACGCATTCCTCCTCCCCCACCGGGGGAGGCCGGGTGGGGGTTGGAGACCACCACCATGCCCGGTTGGGCCGGCAGCAGCTGGTACTTCCTGCGCTATATGGACCCGAAGAACGAGGGCCGCTTCGCATCACCGGAAGCCATCAACTACTGGCAGCAAGTGGACCTGTACGTGGGCGGCAGCGAACACGCCACCGGCCACCTGCTCTACTTCCGCTTCTGGACCAAATTCCTGAAGGACCGCGGCTGGATCAACTTCGATGAGCCCGCGAAGAAGCTGGTGAACCAAGGGATGATACAAGGTGTATCTGCGTTCACGTTGCATACTGGCGTGATGAGTTGGTTTATTAATGGAACACAGTGGTTGTCTCCGGGAGGATCGCCACTGGTTTACATCAGTAAGGGGCGCTATGATCGGATGATTGAGACCAAAGACTTCAGTCCATTGGCTGAGATCTATGCTCGCCACGACTCATCCATAGATTACCGCGCCACATCGTTTGTCTCCTTTGCGGCTCGATATAAGGCTCACGTCTATGTCGACCATGTGGGGGCTAATGACCTACTCGACATTACCGCTTTTCGGAACAGTCGGCCAGGGCAACAATTCGAACTATTGACCGAAGAGGATGGGACATTTATCTGCGAGCGAGAAGTAGAGAAGATGTCTAAGTCGAAGTTCAACGTAGTCAACCCAGACAACATCATCTCGAAGTACGGCGCCGACACGCTCCGCCTCTACGAGATGTTCTTGGGCCCCATCGAGCAGAGCAAGCCATGGGACACCAACGGCATCGAAGGCACCTTCCGCTTCCTACGCAAATTCTGGAACCTCTTCCACCCCGGATCTTCTTCGGATGCACCCGTACCGTCGACCCACGGGGTCGACCCACTTCACGTAACCGACGACGCCCCCACCAAGCCCGAACTGAAGATCCTGCACGCCACCCTGAAGAAGGTGACGGAGGACATCGAGAAGATGAGCTTCAACACCAGCGTGGCGCAGTTCATGATCGCCGTGAACGAGCTGGGCAGTCTCAAGTGCAACAAGCGCGCGGTGCTGGAACCGCTGGTGATCGCACTGGCACCCTTCGCGCCGCACATCGCCGAGGAGCTCTGGGAGAAACTCGGTCATACCGACAGCGTGACCGGGGCGAAATGGCCCCAGTGGAGCGCCGAGCACCTGGTGGAGGACAGCTTCAGCTACCCCATCAGCTTCAACGGCAAAACGCGCCTGCAACTGGAGTTCCCCATTGCTTTGGACGCCAAGAGCGTGGAAGCCGCCGTACTGGCCAACCCCGAGGTGCAGCAACGCCTGGAGGGCAAGCCGCCCAAAAAGGTGATCGTGGTGCCCAAGCGCATCGTGAACATTGTGGTGTGATGCGGCTCGTGGCCGTTGGCTGTTGGCTGTTGGCTCGTCGGCGCATCCGGCCAAGTGTTGCTTCCTCGCGACTTCCACCAACGGGCCAAAGGCCGATGGCCAAAAGCCAAAGGCAGCAAAGGGCTTCGATCCCGCGACTTCCACAGACATGCCAATAGCCAGAAGCCAACAGCCAGAGGCTTCTCCCCGTTGGTACAGCAATTGCAAACCCGTGGACATGACCCGCAAGAGCATTTTCCTTCTGGCCGCTATCGGCTTCCTGAGCATGGCGTTCGGCCAGGCCGGTTTGGAGGTGGCGCCGGCCGGCAAGGACCTCACCAACCAACTGCGCACGCTGCCGCATGCCGCCTTCAAGAGCGGCGAGAAGCTCACGTACATCGTGCACTACGGCTTCATCAATGCTGGCGAGGCCGTGTTGGAGCTGAAGAGCACCGACGTGAAGTTCCAGGACAGGCAGATGCTGCGTGCGGTGGGCACGGGCCGCAGCTTGGGCGCGTTCAACACGTTCTTCAAGGTCGATGACCACTACGAGAGCTACTTCGACAGCGCCGGTGTGTTCCCCTGGGCCTTCACGCGCCACGTTGACGAAGGCGGCTACACGTTCGATCAGAAGTACGTGTTCCTGCAGCACCGTGGCCAACTCACCGACCACGACAACGATGTGTACGAGGTCCCCCTGCACACGCAGGACATGATCAGTGCGTTCTACTTCGCGCGCACACTCGACTTCGGCAGCGCGGCCAAGGGCGATGTGTTCACCGTGCCCTGCTTCGTTGACGGCGAGTACTGGCCCTTGCAGATGAAGGTGATGGGCCGCGAGACGATCAAGCTGCGCAATGGAAAGTACCGCACGATCAAGTTCCAGCCCATCGTGCAGGAAGGCCGCGTCTTCAAGACCAGCGACGACCTCAACGTTTGGGTGACGGACGACGGCAACCACATTCCTGTGCTTGCACAAGCCAAGGTGCTCGTGGGTTCCATCAAGATGGAACTGAGCGGCTACAGCGGTTTGACGAATCCCATCGCGAAGGTGCAGTGATCGGTCGGACGATCTTCTTTCAGGCCTAGCTTCGCGCTATGTCCCGCAGGAGCATTGAAACCCCCATCGCCACGATGACCTTGGTGGAGCCGGGCTTCATCGAGCAGCGGTTCCTGCCGGGGTGCAAGATCTCCCTGCAGGGTTTCGCGGAGAACAAAGCAGCCCGCATGGAGCTGTGCGCAGGTGGGCGCCATGTCATGCTCAGCGTCTTTCCGCCGGACATTGATTTCGAGCTGTCGGTGACCCAGAGCGATCACTTCGCCCCGGAGCGCAGCGCCGACCTGGTCGTTGCCCTTGCGGTGGTTGCCGGGGACAACATGGTGGAGATGATCACCAAGCTCTACTTCAGCTATTTCCCGCAGGTCTTCCGCACGCGCATCTGCGCCACGGAAGAGGAGGCCCGTGTTTGGCTGAAGCAATTCGTTCCTGAGGAAGTCAGCGCTTGAGCAGCGCATCAACGACCATCCGCTGGGCCTCGGTAGTGAGGTGCAGCGGGTCGCGGAAGTTGCTCCGGTCCGCACTGATCGTATTGCCCGGTGCATCGAGGTCCACGTAAGTGGCCATGGAGCGCAAACGGTCGGCGTAAGCAGCGCGTTGTGCATCGAGCCCCGCTTCAGTGCGCACGGTGTGAAGGCTCTCGTGCGAAGGCCATTCCACCAATACCAGTTCGGTGCCCTGCTTCCGGCATTCGACCGCTACCTCCTCCATTCGATGGTAGAATGCCGTGTCCATTTTGAAGGATGCAGCAGCATCCCTCTCCATGGTCATCACGTTGTTCCAATGGTCCGGTGAGAGGACATCGTACTGCACACTGCCCGGCGATGCGCAGGCTTTGATGGCGAGCCATGTTGCTGCCAGCACACGGCGATTGCTCACGTAGAGGCCCGGTGTTCCTTCCACGGCCAGCGGCTCGCTGAAGATGTCGTAGTCCTGCCCAGCGGCCATGTTGCGGAAGCTCACTTGCATGTATACACGGTTCGGTGGCGCAATGCTGTCCACGTAGTCGAACACATCGAGCGCAGTGCGATGGTTGCCACCAGGCACACCGAAATTGTACCACGACTGTCCAGTAGCCTTGTCAAGGTATTGCAGGTCGAAGTACGACAACCTGGAATCCCCGATGAGGAGATCGGGCACCGGCTTCCTGCGGTATTCCTTCATCTTCCACATAAGGTTGCTGAAGGCCATCGTCTTACCGTCGTGGTTCAGGTTCTTCAGCTTCACCTCGTCGCTCACCACGTGGCACCAGTTGAAGTAGTTGTATGGATCCACCACGACCACCGTGCCGAACACCACCGCGAACGGCGCGCAGATGAGCAGGATGCGGAGGAAGAAGCGGCGCATGGATCAGAACTGGAAGTAGATGAACTGGGCCGTGTGGTAGTAGCTGCCGAGGAACACGCAGAACGCGATGAGCCCCATGTAGATCGCGTAGCGCTTCACCGCCGACCACTCGGCCATGCGCAACGTCATCGCGCGGCGGTTGTGCAGTTGCTGCACCAGTTCCATGATGGCGATGCCCAACAAAGCGACGTACATCTCATTGGCCGATGATCCGACCAGCGGCGCCCAGAACGTGAGGGCATCACCCGTGAAGAAGCCGCCCAGCCCCGTGAAGAGGTGCGTCGCGATATACCATGCGTTGGAAACGGTGTCCGCACGGAAGAAGATCCACGCGAAGGCAACCAAGCAGAACGTCGTTGCGGTTTGGATCGCCATGTTCAGCCATGGCAATTTCCCCAAGCCCAAGGCCGCGCCCAGCTTGCCGCGCATGTCCGCTGTCACCACGGCGAACACGAGATAGAAGCCGTGCAATCCGCCCCAAACGATGTACGTCCAGTTGGCGCCGTGCCAGAGGCCGCTGAGCAGGAAGGTGATGATGAGGTTGTAGTACCAGCGCCACTTCACCACGCGGTTGCCACCGAGGCTGATGTACACGTAATCGCGGAACCAACTGCTGAGGCTGATGTGCCAGCGCCGCCAGAACTCGCTGATGTTGGTGCTGTAGTACGGTGTGCGGAAGTTCCGCATCAAGTCGATGCCCAACGTGCGCGCCGCGCCCAGTGCGATGTCGCTGTATCCGCTGAAGTCGCAATAGATCTGGATGCTGAACAGCAGCGTTGCCAGCAAAAGGGCCGGGCCTTCGTGCGCCTGCGGGCTGTCGTACACATGGTTCACCATGGCGCTCACACGATCGGCGATGACGAGCTTCTTGAAGAAGCCCCAGGCCATGAGCTTCATACCGCTGGCCACCACCTTGGGGTCGAAGTCGAACTTCAGGTGCAGCTGCCGCAGTAGGTTGTCCGGCCGTTCAATGGGGCCAGCCACCAGCTGCGGATAGAACATCACGTAGAGCGAGAAGATGCCCAGGTGCCGCTCGGCCTTCTGGTTGCCCCGGTACACTTCAATGGTGTAGCTCAGGCTCTGGAACGTGTGGAATGAAAGTCCGATCGGGAGAATGATGCCCAGGTCGGGCACGCTGTAATCCGCGTACCCGAAGCTGTGCACCAACGCCTCCCAGTTGTCCGTGAGGAAACCGTAGTATTTGAAGATGGCCAGCACGCCCACGTTGGCGATGATGCTGGCCGTGAGCCATCGTTTGCGCGTACGGCCCGTACTGCCCTCGATGAGGATGCCAGCGCCATAGTCCACCACGATGGTGAAGGCCAGGATGAGGATGTACACCGGCACGAAGGCCATGTAGAACCAGCAACTGGCCGCCAAGAGCATGGGCCAGCGGTACCGGTAGGGCAACACGTAGTACAGTGTTGTCACCAGGACGAAGAAGACCAGGAACTGGATGGAGTTGAAGATCATCCGGAGGCCGCAGGGCGGCGGCTTGCTACGCCGGGCCCGCTCCACGGGTTGCAAGGTGCCGCCGCAAGCCGTTGCGGCAGTTGGACTTGTCCCGTCGTTTTCAGCGGGTCCCCGTTGATGGGGGCTTGTTGTGACCAGCCTCTAAAGCGACCTGGTGGCCGGCTCCGGGCTTGGTCCCGGCGATGGCATACACCTTCACGGGCCCGCTCTCTTCCAAGGTCAGTGTCACGTAGTGCTCTTCGATGAACTGCTTCACGTGCCACTCGGCTGCCACAGGGCGCATACCCCGCTGCAGATCGTGCTTGCTTATGCTTTCGATGGCGTGACCGCGGTCGTTCAGCATGTACACGTACAACATGATGTGGCCATTGTAGTCGTCCCAACACAGGACGTTCGCCGCGGTCTCGCGCTTTCCCTTGGCGCACTCCTGCATGTAGTGCGGCAACGCGTAGTAGTCAACGTCCCAGGGCCACTCTTTGGGGAAATAGGTCTGGGCTATCACATCAGTGTACGGCTTGAAGAACAAGACCACCGCAAGGACGACCGGCATGACATACGTGTGCATTTGGTCGTTCAGCCAAGCGCTAGCAGCGCACCACCGAACGAACAGCCAGAACACGACCATGGCCAGTAAGCATAGGAAAGGATATGCCGGAGCGATGTACCATTCCGTCTTGGTTCCTGCATTGCTGATCACCACCAGATACTGCACCGCGAACAAAACGGCGAAGCCCGTAAGTCGTTTCAGCTGCGGGTCACGGCTCCCAAGTCCGACCAAAGCGCCGGCAATGGCAAGCATATAACCATGTTGGAACTGATGCGTGCTCAGGATCTGGAAGTAATAGTGGCCATCATGGAGATGTCCTTCGAGCGTGGCGCCATACCGACCGCCCCACTCATTGTCCCACACCGCCTGCAAGTAGCCAGGGTTGACCGCCTCCCGAGCCCCGTAGAAACCGCCGACGACCAGCAAGAAACCCAAAAGCCCTGCCCATAGCCAACGATCGGAAAGCGCCCCTTTCAATCGGCCGGTGAAGAGCCACCACAACCCGATGGCCGGGGTCATCATCAAAGCTTGCACGCTCTTGGTGAGCATGCCCAAGGTCAGGGCGAGGAACAGCAACAGCATGTGGCGGCGCTCTCCGCTACGAGCGTACTCGAATGCTTGATATGCGGCCCAGAACATGAACAGAACGAGCAGCGAATCGTAATCACCGCTTCGGGTCACATGACGATTGACATAGCCTTGCGCGGTGATGAGCGTGATGGCAGCAACCACCCCCGGCCATGGACTACCCATTGCGCGATGCGTGAACCGCAGCAAGAGCAAACATGTTCCTAGGCCCGCAATAGCTGACGGCAATCGTGCAGCCAGTTCGCCTGTGCCCAGTAAGGCCATGAAGAGTGCCTGGACCCAGAGCAGCAAGGGGGGCTTGGTGCTCCACATGTCCGGGGCGCCTTGGTAGTGGTTCACCAACCAGTTCCCATTGTGCAGCATTTCGTATGCACCAATGGCTTGGCGCGGTTCATCCCACATTCTCAGTGGCAACTTGTCCAGATGCATGAAAAGCGGGAAGTAGGAGACGATGAAGATCACTGTCACCGCCAGCAACCACCCCCATTTCCCGGAGACCGCATGCCTCACATCGCTCATGGCTGCGGCGAATCTACCCGAACAGGTTCCAATCGGTGATCAACCAGGAAATGCCGTTCTACCATCCGCCACGACAGCCAGCCGGCCGCCCAGGCGAGCGGAACCGACAGGGCTGCGAGTTCAAGCGGTGTCCAGGCATGGGCGGTCATCAACATCTGTTGTATGGGGTAGCCCCAGAGGTAAGTGCCGTAGGAAATGTCGACCGGACCGGACCGAACGCCGGACCTAATGGGCGCATAGGCCGCACTGATCACCAACAGCGGCAGTAGGACACCTTCAGCAAGCGGATACACCTTCAACCAGATCGTGAGCACCAAGAACACCAGCGCAAGGCCGAGCAAGGACTTCATTGAAGCGTGCGCCAGGACCGGCCCTGAAGCCATCACGCACCCGGCGGAATAGAACACGCCCATGTCCACGATGCTCCACCAGGTGAAGGCCATGAAAGGAAGGCCGCCGCTCAACTGCAGGATCCCACCGTCCACTGACATACGGACCACCATGCACGCAAGGAACACGATCAGCACGGTTGCCCGCAAGGCGGTTGACCACCGCTTCAGGACGAACAGTGCCGCAGTGGCCAGGTAGAACAGAACCTCGTACGCGATGGTCCATAACGATCCATTGACGATGCCGGGATGCGGCACCTTGTCGAATACCCCGGGAAGATCGTACGGGACTTGTCCCAGCACAATGGTGATGGGCATGGCCGCATAACGCCAGGTCGCGCCCTTGCCGAAATAATGCGTTGCGTTGTGGTAGGTGAAGATCGGACCGATGACGAAGACCGTTACCAGGACCAATGCGATCAGCGCAGGCCATACCCGGCGGAAACGGCGCCGCAGAAAATCAACAACATCGGACGAGCGCTCAAAGCTCTTGTACACCAAGAAACCGCTGATGACGAAGAAAGCGCGCACCGCCAGCCAGGAGAAGGCAGCTTGGTTGTCCGTCGCCCGTTGGAGCAGGTCACCGCCCGGATCGCCGGAAAGCACATGGGCATGCGTGATCAGCACCGCGCTTGCGAACAACACGCGCAGCAGCCCGAAGTTGTTGCGCATGGTTCAGCCGAACAGATGTGCCAAAACCTCTCCTACGCGCTCGACCTGTACCACTTCGATGCCTTTGGCCGGTATGGCTCCGGAACCCTTGGGTATGAAGATCCGCGCGAAGCCGAGCTTGCGTGCTTCAGCAACGCGCTGCTCGGTGCGCGTCACAGGGCGGATCTCGCCGGTAAGACCCACTTCACCTGCGAAACAGGTATCCATCGGCACGCTGAGGTCGGCGTTGCTGCTGAGTATGGCGCACACAACGGCCAGGTCGATGGCAGGTTCTTCGATGCGGAAGCCGCCAGCGAGGTTGAGGAACACGTCCTTCTGCCCCAACCGGAAACCACAGCGCTTTTCCAGCACGGCCAGTAGCATGTTCATCCGGCGCAGGTCGAAACCCGTTGCGCTGCGTTGCGGCGTGCCGTAGACCGCACTGCTCACCAGGGCCTGCACTTCGATCAACAGCGGCCGTCCACCATCCATCGTAACGGACACCACAACACCGCTGGGGCGCTCGCCGCGCTGGCCCAACAACACTTGGCTCGGGTCGGCCACTTCGGAGAGACCACTGCCCCGCATCTCGTAGATGCCCAATTCGTTGGTGCTGCCGAAGCGGTTCTTCAACGGGCGCAGCAAGCGGTATGCGTGATCGCGGTCGCCCTCGAACTGCAGCACGCAATCGACCATGTGCTCCAGCACTTTCGGGCCCGCGAGCAATCCTTCCTTGGTGATGTGACCAATGAGCACCACGGGTATACCGGTGGTTTTCGCGAGCCGCATCAATTCGGCGGTGCATTCGCGCACTTGGCCAACGCTGCCGGGGCTCGCATCCAGCACGGCCGTGTGAAGCGTCTGTATACTGTCGATGACCAACAGGCCGGGCTTCATCTCGTCCACCTGCTTGAAGATGTTCTGCGTGTTGGTTTCGGTGAGAACGTAGCACGCGCTCTCCGTGAGCTTGCCCTTCGCCAGGCGTTCCGCGCGCATCTTGATCTGGTGCTCACTCTCCTCACCGCTCACGTAAAGCGTCCGGAGCCCCGGTGCGTTCAGGGCTGTTTGCAACAACAAGGTGCTTTTGCCGATGCCGGGCTCACCTCCGAGCAGAACAATGCTGCCGGGCACCATGCCACCTCCGAGCACACGGTCCAGTTCAGCATCGCCCATCGGCAATCGCGGCCCGTCCTCCAGCGGGATCGCGTCGATGGCGACGGGCTTCGGTGTGCGCTGCTTCAACCCGGACGGGACTGCACGTTTCTCTTCCAACCGGTCGCGCACTTCCTCCACGATCGTGTTCCATTCCTTGCAGTTGGAGCACTGCCCCAACCACTGCGCGTAGTTGGTGCCGCAGTTCTGGCACACGAACGTGGAACGGACCTTAGCCATGCTTGATCTTCTCGACCAGTCCGGTTGTGGAGTAGCCCTGAACGAACGCCAAGGAGCGCACTTCACCGCCCCAACCGAGCACCTCTGTTCCACCGACGATCTGCTCCGGCTTCCAATCGCCGCCCTTCACCAGCACATCGGGGCGCACTAGTTCGATCAGTTCCAAAGGCGTGCCTTCATCGAACACGCACACCGCATCCACGCACCGCAACGCACTGAGCACAGCGGCGCGGCTGTCTTGATCGTTCAAAGGCCGGTCGGGCGCCTTGCCCAGTCGCTTCACCGAGGCGTCGCTGTTCAAACCCACCACGAGCCGGTGGCCCAGCTTGGCTGCTTCTTCGAGGTAAGTTACATGGCCCCGGTGCAGGATATCGAAGCAGCCGTTCGTGAACACTACGCGTGCGCCGGCCATCCGCCACAGGTTCACCATGCGTACCAACTGCACGCGGTCGAGGATATGAGGAGTTCTTGGACCGCTTGTTTCCATCATGCAGTGGTTTTGCTGCGTGCAGTGAAAAGTAATGAGATGCCCCCCAGCACGATGATCATCGCTGTCTGGGCCACCCAGAGCAGCCAGCCCATGGCAAGTGCTTCGGGGAGAAGCAAGCCGCCGTCCTGGGCCGGCGGCATGTACACGCTGACAATGAGTGCTACGAACGCAGGGTAAACTCCGATCCCACCTTGCACCAGGACAATGCCGATCGCACCCGCAATGAACCCAGCGAACACCCCGGCAGGCGGCACGGCCGCAGTTGCATCCAACGCAAAGAAGCCCACCCAGAACATCCCCAGGTAGAGTGCCCAGATCAACACCGTGTGCAAGAGGAACGCGCCCTTGTTCCGCATGCGCAGTACGGAGCGCAGGCCCTCCACGAAACCCCGCACCGTGTCCTTGAGCCGCGCGCGCAGTTCCGGCCGCGTGGCCAAAAACCACAGCGCCACGGCCAGACCAAGAACCACCACCGCACCGATCGTCCACATCCACCATGATGTACCCGGCTCATCCGTGGTTTGACCGGCCCTGAACTCAGCGATCCGCTCTTGGAACAAGTCGATCTTCTCCACTTGGAGCGCCAGGGAGACCACAGCGATCACCAAGAGCATGACCATATCGATCACCCGCTCAGCAAGCACGCTGCCAAAGCCCTTTTCAAAGGGCACCTTGTCGGTACGGTAGAGCGACACGGCACGGCTTGCTTCCCCCGCACGTTGGATGAGCATGTTCATGAAATAGCCGTTCATCACCGCGTGATAGCAGTTCCAGAAACGCGGCCGGTAACCCAGCGGCTCCAGCACATAGCGCCAACGCCATCCACGGCTCATGTGGCTCAACCAACCGAGCACCACGGATGCCAGAAGCCAACGGATATCAGCCGCTCGGAACGCCGCGAACAATTCGGTCCGTTGGGCCTCGCTCAATTGACCGTACTGGTATGCGACCAGCCACACACCCAGGCCGATCGGCACGGCCAACTTCAGGAAACCGACGACCGCCTTCTTCATGCGCAGCGCGGCCCTGTGCGGGTCACCGCTTCAGTTTGTTCGTCTTCTCGTCAGGGAAAACGATGGTGGGTTTGAACGCACGCGCCTCATCAATGGTCATGTGGGCGTAGGCCACCACGATGACAACGTCACCCACGCTCACGCGGCGCGCGGCAGGACCGTTCAGGCACACTACACCGCTGCCCCGCTCGCCTTTGATCACATAGGTGTAAAGCCGGTCGCCGTTGTTCACGTTCAGCACCTGCACTTTCTCGCCCTCCAAGAGGCCGGCCGCATCAATAAGATCCTCGTCCAAGGTGATGCTGCCGATATAGTTGATGTCCGCCTCAGTGACCGTGACACGGTGCAGTTTGGCGCGGAGCACTTCGATCGTCATGCGTAATGGGACCCTTTGCGGACTGCAAGACTTCCGCGGAAGGGGCGGCGAAGTTATCGGCGCAGGGTAATGTTGTCGATGAGCCTAACCGGACCGATGAACGCCGCCACCACGCACACGGCATCGGTCCGTTCGCCCCAGTCAGCCAACGGGTCCAGCGTCATGCTGTCCACTATCTCGAGGTGGTCAAGGCGCACGACCGGCTCCCGGGCCAGCAGTGCCAGTCCCGCCTGCCTAGCCTCCTCTGCCGTCGTTTTGAAGGCCACCTCCTGCACAGTGGACAAGGCCCTGAACAAAACGCTTGCTAGCTCCCGCTCTTCGGGGCTTAGGCGTTGGTTCCGGCTGCTCATTGCAAGGCCATTGGACTCGCGCAACGTGGGGCAGCCAACTATCCGCACAGGCCAGCGCTCTCCTGCTGTGAGCCTTCTGATGACAGCCAACTGCTGACGGTCCTTTTCGCCGAAGAACGCGGCATCAGGGCGAACGAAGTGGAACAACCGCTCGATCACATTGGCAACGCCTTGGAAATGACCCGGCCGGGATGCGCCTTCCAGCTTGAAATCAAGACCACCCAGGTCGAATGTGCGGGTTGAACGACCCGCATAGAGCTCTTCGGCAACAGGAACAAAAACGGCATCGCAACCGGCTCTCTCGAGCATCGCCCGGTCATGGGCCACTTGTCTGGGGTACTTGGCGAGGTCCTCCGGGTTATTGAACTGCAGAGGGTTGACGAAGACACTGCATACCACCGACCCGCAATCCTGTTTGGCCCTGTTTATCAAGGACATATGCCCCTTGTGCAGGGCGCCCATGGTGGGAACGAACCCGACCGACCGGTTTTTGGAGCGTTGCCGGGCACCCCACGCGCTGGCCTCCTGCGGAATCGTTATGAACTCCAATGCCAGCGCGGGTTTGAGCCTTGTTGAAGGGGGCGGAAGCTATACATCGGCTTTCTCCGCCCCCCTCTTTATCTATATTTTTGTCCCCGCAATTCCCCGAAACAACGATGAGCCTGAAGAACGCGAAAGTCCTCACCATCAGCCAAGCCATCAATCCTTTCCTCGATGGCCCCGAGATGGCGAGGACGGCCCGCCAACTGCCCCAAGGCATGCTGGACCGTGGCAATGAGATCCGGACGTTCATGCCGAAGTGGGGCAACATCAACGAGCGCCGTCACCAATTGCATGAGGTGATCCGCCTCAGCGGCATGAACCTCATCATCAACGACACGGACCACGCGTTGTTGATCAAAGTGGCCAGTGTGCCCAACGCGCGCATGCAGGTGTACTTCATCGACAACGAGGAGTACTTCAAGCGCAAGGCGGTGCTCCACGATGCCAACGGCGATTTCTACAAGGACAACGATGAGCGCGCGGTATTCTTCTGCCGTGGCGTGCTGGAGACCGTGCGCAAACTGGGCTGGGTGCCGGACATCATCCACTGCCACGGTTGGATGACCGCGTTCATTCCCCTGTACATCCGTCACTTCTTCACGGACGATCCGCACTTCGAGAACGCCAAGCTGATCTTCAGCGTGTACGACGAGAAGAAGGAAGGTCTGGACAAGGACCTTGCGAAGAAGCTGAGCATGGAGGGCTTCGACAAAACGCTTGTCGGAGGTCTTGCCAAACCGAACACCGATGAACTGTACAAGTTCGGCTTCGGTCTGTGCGACGCCGTGGTGAAAGGCAGCCCCAAGCTGAACAAAGAGATGAACGGTGCAATAGACAAGTGCGGTAAGCCCGTTCTTGACTTCGTGAGCCCTGAGCAGCACGTTGGCGCCATGGCCGATTTCTATGCAGCCGTACTGGAAGAAGCGCTCGTCTGAGTTGGAACACAAGACATGCTATCGGGTTGGGCGGCCCCTGCACTGGGCCGCTCTCCTTTTCTGCGGGGCCGTGGCCCTGTCGGCCTGCCGCAAGCCGGAGGACAACATCGGTCTTGACCTGATACCGGGCGATGCCCAACTGGGCACCTTGACCACCGACACCGCCACCATTGTGGCATACACGCTGACCGACACGGCGGTGCGTACCAGTGGGCTTACCCGCAACGTGCTCGGCAGCTATGTGGACCGGCAGTTCGGAACGCTGACCTGCGGCATGGCCGTTCACCTGAGACTTACCTCGAACAATGTCACGAGTGCGCACAACTCAGCGCTGGTGCCGGACTCGCTGGTTCTTTCCTTGGTGTATGACGGCGGGGCCCCGCTGTACGGCAATGCACATCCTCAGGTGTTCGTGGTGCGGGAACTGGCCGAACGCTTGTCGACCGATAGCACATTCCACAGCGATGACCGACCGGCGACCATTGGCACGGACCTTAGCTGGGCGCCCGGTGCTTCGATCACACCACAACCTCTCGTAAAGCCGATCATTGACGGCGACACGCTCGCGGCCCAATTGCGCATCCGCTTGAGCGATGAACTGGCGCAGCGGCTTCTTTCGGCATGGGGAACCAACGACCTTGCGGACAACGACAAGTTCCTCGATTTTTTCCACGGGCTGGCCATCAGCGCCAAGGATGAGACGGTGCCGGGGAAAGGCGGCTTGCTCAACTTCCTGCTTGAGGGGGGGCTTTCGCGCATGACGCTCTACTACCGTGACAACACGCCGGGCAGCGAAGACACCTTGTCGTACGATTTCGCCATCAACAGCAACAGCCTGCGCTATACGTTCGTCGAACGCGACTTCAGCACTGCCACCGACCTGCGGCTGCAGAATTGCTTACAGGACAGCACGCTGGGTAACGCGGTGAACTTCCTTCAGACCTTCGGGGGCACGCGAGTGGCGTTGCGGCTGCCGCACGTGGCACGCTTCCCAGAAGCTGGCCTGGACGCCTTGGCCAAAGCCGAGCTTATCATCCCGATCGCCGAGGACTACCCCGTGGAACTCCCACCACAACAGCT
The DNA here is from genome assembly GCA_016699575.1 of Flavobacteriales bacterium. NCBI lineage: Bacteria > Pseudomonadati > Bacteroidota > Flavobacteriia > Flavobacteriales > Flavobacteriales bacterium. Next base: position 2,288,676 of record CP064979.1, on the reverse strand, counting down.
CAATTTCGTGTTCCGCAAGAACGACGCGGGCCAGGACGTGAACCTGCCCGATTTCGCAAGCGGTATTGGCCAGTACGGTGGTGTCTTCAACAGCACGAACAAGGAGTACCGGTTCAACATCACGCGTTACATGCAAGGCTTATTGACCGGTGAATACGAGAACACGGGCATCGACCTGATAGCCGGGTTCAATGGCGTCACGGGCAATCGCGCGGTACTTGCCGGCCCCGGCCATTCGGATCGGCCAATGCAGTTGCGGCTAACTTTCACCGCTCACTGACCAACACCCCGCGCCGGGCAAGGCGCTCCCACCATGTGCGGCATCGTGGCTTACGTAGGCGAAAAGAAGGCCTATCCGATCATCATCAACGGATTGAGGCGGCTCGAGTACCGGGGCTATGACAGCGCTGGTGTGGCCTTGATCCACGACGGGAAGATGGTGCTGCACAAGCGCCAGGGGAAGGTGAGCGATCTGGAGAACCATGTGAACGGGGCTCCGGTCCTTGGCACCATCGGCATCGGCCACACGCGCTGGGCCACGCACGGACCGCCCAATGATGTGAACGCGCACCCGCACCTGAGCACCAGCGGCGACATCGCGTTGATCCACAATGGCATCATCGAGAACTACGCCCCCATCAAGGAAGAGCTGAAGAAACGCGGGCACATCTTCAAAAGCGATACCGACACGGAGGTGCTGGTGCACCTTATCGACGACATCCAACGCACCGAAAAGGTGGATCTGCCCGAGGCCGTGAGGCTGGCGCTGGACAGTGTGGTGGGTGCCTATGCCATCGTGCTGTTGGACCGCAAGAACCCGGACATGCTGGTGGCAGCGCGCAAAAGCAGCCCGTTGGTGATCGGCATTGCCGAGAACGGTGATCATTTCCTGGCCAGCGATGCCACCCCGATCGTGGAATACACCAAGAACGTGGTGTACATGGAGGACGGCGAGATCGCAGTGATCGAACGCGGCAAGGGATTGCGCATCAAGAACATCCGCAACCAGGAGAAGACGCCGTTCATCCAGGAGCTCGAGATGCATCTGGAGACACTGGAGAAAGGCGGCTACGATCACTTCATGCTGAAGGAGATCCACGAGCAGCCGCGCAGCATCCGTGATTCGCTCCGTGGCCGCTTGAACCTTGCCAAGGGCGAAGTGGTGTTGGGGGGGCTTAAGGACTACGAACAGAAATTCATCAATGCCAAGCGCGTGATCGTAGTGGCGTGCGGCACCAGTTGGCATGCCGGCCTCGTGGGCGAGTACCTCTTCGAGGAACTCGCGCGCATTCCGGTCGAAGTGGAGTACGCCAGCGAGTTCCGCTATCGCAATCCCATCATCCACGAGGACGACATCGTGCTGGCGATCAGCCAGAGCGGTGAAACGGCGGATACACTGGCGGCCATCGAACTCGCCAAGAGCAAGGGGGCCACGATCATCGGCATATGCAACGTGGTGGGCTCGAGCATCGCACGGATCACGCATGGCGGATCGTACACGCACGCAGGGCCGGAGATCGGTGTGGCCAGCACCAAAGCCTTCACGGCGCAGGTAACCGTGCTAACGCTCATGGCCCTCATGATCGGACAAAAGAAGGGCACCATCAGCGGCAGCAACTTCTACCGGTTGCTCAACGAACTGGACGCCATCCCGGACAAGGTGGAGAAGGTGCTGAAGACGGAGGCGCACGTGAAGTACATCGCGGACATCTACAAGAATGCGAGCAACGCGCTCTACCTCGGCCGTGGTTTCTGCTTCCCTGTTGCCCTTGAAGGCGCATTGAAGCTGAAGGAGATCAGCTACATCCACGCCGAAGGCTATCCGGCTGCGGAAATGAAGCACGGCCCCATCGCCCTGATCGATGAGGAAATGCCCGTGTTCGTCATCGCCACCAAAGGGGCCAGCTACGAGAAGGTGGTGAGCAACATCCAAGAGGTGAAGGCGCGCAAAGGCAAGATCATCGCCATCGTAACCGAAGGCGACACCGTTGTGAAGGGGCTGGCCGACCACGTGATCGAGATCCCTGAAACGTCGGATTGCCTGGTCCCTATCCTGGCCTCCATACCGTTGCAACTGATCAGTTACCACATCGCCGTGATGCGCGGTTGCAATGTGGATCAGCCAAGGAATCTGGCGAAGTCGGTCACGGTGGAGTGAGCCGCTCCGTCCGCGGCTTCGCCCACATGAACACCTGCTTGTTGTTGCGGTAGCGCTCCAGGTCCTTGGTGGTGAGGACGTGCACCAGGTCGATCAGCGGCAGAATGCCGAAGCACCCGCCCAATGTGAGCGTGTAGATGATCGGCACTTTGACGCCCGTGCCCATGTAGAGACGGTGACCACCGAAGGGACCCAGCGCCACGGTGAGCAATGTGGCCATCAGACGTTGGTTCTCCGGCTGCGCATCATCGACAATAACAGCCTCTTCACCCAAGGGATCGAGCACGGCGATCAAGCCCTCCTGACGCAGCGGCTGGAACGGTCCGGCGGCCTTGCCGAAAGAAGCCCAGAGCAACAGCACCAAAAGCCCGGCCCATCTCATGGCCGGAAAAGTAGACGGGCAGCCCGTGAAGCACGGACCACCCGCCAACGAAGCATCAACAGGTGTTACTTGCCTGCCGCGTATCGACGGGCCACTTCCTTCCAGTTCACCACGTTCCACCAAGCACTGATGTAGTCCGGGCGGCGGTTCTGGTAGTGCAGGTAATAGGCATGCTCCCACACGTCCAGGCCGAGGATGGGTGTGCCCCCGCAGCCCGTGTTCGGCATCAGGGGATTGTCCTGGTTGGGGGTGCTGCACACCTCCACCTTCCCGCCATTGTGCACGCAGAGCCAAGCCCATCCGCTTCCGAAGCGGGTGGCCCCAGCGGCCGCGAATTTCTCTTTGAACCCTTCGAACGAGCCGAAAGCCGCATCAATGGCCGCCCCCAGCTCTCCTTCGGGCTTGCCCCCGCCGCCGGGCCCCATCACCTGCCAGAACAGGCTGTGGTTGTAGTGCCCCCCACCGTTGTTCCGGACGGCCATATTGCTCATGTCCATCCCCTTCATGAGGTCCTCCAAGGCCTTGTCTGTGTTCGGGGAACCCTCCAGGGCCTTGTTCAGATTGGTCACATAAGCATTGTGGTGCTTGCCGTGGTGGATACGCATGGTTTCCGCGTCGATATGGGGCTCCAGCGCATCGTGTGCGTAGGGAAGCTCGGGCAGTGTGTGGGCCATAGTGTCTGACTTTGGTCGGTTGGGAGCGAAAGATAGCCCCCATGCACAGGGTGGATGGTTGTGGTATTGCCGGAAAGTTTACTTTCGCCGCCACTTTCACCAAAACACATCACCGGAGATGATCAAGAAGTTCGCCGTGCTCGCGGTTATCGCGGGCGTTTTCGCTGCCTGCGGCGGCGGCAAGACCCCAGAGCAGATCGAAGCTGAAGCGAAGGCTGCAGCCGACAGCATTGCTGCTGCCCTGGAAGCATCCATGAAAGAAGCTGAAGCCAAGGCCCAAGCTGCTGCTGACAGCGCTGCTGCTGCCATGCAGAACATGGGCGATAGCGCTGCTGCCGCTGTTGACGGCGCAGTTGACGCTGCCAAGGAAGCCGTGAAGTAAGCTTCACCGACCACGAACGATCGAAGGGGACCCCATGGGTCCCCTTCTCGTTTTGAGGTGAACATGAACTACTGCGCTCCGAGCTGCTCCACCGCTTTTTTGTGGGCCGCGTCGTTCTCCAGCGCCAATGGGTAGTACCCTTCGTTGCCCCAGATGTTGCGGGCGATGACCGCCTTCAGGCGCTGTCCGATGATGGACCTGCTCTTGGCAAGGTCGAGGACCCGTTCAGGGATCTCCTCCTTGGCGGCATAGCGCACGAGCTCCGGGATCAGTAGTTCAGCATTGAAGCTCTTGCGATAGACCTGTTGCCCCATTTTCTCCAGGCGGGTCCGTTCGCGATCGGCCACATCGAAGGCGAACTGGTTGAGCGTGCCGGTCCAGATGAGCTCGCTCAGGTATGCAGAGGCATTGGCCGTATCGGCAGCCACGAAAACATCGGGCACGATACCGCCACCGCCAAAGACCGTTCTACCGGCCTTGGTCTTGAACACCTGGGCGGAATCAACCTTGATGCTGTCGGCACTGATCAGTTCACCATGGCGTCGATCAGGCGCCTCCTCGTAGTCGATGCCTTCACCATAAGGTTTCTGGATGCTCCGCCCGCTCGGGGTATAGTAACGCGCCGTGGTGAGACGAACTGCACTGCTATCGGGGAGTTCGCGATGTTCCTGAACAAGTCCTTTGCCGAAGGTGCGGCGACCAACGATCACGCCACGGTCGTTGTCCTGGATGGCACCGGCCACGATCTCGCTGGCGCTGGCCGAGCCTTCATCAATGAGGATGGCCACCGGAACGTTCTCCAGCACGCCCATGGTAGTGGCCTTGTCGGTGCGGCGCGGGTGGTTCCGGCCTTCGGTGTACACCACCGTGGCCCCGTCCGGGAGGAACTCGTCGGCCATGTGGATGGCGGCATCCAAATAACCACCACCATTGCCGCGCAGATCCACCACCAAACGCTTCATGCCTTGGGCAAGGAGATTCTCGGCCGCATCAGCGAATTCGTCCGTGGTCGTCTTCGCGAAGCGCACCACCTTGATGTAGCCCGTGGTGGCATCGGTCATGATGGCCGCGGCCACGCTCTCGATGGGGACCTTGCCCCGTTTCACCTCCAGCTCGAAGGGCTTGCGCTTCCCGTTGCGCAACAGGCCGATCCTCACCACACTTCCATCGGGCCCGCGGAGATGGTCCATGACCTGGTCGTTCGTGATACCGATGCCTGCAAGGTTCTTGTCGTCGGCGCTGATGATCCGATCGCCAGCCATGACACCCAGCGCTGCACTGGGCCCGCCCTCCAGTGGTGAGATCACCACGATGGTGTCGCGTTGGATAGTGAACTCCACACCGATGCCCACGAAGCTGCCCTCAAGCGGCTCCACGGCCGTGCGCATATCGGCCGGTGAGAGGTAGTAGCTGTGCGGGTCGAGGCGTTGGAGAAGGTCTTGGATGACCTCGTCCGTGAGCTGGTCGCGCTCCACACTGTCAACGTAGTCGCGCTCAATGAGCTCCATGACCTGTCCGATCTTCTGCGCGGGATCCACTCCCCGATCGAACAGGGACGAGGTCCCGAAGGACCGCTGACCGCCACTGAAGTAGCCGATTACAATGCCGGTGCCCAAGGCCAGGGCCATCATGAGCGGCATCAGCACCGCAAGAGTGGACCGCTGTTTCATGTTGCCTGCGGTTCCAAGCGGGTGATGGTTACACGGCCATGTTGCAAGAGGTCCAAGCCGGCGGGATCCTTATAGGGTTCGATGTAAACCAAGCGTTTGATGCCCGCTTGCAGGATCAACTTGCTGCACTCCTTGCACGGAGAGTGGGTGAGGTAGAGCGTGGCCCCCTTGGCGTTGTTGGTGCTCCGCGCCACTTTCATGATGGCATTGGCTTCGGCATGCAGCACATGCCAGAGGGTAATGCCGCTGGCGTCTTCGCAATCGTTCGGGAAGCCGGTGGGCGTTCCATTGTAACCGTCGCTGATGATCATGCCGTCCTTAACGATCAACGCGCCCACCTTCTTGCGCGTGCAATGGCTCAGCTTGGCCCACTCGGCAGCCATGCGCATGTAAGCTCGGTCGTACCGCTCCTGCTTGGCGGCATCGGTATAGACCAATTGTTCGGTTTGCATGGGCTGTACCATGTGCTCATGTGACCATGGGGACATGTGCCCATGAAATCCCTCGGACCCGATCCATCATGGCCACATGTTCACATGAACACATGGTTGCATGAGATCGTACCCAGGGCGGGACTCGAACCCGCACGATTGTTGAGATCACTGGTGTTTGAGACCAGCGCGTCTACCGATTCCGCCACCTGGGTAGGTGTTCCTTCTTAGAAAGGGCGCCGAAGATAGAATGGCGCACCACAGGTTTGCCCACGTTGCTCCACGAAGCCCGCCAGGTCCCCCGTGGCTCATTGGTCCGTGGGGCTGTGCACACTAGGCGCACCCAATACGACAAATCCCGACCGCTCAAGCCGTTGGATCGTAGTGTCAGGCAGCGTGAACGAATATGCTCCGGCGATCGGAGAGTGGAACATCAGTTCAATGGGATGCTCCGATCCCATGACGATCGTGTTCTCCATCATGCCATGGGCCAGCTCCTCCGCATCGTACCGTGGAGGGGCCGGCTTCAGAGGGCGCACACGGTCCCACGAGAAACGCAGGGGAAGGACGACAAGCAGGGCGGCCACCACCCTCAGCGCGATGCGCGTCGAGGATCTTGTGGCCGTGCTGGTCATGGCTTGGTCAAAGGTCATACAGATGACCACGCAGATGGCCGGAACGGCGATGGCAGTGTAGCCCGGCATCTTCGTCACCGCGCAGGAAAAGACCAAGAAGGGGACGATCATCCACAGTGCCCAAGGCAGGTGTTGTCGCCACGCCGTTCGGAGCGGAAAAGCAAGGAACCACACCACCGCAACCGGTGCCGCTTCACCATGGATCATCGGAAGTTGGGCGAAGTAGTAATACCACGGCCGGGCATGATCCTCCAGTCCGACAGTGAAGTGCTGCCAATGCGCCGCTGAAGCTGCTGCCGCGACTTCCGGGAAGTGCCACTGGACATAACAGAACCATGGCACGGATACCAGCGAACCCAAGACCATAAGCACGCCGAACAGACCAAGCTTCCTGCGCCAAGGCAAGGTCCGCTGAGCGATCAAAAAGCCGACCGCGACCAGCGGCACCAACAACGACGGCCACATTTTGCTCATGAACGCCAGACCGCCAAGGAAACCGGCGAGCGAGGCCCACAGCGCTGAGTTCTTCAGGGCCGTTCGGGATGCTGCAAAGAGTGCGGCAAGGACCATGCACACCAAGAACGTATCGGGGTGATCGTTCGACGTCCGGCCGGAAGCCAGTTCGACGAGGTGCCCATTCATGGCGAACAACATGGCCGACCACAGCGCCACGTTGCGCGAAACCCTCTCGCGCACCAGCTGGTAAAGCAGGACCGTGGCCAACATGGACAGCAATACGGACGGGAGCCTGACCGCCCATGGTTCCGTGCCGAACGTGGCGATGCTGGCCGCTATGGCCCAGAGGGGAAGCGGTGGTTTGTTCAACCAAACATGGCCATGGGCCCACGAGCCTGCCTCATGCGGAAGCCTCGCATCGTCATAGAGCGTTGGGCGCAGCGGATGCTCGACCAAGTGTTTGGCGACCAGCGCATGGTAGCGTTCATCCCACTCATGCAGATCACTGTCCAAGGAAGCGCTGAAGCGCAACAGGCCAGCACACAAGGTGAGGAACACGATAGGCCAACACTTGACCGATCGCCGGTGGTGAAGCAACGCTACGGGCAGACAGGCATATCCAGCGAAGGCCAACCAAGTGCTCGGTGCGAATGCCATGCGACCTGGACGGTTGACAAGGTCACAACTGCTTCAGCAGCTTCCGCATGTCCACCTTCTCGTTCACGATCCGGTCCAGTTCGGCGATGGACACCCGTTCTTGCTGCATGGTGTCGCGGTCGCGAACGGTCACTTTGCCGTCCGTGAGTGTATCGTGGTCCACAGTGATGCAATACGGCGTACCAATGGCGTCCTGCCGGCGGTAGCGCTTGCCGATGCTGTCCTTCTCGTCGTACTGGCAATTGTGCGCGAGCTTCAGGCCATCGATGATCGCGCGCGCCTTCTCGGGCAGGCCGTCCTTCTTGATCAGCGGCATCACCGCGACCTTCACCGGAGCAAGCGGCGCCGGGATGCGCAGCACCACGCGGTCCTCGCCGTTCTCCAGCTTTTCCTCCTCGTAGGCCGCGCTCAGCACGGCGAGGAACATGCGGTCCAGGCCGATGCTGGTCTCCACAACGTACGGCACGTAGCTCTCGTTGCTCTCCGGGTCGAAATACTGCAGCTTCTTGCCGCTGAACTTCTCGTGGCTGCCGAGGTCGAAGTCGGTGCGGGAGTGGATCCCTTCAAGCTCCTTGAAGCCCATGGGGAAGCGGAACTCGATGTCGCACGCGGCGTTGGCGTAGTGCGCTAGTTTGATGTGGTCGTGGAAGCGGTAGTTCTCCGTGGGCAGACCCAGCGCGCGGTGCCACGCGATGCGCTTCTCCTTCCAGGCGTTGTACCACTCCATCTCGGTTCCGGGCTTCACGAAAAACTGCATCTCCATCTGCTCGAACTCGCGCATGCGGAAGATGAACTGCCGCGCGACGATCTCGTTGCGGAAGGCCTTCCCCGTTTGCGCGATGCCGAAGGGGATCTTCATCCGCGCGCTCTTCTGCACGTTGAGGAAGTTCACGAAGATGCCCTGCGCCGTTTCGGGACGCAGGTAGATGGTGCTGCTTTCGCCGCTCACGCTGCCGAGCTCCGTGGCGAACATGAGGTTGAACTGGCGCACGTCGGTCCAGTTGCCGGTGCCGCTCACGGGGCATTTGATCTCCTCGTCGATGATGAGCTGGCGCAGGGCAACCAGGTCGTTCGCTTCAAGAGCCGACTTCATGCGGCCTTCCACCGCATCGATGCGCTCTTGCGACCGCTTCACATTGGGGTTGGTGGCGCGGAACTGTGCTTCATCGAAGGCATCGCCGAACTTCTTCTTCCCCTTCTCCACCTCCTTCTCCACCTTGTCGGCATACTTGGCCATGTGCTCTTCGAGGAGCACGTCGGCGCGGTAACGCTTCTTGCTGTCCTTGTTGTCGATGAGCGGATCGTTGAACGCATCGACGTGGCCGCTGGCCTTCCACACGGTGGGATGCATGAAGATGGCCGCATCGAGGCCCACGATGTTCTCGTGGAGCTTCGTCATGGCCGCCCACCAGTACTGACGGATGCTGTTCTTCAGCTCGGCACCGTATGGACCGTAGTCGTAGGTGGCGCTCAGTCCGTCGTAGATCTCGCTGCTGGGGAACACGTAGCCGTATTCCTTGCAATGCGAGATGATGTTCTTCAGCTTGTCTTCGTTCGTGCTCATGATGTGGTGCGAGCATGCTGGAATGCTGCCATGTCGCGGCCGCAAAGATGGATGCGGAGGTGGAACGAGGAACCTTGGTTCAGCCCTTCAGCCACTTCCGCTGCCAGCACGGGCCACTGGCACCGCACAAACGGACAATGTGCGCACCGCAGGAAAGGCCAGCAGTATTGATGCGGAACGACACCATGCCGCTTGATATCACTTCACTGGCGACCAGTCGGCCGCTCATATCCATGAGCGCGAACGACAGGCTTTCCGAAACCGGCGACCTGAACATCAATTCCACATTCTCCCCCGACCAGTCTTGCACAAGCACGAAGGGCCCCTCTTCCGACAACTCACCTATACCAAGATCGAAGTGGACGGAATCGCAGGACCAGTTGTCGCTATGGTCGCGGTCGTACTTGGCGTTAGGACTGAGAGCGCTGATGCAGATGGTTTGGTCTTCGGCAGGCCAGCCCCATGGGCCGTAATCGAGCCAGAGATCAGTCAGTGCTGCTATTGTGGTTCCGCCTTGTGCAAGCCCCAAACCATCCAAACCTAAAGTGGTGCCAACCGAAGAGCACATCCACGCCAAGGACCAGTGATTGAGCACCACCTTGTCCAATAGCGTGGCCGACACGTTCGTTACTTCCACGGTCACATTGGCTCTGGTGAAAACATAGTTACCAGAGAACTCAACCCAAGCACTGTCGATGCTGAGCAGTTGGACCGCAACGTCTTCCTCATGCTGGGCGATGGCTCCATTGGTTGAGACAGTTCGTAGGATTCCGGCTGGCCGGCTCGCCGTCGAAACTGACCCTGCCATGCCCACAGCACCGGTCATCGCCGCGTATCCAATGGAAGCGGTTGCAGGGAAAACACCGTCCGGGTCCATCGCAATCGTGTTGATGATGTTCAAGGAAGTATCGAACTCCACGGCCCAGTCCGCTCCCATCAGCCACAAGGTTGTGTCCCCTTTGACGAACTGACCACCAGCGATCGGAACCCCGGGATCAATTGTTCCGATGGCGACCAATGCTGCATCAACTGCCGTGAGTTGCCCATTTGCGTCGAGCACCAACCGATGACCCTGCCAGAACACAATGGCCACAATTGAACCCAAAGAGTTGGAGGCTAGCAATTGGGTGCCCAACGTTCTGCGTTCCAACACCGTGTTCGTCCTCGCCACAAGCAACGTCGTGTCGCTGTCCCAGATCAGTTTCACCGATGATGACCACCCCAATGGACCGAACTCGAACGCCGTAAGACTGTCCCCGTTCTGGTCAGCTATGAAGGCCCCATCGTATGACCATGCCAGCACCTTCCCGGTCGGACCGACCTCCACGGCCTTGGCCGATGGTTGATGGAATGCAGTTGACCAGACCACATTCCCCACGGCGTCGTACAGTGCGAGCAAGCTCGTGGGCATCAACACGTCGCATCCGTCGTGCGGGCCCACTACCAATGCTCCGCCTCCAGGAAGCTCGGCAAGATCCCAGGGGATAGCTCCACCAAGGCTGTCCATGAAAGGAACGGTCCAAGCCGCGTCCCCATCCGGCAGGAAACCTTGAACGAAATGACCGGCAGAACCTCCTTGGTCATTGCCATACGATCCACCCACCACCCAAACACTATCCGCAACCGCACACCCAGAGTACCAGACCTCCAGCGAACGTTGATCCGCGAACTCGAACGGGGCTTGCGCAAGCACGCTTGCACTGCACAAGAGGAACAAGGGTGATGCCCGTCGCATGGGGATGAATGTACCGCTGTGACGCCTTTGGCAGCCGCATCGCTGCTTCCGCGTCCCGTCACCTAGCTTTGGCCACATGCCCGCCAAGCCGCTGCCCGTCTTCGCCCGCCGCATCTTCTGGGATGTGGACTTCGACCAGCTGGACTACGAAGCCAAGGCGTCGTTCGTGATCGAGCGGGTGTTCGAGCGCGGCGATGTGGAGGACATACGGCAGTGCAGGCGGTACTACGGGGATGAGCGCGTTCGCGGAGCGCTGCTACAGGCCAAGTTCCTGCCTGAGCACAGGCTCTACCTGGCCAGTGCCGTGGTGAACGAACCCTTGGAGAAGTTCCGATGCTACACACTGAGGCAGTCCCACCCGGAACTTTTCCCGTACTGAAGCGCCTCATGGCCTTACCTATCCTGCGAGACCATGTTCTCGTTGGTGGCACGGCACTGGCGCTACGGCATGGGCACCGTACGTCGGTAGACCTTGACTTGTTCAGCACGGAGCCGTTCGACCCCAATGCCGTTGCGGCTGAGTTGGCGAAGGAGTTCGGCAGTTCTTTCACTTGGGAGCCTGCACGTCGTGTCCGGTTCGCTCTGTTCTGCTTCGTCGGAGATGTGAAAGTCGACATCGTGAACGACAAGCACCCTTCGATCGCACCTTTGGAACTGGAAGATGGCATTAGAATGTTCGCCGATGACGACATCGCAGCCATGAAGGTTCAAGCCATCCTTGGCCGAGGGAAGAAGAAGGATTTCTGGGATCTCAATGAACTCCTCCTGCACCACGGATTGGATCGGATCCTGGGATGGCATGCCGCCAAGTATCCGCATCAACAGTTGGCCATCAGCATCCCGAATGCCTTGGTGTACTTCGCTGATGCCGATACAAGTGAGCGCCCCGTATGCCTGAAGGGACGTACTTGGGAAACCGTCAAAGACAGCATCGTTTCCCACGTGAGGAACTATCTGCGTTGAGCATGCGGTGGTGCGCTGCTCTTGCGATGGTCTGCGCTTGCACGCAAGCTGACCGGTCAGATAACCGACCGGACATGACCAGCTCCCAACTGGACCATTTGACCCTCAAAGACCTCGGTGGCAACACCACCGCGCTCGGCTTGCTCGAAGGTGATTCCGCCACACTGTACATCACCTTGGACCCCGAGTGCCCGATGACCTTGGGTTATGCGCCACTGCTGGACAGCTTGGAGGAAGCGCTGCCCGATGGTGTTGCGATGGTCGGCTTGTACCCTGCGCCGTTCATCGACCGCGACAGCGCCGCTGCCTTCGCGCGAAAGCACGATCTTGACTTTCCGCAGGTGATGGACCCCGGGTGCCACCTGGCCAATGCGTTGCGGGCACGCGTAACACCCGAGGTCTTTCTGGTGGCGCTGAGCGGTGAAGTCCTTTACCGCGGGGCGTTGGACAACAGCGCGGTGCGCGAGGGCCGGAAGCGTGCCGCTAACGAACACTACCTGCGCGATGCGCTGAGCGCCTTCGCAGGAGGCAAACCCCAACCGCATACCGAGGTGAGGGCATTCGGCTGCATCGTGGAATGCGACAACACCGGCACCGAATGAAACTTGTCGCAGGCGTGGTGTTGGTCATGGTCTTGGCCGCTGGATGTAATGAAGGCGCGCCCGGTAGCTCATACACGGAAGCATTGCCCGGCACGGTGACGTTCGTGGAGCATGTGGCGCCCATCATCCTTACGCACTGCGCACCGTGCCATCGGCCGGGCGAGGCAGGGCCCTTCAGCCTGATCACGTATGACGATGTGCGTCGCAAGGCGAAGACCATCAAGAAAGTCACCGGTGCGGGCTACATGCCGCCATGGCCTGCCGACACGTCGTATTCGCACTTTCTGAACGAGCGCACCTTGTCCGCGAACGAGATAGCGCTGATCGCGCGATGGGTGGATCAAGGTGCGGAGCGTGGGGTTGGTAGAGAGCCCGTGTGGCAGCAAGGGACCACAGGCCTGGGGGAGCCTGACGCTGTGGTCTGGTTGCAGGATCGGTTCCCGATACCGGGCGATGCGCGGGATCGCTTCATCATCAGCAAGGCCGGTTGGGCGCTGGAACAAGACACCTTCCTGCGTGCCATCGAATTCGTGCCGGGCAACCGGCGGGCGGTGCACCACATGAACGGTGCGCTGATCAACTACGCGGAAGGAGCCAAGGCCGATCCGATCACTGGCTGGGCTTACCTCGATGCTGAGCAGGTGGATGGCGTGGATGCCTTCGCATGGCTGCAGTTGCAGAACGACGACGACAGCTGGCCTGCGTTGGTGCCAAGTGCCATCAACTACCTGCCCGGCATGTCACCCGCCGTTTACCCCGAGGGCATCGGCGGGCTGCGCATCAGCCAGCACGGCGCCTTCTTGCTGAACACCTTGCACTACGGCCCCAGCGCGCGCGACACGTCGGACCTGTCGCGCTTCCACCTCTACTTCTCCCCAGTGCCGCCCGCTCGTCCGCAACGTGAACTGTCCATGGGCAGCACACACACGGAGATCGTTCCGCCACTGCACCTGGAGCCTGGTGAAGTGAAGACCTTCCGAACCTCTTTGCAACTGACGGAGGACATCAGCGTGCTGAGCGTCAACCCGCACATGCATTTGCTGGGCACGCGGTTCCTAGCTTACGCGATCACGCCAGTAAATGACACGATCCCGCTCATCCGCATCAACGACTGGGACTTCCGCTGGCAATACACGTACACCTATCCGTGGATGCTGCCGTTGCCGCGCGGTACCGTCGTGCAGGTGGAAGGCACCTTCGACAACTCCGCGGACAATCCGCAACAGCCGTTCGATCCGCCCCGCGCCGTGACTGGCACGGACAGCAAGCTGATGAAGACCACCGACGAGATGATGCAGTTCTTCATCACCTACGTGGACCACCGGCCGGGCGACGATACGATCAGCCTTGCACCAACGGCTCCGGCTCAGCCCCTTCGCGCGGTACCTGGCGCTTCTGCCACCACGCATTGAGCAGGAGACAGGCGAGGATGAGCGCAAAGCCGATGTAGCTGCCGACATGCAGCGTTTCCGTGGCAGGCCATAGGATGAGCGCGATGATGATGGTGTACACGGGCTCCAGGTTCACGGCCATCATCACGGTGAAAGGAGAAAGCTGCTTCATGACCGCGATGCCTGCCGTGAAGGAGATGCTGGTGCAGACGATGCCCAACAACAGGTGGTAGGTGATCTGATCGCCGCTGAGCGTCCACAACGGTGGCGGCAACTGCCCGAGCACCGCACAGGCAATGCCCATGATGACAACCACCGCGAGCATCTCGTAGAACCCGATCCGGAAGGCATTGTCGCGCTTCACCAGCACACCGTTCACCACGTTGAACCACGCGCTGAGGAAGGAGCTGATGGTGGCCACCACGATGCCCCAACGATGCTTCGTCTCCAAGCCGAAGATCATCAGCAAGGCAGCCATCACCACCACGCCGAGCACCACTTCGTAGAGCCGTATCCGGCGTTTGAACCAGAACGGCTCCAGCAATGCGGTGAAGACCGTGCTGCTGGCCAAACAACCAGCGGCGATGCTGGCCGTGCTGATCTTGATGGCGCCGTAGAACGTGATCCAGTGCGCGGCGATGAGCACGCCGGTGAGCAGCCATTGCGACAGGTCGGGCGAGCGCGGATCGAGGCGCTGGCGCATGAACAGACCGAGCACCGCAATGCCGAGCAGGGCAATGACCGTGCGCGTGTAAACGAGCGGGAAGGTGCTCTGCTCAATGAGGTTGCCGAAAATGCCAGTCCAGCCCCAGATGAAGACCGTGATGTGCAGCACGATGAGCGCGTTGCCACGGTTGTTGAGCATGCGGCCAAGGTAGTCCTCGGCTTTGGTGCGATGGATCGCTTCGGGGCCTCGTTCCTCGGCCACCGCGCGATGACGGTCCGACCACCGTCATCATGAGGCCGGCGTGATCGTGCAAGCACATGCTCTTGACGAGCCCCAGGCAAGGAGCGCACTGCTAAAAACGCCGAAGACCCGGATACGACCGGGCCTTCGTCCAATGTTCCTTGATGATCAGTTCACGCCGCCAGCAGCCTTCTGTGCATCCTCAACCTTCTTCTTCTGTTCTTCCACTTCACGGCGCTTCACTTCGATGTCGGACGACAGCTTCTTCACTTCGTCCTCGAGCTCTTTCACCTTCGCTTCGGCATCGCTGATGTTCTTCGTCTCCTTGGCGATCTTCTCCTTCAGTTTAGTGCCATCCTTCACCAGTTCCTGGAACTGCTTGGCTTCTTCCTCGGTGGGGTTCGTGCCCATTGCAGCGTGCTTGCTGGCAACAGAAGTCTCATTGTCCTTCAGGTCTTTCTCTGCCTTGGCCTTCTCGCCAGTGGCTTCCTGGCCCTTGCTCTTGTTCTTCTCGATGCCGTTCTCGGCGCGGGCCTTCTCCTTCTCGAGACCGGCCAGGTCGCTTTCCATCTTGCCCATCGACTTCTGCTCGTTGCCCAGCACGGCTTCCAGCACCTGCTTCTTGTAGCGCACGGCGAGCATGTAGGCATAACGCTCGGCACCTTTCACCAGCTGATCGTCGCCGTCCTTGCTGATCCAATTGCCATGGTACCTGAAGGCCAGGTGCAGCATCACGCGGGTGCTCTTCTTGCCCTGCTCGGCCTTGCACAGCACCGTCATGGTGTCGGGCGCCACTTCGGGAACGCGTGCGCCTTGGGCCCGCAATTCCTTCTTGCTGCTCACGTCCTTGCTGATGTCCTTCAACTGGTTCTTGTACCAGTTCTCAACGGCATCCGCGTCGCTGTTGTCGAAACCCACGACCACCGTCGGATGGTCGCCATCGCTGAAGGAGTAGGAGCTCTGCAGTACTTCGGTCTGCGCATTGGCCAAAACGGCCGCCGAAAGCACAATGGTGGTAACGATGTTCCTCATGGGTAGGTTGTTGGTCTGCGTTAACAATTGACGTGCCGTTCGGGCCGTGGTCACTTGCGGGGTTCGTCGTCGTCCACCTCCACAACGCCGCCGCTCACGATGAACTTCATCACTTCGCCGGCGCTGGCGTCCACGGGCGTAACGTTCTCCGCTGGAACAATGTACAGGTTGCCGCTCCATGCGAAACTGTGCGGCAGGTACACCGCGACTTTCGCCCCGGGGATGCCGAGCATGGAGAGGTCGTTCTGCGTCAGGAACCCGAGCTTTTCGATGTCGGAGCTCTTCATGAGCTTCACGAGCACGGGCCGATCGAACTTTTTCTTGTTGCCCACCAGCGCTTCCATCAGGTCCTTCAGTGCATCGTAGATCGTCTTCAGGAACGGGATGCGTTGCAGCACCTCTTCGCCCAATGCTGCCAACGGCTCGTAGAGGAATGTGCTGCCCAACCAGCCGATGACAGTGATGCTGGCCACCAGGATGATGATGCCAAGGCCGGGGATTCCTGTGGGCACGATCCCGTTGAGCCATTTGTAAGCCCCGACGAAGGCCCAAACGATGGCCGCTATGGGCACCACAAGCAGCAAGCCACGCAGGAAGTAACTGAGCAGCACGCGACCGAAACGACGAGGAGTCATGTACCAGGGAAAATGCGCGGGCAAAGGTAGATGGGGAGAAGAGGAGAATCGCAAGATCGCGCAGAGGCGCAGAGAACACAGAGGTTCAATACAACTGGTTCTCTTCTCTGCGCCTCTGCGTGAAAAAAAGATCCACGCTCAGCCCTCCAGCTCCATACGCACTTTCCTCGGCAGGCTGGCCCGCACCAGAGCGTAGCTGTGGTCGATGAGCTCCATCAGGAGTTTATGCGGCACATCACCGGTAACGCTCACCGTGTTCCAGTGCACCTTGCTCATGTGGTAGCCGGGCGTGATGCCGGGGTATTGCTCACGGAGTTCAATGGCACGCTCCGGATCGCACTTCAGGTTCACGGTGCCGAAGACGTCGATGGGCGCCAGCGCGAACATCTTCTGCATCACGCGGAACACCATCACATCGGGGCCGAAGGGCGTGTCGTAGGTGACGCCTTTCTTCTCGGCGCAGTAGGCGCGCAGGTCTTCGAAGGTCATCGGATAATGGCGTAGAGCAACGGCCTGCTCGGCGCGGCATCGTTCATGAAGTGCGGCAGCTGGAGTTCCAACAGGTAGTCTCCATCCTCCACAACGTCCGGCACGCGGATCAATTCAGTGATGGTGCGCTGGAGGTCCGTGGTGGCTGGATGATCCCAGAAGGCATGGTGCGCCGCCAATGAACCACCATCTTCTTCGCGGTCAACGCTGGGCAGGTCGAGCAGGAGGTGCAGCACGCCGATGTCGCGCAGCCATTTGCACGCAGCTGCTTCGATGTACGGTGGGTTGCTGCCGCTCCAGTCCCGTTCCGAAGCATCGGTGCCAGGGGCCAAGGTGCGAAGCACCAGTGCCTCCGGACGATCCACGCGCAACGCATCCTGTATCCTTTCCAGGGTGAGCACGCCGTCCGCGCCTTGTTGTTCAGGTTCAACGGAGATGACGGTTGCCGTGAAGAAGTAGCGCTTGAAGAGGTTGCCCACGGTGTGCACTTCACGTGCAATGTGGCCTACGCTCTCGGTGTGCGTCCCGTGCCCGTGGGGGTTGAAGAACACGTTGCGGAAGTTCACCGGAGCGCCATCGGCTACCGCAAAGCGCCGATCACCCATCACTACGGGCTCCATCCGCACAGGGTCCACCCACCAAGCACGCAACTGACCGGGTCCAGCATGCAGCGGCATGCTCAGGTCGATGGGCCTGCTCAGGTCCACGCGGAAGTGGTGGTCGCGATGGGTGATCTCAGCGATCATGGGAGGGGGTCAACCGCAAAGGACGCAAAGAGCGCAGAGGAAATACGGTTCAATTCCATGGGTCTTCCGGTCTCTGTCACTTCGAGCACAGTGGAGAAGGACTTCGTGTTAGATGAAGAGGTCGGCGGCTATACGGTCGGCGAGCAATTTGCCGGTCCTCGTCAAAACTATCCGCGTTCCGTTGCTGAGCACATGGCCGCTGCTCAGGTATCGTTCAACGGTGCGTCGGGTGGCGGAAGTCAGGCCGTCCAGTTCGGCGAGGTCGATGCCCTCGGCGGTGCGCAGACCGGTCATGATGCGCTCGTTGGTGCGCTGTGCGGGCGTGGGGCGTTCCTCCTCCCAGTACACCTCGCCCGCGTTAACAGCCGCGATGTACTTGTTGTTGTTGGCCACGTTCCAGCGGCGCGCGGTGCCATCGAACGAGTGGGCGCTCGGGCCGATGCCGAGGTAGGGCACGCCCTGCCAGTAGCTGGTGTTGTGGCGACTGTGATGGCCGGACAGGGCCCAGTTGCTGATCTCGTAGTGCGCAAAGCCCGCGCGGTCCAGCCGATCCATCAGGTGCTCGAAGTGTTGGGCTTGGTCATCATCCTGCGCTGCTATCACCTCACCGCGTTCCACTTGCCTGTGCAGGGCAGTGCGCGGCTCCACTGTGAGGCAATAGCTACTGATGTGCGGCGGCGCGAAAACCAGCGCCTGCTCGACCTGTGCGTCCCACTCGGCGATGGTCATGCCGGGCAGACCGTAGATGAGGTCCAGGGTCCACGAGCGGAAACCGGCCGAGGCGATGAGCTCCAAGCTGCGCAGGCTTTGTGCGGCATCGTGCGCACGGCCCATGAACCGCAGGCGCTCTTCGCGGAAGCTCTGGATGCCGATGCTCAGGCGCGTGACGCCGATGCGTTGCCAAGCGGCGATGCTCTCTGCGCTCACATCGTCGGGGTTCACTTCCAGCGTGACTTCCGCATCCGGAGCCACCTCCACCTGGGTGCGCACATCGTTGATGATCGACGCAAGGTCCTTCTCCCCGATCAAGCTCGGCGTGCCGCCCCCGAGGTAGATGGTGCCGACTTCCTCTCCTCGCAGCTCATGCACGCGGCGCATCAGTTCCGTGCGCAGCGCTTCCACCATAGCAGGCATGGTGTTGTGCGTGGTACTGAAGTGGAAGTCGCAGTAGGTGCAAGCCTTCTTGCAGAACGGGATATGGAAGTAGAGGCCGGACACGCTATTCCAGTTCCTTCGCCTTGATCATCCCGAGGAAAAGGCGCTCCTCCGGCGTAAGCAGCGCATCGCTCCAGATCAGGTTCGGGTCCGGGATGTACCAATCGAACGCCTCGAAGAGCTTGCGTTGCTCCGGATCCTTGAAAGGGTAACCGTGCTGTGCGAAGATCAAGTTGCGCATGAACCGCAGTTCTTCATTTGTCCATGTGACCTCCTCTCCGATGTCCAGGCTCCGACTGCCCACCGCGCGAAGCACCTCATTGCGGTATTGTGCATCCGGACCCGGCCAGTCAAGGAACATGCCTCGCATCTGCGCATAGAACTCCATGTTCTCCGCTGGGACCATATCCGCTACAGTGATCCGCAGTTTGCCGGCCACCAGGCGTACTTCCCGCATTCCTTCATCGTACCGGCCTGGCTGCTTCCCACCTATACGTCCAATGCCGACGATCGACCATTCCGCACGATCACCGTACACGTCCCGAACGAAGAAGCGCTCGCTACCGCCAAAGTCGATCTCCGTCGTGAGGTGGCCAATGGTCCCTCCAGCCCACTTCGCACCGGTGCGCAGGATATAACTGAACGCGCGGTCCATGTCCACTGAACCGCTGGCCGGGAAACGGTAGCTATGCTGAACCGTGTTCAAGCCCGGCTTAAAGGTCATCTCGAACACGTACACGAAGATTCCCCAACTCTCCTGTGAGAACCTCAGTTTCCCAAGTTCCACCAACGGAGCGTTCTCTTCCTCGGCCATCATCGTTCGGAACGGAAGAAGCCTTCCGTCATTCATCACGCGGAGATCCTTGATCTGAGGGATAGAACAAATAGAATCTGGCAGGTCACCACTGGCCGAAGGTGCTTGGAAGCCGATGGTCAGCGTACGTGAAACTGATTCAGGGTTCCTGAACTCCAAGAGTACGTTCACCTCTGCTTCATCGCCCCGGCAACTGAACGAGAGAACCTCCCGCGTTATGGAGATCTTCGTTTCCTGCAGCGGATACAGTATCCCACCACTTCCCCAGTACACCCCATCGTTCGCCGCCGCGACCAACATGCAAACACAACATATCACGTATCCAATAACCCGTTTCATGCGTGGAACCATTTGAACCTTGACACTTGCCACTTGGATCTTGACACTTGATCCCATCCGTCGCTCAACTCCTCAACGTTATCCTGAACGTTGTCCCTTTCCCCGGCGCACTCTTCTTCACGAAGATGCGCCCGCCGTGGTATTGCTCGATGATGCGCTTGGTGAGCGAGAGGCCCAGGCCCCAGCCGCGCTTCTTGGTGGTGTAGCCGGGCTGGAACACCGTGCGGTGGCGCGATGAGGGGATGCCGTGACCGGTGTCGGTGACATCGATGTGGATGTCGGGGCCGTCGGGCACGATCTCGATGGTGATGCTGCCCTCCCCCTTCATGGCGTCGATGGCGTTGCGGATAAGGTTCTCGATCACCCAGCTGAAGAGGGGCGTGTTGAGCGGCACGCGGCGGTCCACATCATCCGGGGTCACCACTTCGATGAGGGCTCGGCTGGGCAGGCGCGGGCGCAGGTAGAGCACGGTTGCGCGCAGCACATGGTAGAGCTTCTCGGGCTGCAGCTCGGGGGCCGAACCGATCTTGCTGAAGCGCTCGGTGATCACCTCCAACCGCTCCAGGTCCTTGCGCATTTCGGCGATGGTAGCGGGATCGGTGCCGCGTTCTTTCAGCATGTCCGTCCACGCGCTCAGGCTGCTGAGCGGCGTTCCGAGCTGGTGCGCGGTTTCCTTGGCCATGCCCACCCACACTTGGTTCTGCTCGGCGTTGCGGAAGATGCTGAAGAGCGCATAGCCCACCAGCAGGAAGAGCCCAATGATGAGCAGCTGCACGTAAGGGAAGTAGCGGAGTTGGGTGAGCACCACGCTCTCCTCGTAGAAGATGAACTGCTTGCCGCGCGCCCCCAGGTCGATCTCAATGGGCCGGTTCACCGCTTCCATCTGTGCGATGCGCTTCGCGAGCAATACACTGTCGGCCATGACCTCCGGTTCGATGTGACCGTGCTCGATGACGGTGCGCCGCGTGGCATCGGTGTAGATGATGGGCACGCTGGCGGTGTTCATCACCGTTTCGCTGATGAAGCTCTTGATGATGCCGTCCATCACCTGCTGCAGTTCGCTGAAGAGCTTGCTGTCCTTGTAGTAGAGGTGCTGCTTCTCGTTGCCGAACACGGGGATCTCGATGGGCTTGTGCAACTCGGCCATCGCCTCTATCTCCTGCCGCAAACGCAGTGTGTCCTCCGCTACGCCGGGCCCCAGGTTGCGGCTGAACTTCACGCGCCCGGCATCGTCGAGGATGATGACGGGGATGCTGGTGTTCTCCTGCACCACCTTCAGCACGAAGGTGAAGTCGCTGAGGTCGCCGCTGATGAGTCGCTCCTGGGCGGTGGCGTAAAGCTCCACGCGTTTGCTCTCCTCGCTGCGCAGGGTGTCGAAGAGGCGCTCGGTGTAATTGACGAGCTCGGCGCGGTTCTTCACAGCCTCGGCCCACAGCTCCACTTTGCGGCGCTCCTCATCGCGGATCTTGCCCACGATGCGGTTGCTGTAGTAGAGGCTGGCGCCAACTATGCCCATGGCCAATATGGCCAGCACCAGCTTCCAGCGTTGTTTGCGGGAGTAGATGTCCACGGGGTGAAGATCGGGGGTGGAGGTGGAACAGCGCCCACCAATACTTGGTCAGAAGCAAAGGAAAAACGGTGCCGCACCAATGTGGATTGCAGCTGGGGCCCGTGAAGTGAAGCAAGTGCGATCATAGCTGCTGGGGCCGGTCTTCGTGCGAGCTTTGCACCATGGCCCACGTGCTTGGCGTCCACCTCAGCCGCACGCATTCGTTCAGCAAGAAGCGGCAAGAGCGCATCGTCCTTGTGGAAGGGCATGGGGTTGAAGGCGATGCGCATGCGGGCGCCACTGTCAAGCACCGCTCGCGCGTGCGGCAGGACCCTTCGCAGCCCAACCTGCGGCAGGTGCACCTGGTCCATGCCGAGCTCTTCGATGAATTGCACGCGAGGGGTTTCACGGTCACACCCGGTCTCATTGGCGAGAACATCACCACACGCGGCCTCGATCTGCTCGCGTTGCCCAAAGGCACCTTGCTGTACATCGGCGATGCCGCTGTGGTGGAAGTCACAGGTCTGCGCAACCCGTGCAACCAGCTCAACGAGCTGCAGCCCGGCTTGATGACCGCGGTGCTCGACCGCGATGAATCGGGCGGCCTCATCCGCAAGTCAGGCATCATGGGCGTGGTGAAGCACGGCGGCGAAGTGCGGCCGGGAGATGCCTTACGCGCGGTGCTGCCAGCGTTGCCGCATGAGGCTTTGGACCGCGTGTAGCGCTTCGATCGCGCAGTGCGTTACCGCGAGGTAACCGGTTTCCCTTCGGTAACCCACGTCGGGCACGGTTGGGCGCCGCCGAAGCTTTGCGGCGCACAACGATCGACCCATGAAACGCAACACCATCATCTACTGGATCGCCACGGCACTCCTCGCCCTACAGACCCTCCTCGCAGGCATCATGTACTTCACCAACCCCGACATCGCCGTTGCCTTGAGCCACCTCGGCTTCCCCGATTACTTCCGGCAGGAGCTCGGCATCGCAAAGATCATCGGCGCCATCGTCATCGTGCTGCCCATGGTGCCGCTGCGGGTGAAGGAGTGGGCGTACGCGGGCCTTGCCATCACCTTCTTCTCGGCATTCCTGGCGCATGCTGCTGTGGATGGTGCCTCCACCGGCATCGCGCCCCTCGTCTCGCTCGCGCTGCTCACCGTCTCCTACATCTACCTGCACAAGCGCCACGCCGTGCGGTCCCCACTACCTTCGGTGCATGCCACGCAAAGCGCTCAAGCCTGAACCGCCGACAGGCCACGACACCGCCACCTGCAACGGGTTGTTGCGCTCCTTCCGCGATGCGGTGGACATCATCGGCGGCAAGTGGAAGAGCCCGATCCTCTTGAGCCTGGGTTTCAAGGGCACCATGCGCTTCGGTGAACTGCAGCGGATGCACGGCGGCATACCGGCCAAGACCCTGAGCAAGGAGCTAAAGGACCTGGAGCAGAACGGACTGGTCAAACGCACCGTGCTCGATACCATGCCGGTGACCGTGCAGTACGAGATCACGCACTACGCCCGCACGCTGGAGAAGCTGCTGCTGGACTTGCGCGCCTGGGGCGAGGACCACAGGGAGTACATCCGCACTGGTGCGCTACCGAAGAAGCAGACGAAGCGCGCCGCGAAGCCCGGCAAAATGATGGTGGTGGGCTGAACCTACTTCTCTGGATACGCCTTCTTCACCGCAACGATCGACTTCTTGAACATCGTCGCGAGCACCTTCATGTCGATGTCGGCCAGACGCTTGATGTACACGCAGCCCTTGGTGGCCTTGTGTTTACCGAGCTTCGCCATCAGCTCCGGCCCCAGCACTTCGCTGTAGAGGTAGATGACCATCTCCGGCTTGCGCGGACTGAACGCGAGCAACGGTGCATCGCCTTCGCGACCGCTGGGGTACTTGTAGTGGTAGGTCCCGTAGCTCACGATGCTGGGCCCGTACATGTAGGGCTCCTCACCGGTGAGCTCATGCATCAGCTTCATCAGCGTGCGGCAGTCGTCGCGCACTTCCTCCTTCGGCTGCTTGTCGATGAAGGCATCGACGCTGGCGGTGGTGGCGTGGGTCTTGTTGGGCTTGGCCATGGAACCAAAGTAACCGCCTACGCCAGCTCTACCTTGTCCCCGAATGAAGAAGATCAACGATACAACCATCGCGCTACTGATCGATGGTGACAATGCGGCGCCCAAACGGCTGGCCGCCATCCTGGAGGAAGTCTCGAAGCAGGGCACCATCACCATCCGCCGCATCTACGGGGACTGGACCACCACCGGCATGAGCGGCTGGAAGGACCTGCTCAACGCCAACGCCATCCAGCCCGTGCAGCAGTTCGCCTACACCAAGGGCAAGAACAGCACGGACAGCGCCCTCATCATCGATGCCATGGACATCCTGCACGGCGAGCTGGTGGACGCCTTCTGCATCGTGAGCAGCGACAGCGACTACACGCGCCTGGCCACCCGCCTGCGCGAGAGCGGCCTCTTCGTCATGGGCGTGGGCGAGAAGAAGACCCCCGATGCCTTCGTGAAAGCGTGCGAGCGTTTCATCTACGTGGAGAACCTCGACGTGCACGAAACCGCAGCGCCAACGGCCAAGCCCACCAACGACCGGAGGAAGGGCCCGGCTCAGGCGCTCTCCGCGAACAACGCGCTCATGAACAAGCTGCGCAAGGCTTACACCATTGCCAGTGGCGAGGAGGATGCTGCTTCCTTGAGCAAGATCGGCCAGGCCCTGCGCCGCCTCGATCCCGGCTTCGACCCGCGCAGCTACGGCCACGCCTCGCTCTCCTCCCTTGTGAACGCGCTCAAGGACAAACTGGAGATCACGCGCGAGGAGAAAGGGAATACGGTGATGGTGCGGTTCAGGGGGTAGAGCAGCAGGTCCTATCTCTTCTTGACGCGCTTTCTGGAAGTACTGCCGGACAGCCGCGCCTGCTTCTTGGCGTCTTGGGTGAGCGACAGGTAATTCTCGTTCGTCACCACCTTACGTCCGCTCCTTGTTTCGAGGTCCTTACGGGCCTTGCCGGCCACTTCGCCACCGGCGCGGGCGGCTTTCTTGTTCTCCGGGAAGCCCTGCGCATCGCGGTTGCGGGCGATCTCCGTGGTGGCCGCTTCGCCGAGCATGGAGAAGATCAGCTCCAGGTCGGTCATGTGGTCACGGAGGTTCTCGCGCTTCAGTTGCTTGAAGCGGGCGTACTCGCTTGGCGTGAGGCCGAAGGTGGCCTCGCTGATCTCGGCAGTAAGTATCGAATACTCGCGCTGCTCCTTCACACCGCGCTTCTTCCACTCATCGGTCATCTCATCGCGGATGGCGATGGAGCGCATGCGCTTCTCCACCCAATCATCGCTGTAGCCCTTGGCCTTGTAGATGGCGCGGGTGCGCTTGGCGGCCAGCTCAGGATCCTCGATCTCCTGCACGCGCTCGTACCCGACTTTCGCCAGCCAGCGCTTGAAGGGTTCGGCTTTGGGACTGGGGATGGATTGGATGATGCGGAAGAGGCCCTCGGTGTTCGCGCAGTTGAGCTTTTGTGCGCCACCGCTGGTGGAAATGATAAGGGGGGTGGCAATTTGCCCCCACCCTTTCGAGAGGGCTTCGTCCCGTCGGCGCATGTCCTTGATGTAGCCGGCAGGATCCACCGAATCGGTGAGCGCGGCGACCACATCGGTGATCACGAACCACCACTCGTTGTTGTGCAGGGTGCGCCGCACTTCCTTGCGTTGGAAGATGGCGATCCCGCTAGGGCGGGACAGGTTGCGCGAATCGGATGATGTTGACTTGGGCATTGGATCGGGCCGGCGTTGACGGCGAATGCGTCAAGGGCGGGTTGAACAAGATAGAGGCTACTACCGAACGAAGACACCGACGCTGGCGGTGGTCGCTTGGGGTCTTGTTGGGCTTGGGCCATGAGGCAAGCATAGCGTGGACGAAACGGCTGGATCTCAGGCGTGTTAGGGCCTCCTTCAGCCATGCTTGACAGCATAATTGTCCAGCGCTGTGTCTGTGTTTTTGTCGCCTTGTATAGCGCCTATTCAAGCTGATATACAGGACTCTGGTCATGGATGGCCTATTTTTGTCCATATGAAAGACCTGTTCCGCGAATATCCACACATGACCTTCCGTCGGCAGTGGGACCTCACGGCGAACATGAAGTTCCTTCTCGGGCAATGCGAGGCGTTCGTGAAGGCCATCAAGCACACTCCTCTCCTGCCGGAGGACTACACGAAACTGCTGCGGGTGTCCATGATAAAGGGGGCGCAGGCGACCACGGCTATTGAAGGCAACACACTCAGCGATGAGGAGGTGAAGCAGGTGGCCGAGGGCACCAAGCTGCCACCGAGCAAGCAGTACCTCCAGCAAGAGGTGCAGAACATCATCGACGCGTTCAATGAACTGCTGAAGGAGGTGGTGTACGATGACAAGTCACAACTGATCAATAGCGACCTGCTGAAGCGTTTTCATCGGCTCGTCGGCAAGGATCTGGGTGAACACTTCAACGCAATTCCTGGCAGGTTCCGAGAGGACTTCAGAGTAGTGGGACCCTATCGATGCCCGGCGCCTGAACATGTCGAGGACCTGGTACACACCCTCTGCGAGTGGATGCGACAGGAGTTCCATTTCGAGCATAGCGAGCAACACTTCTGGGAGGTGGTGATACAAGCGATCGTGGCACATGTGTACATCGAATGGATCCACCCCTTCGGTGATGGCAATGGCCGCACAGGACGACTTGTGGAGTTCTACGTGATGTTGCGCGGTGGCAATCCGAACATCGCATCGCACATCCTGAGCAACCACTACAACCAGACACGCACCGAGTACTACCGCCAGTTGCAGATCGCGAACACAGAGCGTTCGCTCACCAAGTTCATTGAATACGCGCTACTCGGTTTGCGTGATGGTTTGGAACAAACGCTGCTCACCATCCAGAAGAGCCAGTTCGACATCACCTGGCAGAAGATGGTGTACGACGAGTTCGACAAGGTGAAGCGCGGGCAAGAGTCGTTGTTCAAGCGCCAAAGACGGCTTGCGCTTGACTTCCCCAAGGACCGCGTGCTGAAGCTGGAGGAGATCCCGCACATCAACACCACGCTCGCCATGCTCTACGCCAAGATGTCGCCGCGCACCATGCAGCGCGACTTGAGCGAGTTGGTGATCATGGAGCTGATCGCGAAGGAGGGGGATGGGTACCGCGCGCGGACGGAGCGGTTGCGGATGTATGTGCCGCATAGTAAGAGGAAGGCGACCTAGGCGTAAGCAATTTGAATGCACTGACCATGAAGGCCAATACGACGAAACGCAAGCTGACTGTCAAGCAGAGGCAACGCGCTGCGGAAAGTCTGAGCTTGGCTCAGAATGAGTTGGTGGCCGCGAGAACTCTAAAGGAGCAGGGCCAATTCGCATCGGGGTTCGTCCATCTCTACTATGCATCTTTTCATACGGGGAAAGCAGCCCTATCCGATACCACCATTCAATCGAAGAAGCACGCACCGTGGAATGGCGAGCTGAACAAGCGCTTCGGGCGCGGACAGAGTTGGCTACCCAAGACGTATGCAAGGCTGCCTCAAGACTTGCAGACAATCAGGGAAGATGCGCAGTACGAGGGTGTCGTTGCGAACGACCCTCAGGTCTTTGACAAGTACGAGCGCGTTGTGGTCAAGTTCATTGCCTTCGTGATGAACCGAACGCCACTCTGCCACTATGAGGAGTTCATCCTCGACCTCGTGCACAAGCAAAGCATAGGACCTTCGGTCGAGTTCGACTACTACTGCCCGAAGTCCTACGTCCACAAGGATCGCTGCCAGTACCAAGTCACGCGACAGCGGGTCAACACGCGAACGATTGCTCTCCTCAGCCGCGCGGGCCGTGAGACAATTGAGCGCTTACATGGCAGCCGTATAGAGGACTACGTTCTTGGGTGGAACAACCGTCTCGGACAGAGCGCCGAGGCCTTTCTCCTCTTCCTGGATATTGACCACTCGGATGAGGGCGACGTCAAAGCTGCACTGAAAGGGCAACAAGGTTGGCTCTTCAAGACCGGAGCGGGCTATCACTTCATTGGCAAGAAGCCCATTGAATCGGACGAAGAGTGGCGCTCAACCATGAAGCGACTTCATCGCTCGAAAGGATTGAAGAAGCTCCTTGATCAGCGGTACTTGGAGTATAGTCTCCGCCGCGGTTTCTCGACGGTGCGTATTACACGTTCCCCGGTAAAGACGTTTCGGCCATTCCTATGCGCAGAGATCAAGTGAGAATCCGCATTTCGCGTTAGGGACAGAAGCGGGTAGCCCACAGCCGACGAAGGAGGCGAGGACTTATTCTATGACCTGAGCAAGCCAATGGGCAGGTTTTTTTTCAGGCATGAGGAACTCCAGGCATGGGTCAAGAGCTTTTGATGCCCTCGACCCATGTTATGCCTGTCGTACATCGGACCTATCCCTGGCAGGTTGCTCCTCAGCAGAGCCTGCTTCCGTTTCGGCCCGACGCACAAGTCTACGCAGCGGCCGGTTCCGTTCTGCGCACGAATGGCGTACCCCGTTCGATCACGGCGCAGATGCGGTGGATGAGCTTGTTGCGGATGGCGTTGAGCACGCTCATCTTGTGCTTGCCTTCGGCCACCTTGCGCTTCCAGTAGTCCTGCAATTCGCCTTTGCGTGCCGTGCATCCCACAGCCGCCATGTGCAGCAGGTACTTCAAAGTGGGCTGCGCTTGTTTGGAGACGCGCGTTTTGCCTCGGATGCTGGAGCCGGAGCTGTACTCGAAGGGTGCCACCCCGGCGTGGCAGGCCAGCTCGCGCGCGGTCTTGAAGCGCAGGAAGCCCTCGGTGAGTGCCAGCAGATGCGCTGCCAACACGGGGCCAACGCCATCGATGGACAAGAGCAGATCGTAGATGCGCTGGTGCTCTGGCTCAGCCGCGATCACCTCTTTGATCATGGTCTCGATGCTTCGATCGACTTGTCGAGCGCGGTGATCTGCGCCTTGTCGATGCGTGTGAAGGCCGCGCGCAACGACTGGTCCACGCAATGGTCCAGGTTGCGGATCTGGGTGTGGTGCATGGTCTTGCGACGCACCAGATTCTCACGCCGGGCGAGCAGTTGCTTGAGCTTGTTGGTGCGCAGGTGATCGGCGGTTACAAGCCTGGCCTTGTCGTGGAAGCGGCGTGCGTAATCCGCGATCCGAAAGTGCATCGATGCGGTCGTTCTTGCCACGCGTGGTGCCGATGCTCTTGATGATGTCCGTGGGGTGCGCAAGCCAGGTGGGAACCTCCAACCGCACGAGTGTCTCCAGCGGAAGATGCGAGTAATGGCCGGTGGGCTCCAGGCACACCAGGCATTGGTCCTTCTTCAGCCCGTACATCTTGGTCCAGCGCTTCCACATGCTGCGTAGTCCCTTCTCCGTGTTGGCCACCTTCTCTTCGGCGGTGACCTTGCCTTGTTCGTCCAGCAAGGCCACATCCAAGGTCGCCTTGCTCACATCAATGCCGATCCAGTGTCTCATGTCCGTGTACCTTTGGGTTAGACAAGTGATCGCTGGAGGGACTGAGCAATGGGCCCTGTGCTCGACAACTCTACTAGGCCACTACGCCTGGAATTCTATCCGAGCCTCAGACCCGAGTGGATCACGGGTGCCAATAAGTCCTTTAGGCCCTTGCGCCTATGCAGCGGAATGGTTCACCCGCGATCCTGCTCAGTTTCCTTCAGTGTTCGTTCGCTCCCCGAAGATCTCCATCTTCGAGGCGGGCAAGTCTAGAGTTGCAACGAATGGCCCGACGGCGAGTCTTCGAGCCGGAACGCCCAAAACCATCAGACACCCTTTCACGCTCGCCCGCTTTCAGCTTTCTACTTTCGCCTTTCAACTTTCCCGAGATGCGTTACCAGCCCCTCAGCGCCGCCACCTACCGCGAGCACCGCGCCCGTTTCCGCCAAGCCATGGAGAAAGGCGGCCTCGCCGTGTTCCACAGCAACGACATCATGCCCACGAGCGCCGATGGCTCGATGCCCTTCAAGCAGGCCAGCGACATCTTCTACCTCAGCGGCATCGACCAGGAGGAGACCATCCTGCTGCTCTTCCCCGATGCGGTGGACGCGAAGGACCGCGAGATCCTCTTCGTGCGCGAGACGAGCGAGCTGCTGGCGATCTGGGAAGGCGCAAAGTTCTCGCAGAAGGAAGCGAGCGAGCTGAGCGGCATCGCCACCGTGCTGTGGACCACGAGCTACGAGGCGACGATCAAGCGGCTGGTGCCGCAGTGCGAGCACCTTTACCTGAACAGCAACGAGCACCTGCGCCAGGGCAACGAGGTGGAGACGCGCGAGGAGCGCAAGAATGCGGAGCTGCGCGCGCAATACCCGCTGCACAGCGTGAAGCGCAGCGCGCCGATCATGCACCGCACCCGCAGTCGCAAGACGAAAGAGGAGGTGGAGCAGATCCAGCGTGCGATCGCGATTACGGGCAAGGCCTTCGAGCGGGTGTGCGGCTTCGTGAAGCCGGGTGTGAAGGAGTACGAGATCGAAGCGGAGATCACGCACGAGTTCATCCGCAACGGTTCGCGCGGGCATGCCTACACGCCGATCATCGCCAGTGGCTACAACGCCTGCGTGCTGCACTACATCACCAACGACATGGTGTGCAACGACGGCGATGTGATCCTGATGGACTTCGGCTGCGAGTACGGCGGCTACGCGAGCGACCTCACGCGGTGCATACCCGTGAACGGCCGCTTTACAAAGCGCCAGCGCGACGTGTACAACGCGGTGCTGCGCGTGAAGAACGAGGCGACGCAATTGCTCCGCCCCGGTACGATGCTCGCTGACTACCACCGCGAGGTGGGCAAGATCATGGAGAGCGAGCTGATCGGTCTGGGCCTGCTGGACAAGAACGACGTAGCCAAACAAGATCCGGAAAAACCGCTCTACAAGAAGTACTTCATGCACGGTACCAGCCACTTCCTTGGGCTGGACGTGCACGACGTGGGCCTGTGGAACGAAATGATCCAGCCGGACATGGTCTTCACCGTGGAGCCGGGCATCTACATCCGCGAGGAGAAGCTGGGCATCCGCCTGGAGAACAACATCCTGGTGACGCGCGACAACCCCATCGACCTGTTCAAGGACATTCCCGTGGAAGCGGACGAGATCGAGGGAATGATGGCGAGCAGGGGGAAGAAGGTGATGGTGTAGGAGGACTGCGGCATGTGGGCATTTCTGGGTGAGTTTGCGATGGTCTTCCTCATCGTAGTGCTCGTGGTCCTGTTGGCCATGATCCTCTTGTTCTGGCTCGTTCCATTCCTTCTGCTGAGGGCCTTGGTCGATCGTCTCTCAGGTAGGCGTGGCACCGTTGAACGAGCCCTTGCCGTGCGGGTACGAGAGGAGCTTGATGTGTTGAAGACCTTGTCTCCAATGGAACTTGAAGCACATCCGGACCATGACAGAGCACGTGTGACCACGATTGCCGGGCGCCGCGCCACTTTCTCGTGGGATACGAGCATGGACGTGGAAGAAGGGACACTGGAGGTGGTACTCGATGTTGATCTGAAGGTGTTCAACACGAGCTTCTCCCCTTCAACCAGCCAGTGCTATGGGTTCAAGATCACAAGGGAGGGCAAACGTGTTGATCTACAGCCTGAGGAATTGGCACAACACGATTGAGCCCGCGAACGAGAGTAGCGCTCACAAACGCACAAAGCCCCGCGATTTCCCGCAGGGCCCCATGCACTGTTCACCAAACCGGTCTTCTATTCCTTCACGAAGCGCGCATGTCGGCTCGTGCCGTCCAGCTGCGCGATCAGTGTGTAGTGTCCATCGGCCAAGGAAGCCACGTCCAAGGTGCGCTGTGCGCTGGACGTCCTGGTGGTCGTCATCACCGTGCGGCCCAAGGCATCCACGATGTAGAGCGTGGCACCGCGCAGTTCGGTTGGCAACGTCACCGTGAGCGCTCCGTTCGTTGGCACTGGGCCCAGGATGATCGGCGCGACTTCCGCCGCCACATCGTTCACGCTCAGCACCGAACCGTTCAGGCACGTTGCACCGGAACAGAAATCGTGGGCCATTGCGAACGCGCGCACACTGTCCACCCTTTCTTTCAGCGCACCCACGCTGTTCATGGCACCGCCACCGCTGCTACGGGCATAGGTGAAGGCCACCAGGATGCGCTGCTCGTCGCCCGGCTCCAGCGTAATGGGCCCCATGGTGCCCACGCCTCTGCGGTCGTACGGCGCATTGCCCGCGCTCACCTCGCTCCAAGGGGGTTGCACCGACCCATTGGTGCCTTGGCCCAAGGGATCGCTATCGTCCGGGAAGGCGAAGCGGGCCGGAATGGTACCGCCGTAGCCATTGCCGCCGTAGGTCAGCGCGGAGCCATCGTTCCAGAAACCACGCATGGAGTTGTAGTACTGGTTGGCGAGCAGCGGATTGCCGGTGTCGGTGGAACTGTTGTCGTAATAGCTGAACCTGCACAGGCCCATGCGTTCGTTGTCGCCGATGTTGTCGCCGAAGCCGACACCCCAATCGGGGTACATGGAGCCTAATTGCGTCGTGGCCTGTGCATGGTTGGGCACGAACGGATTGTCCAGCCCATCCTGATCCTGGCGCACCCCGCAGAGAATGGTGGCCGCAAATGCGGGTGGTTCGGTGCCGTAGCCCTGTGCACCACCCACACATGCAGCGCCTGCATCGTTGGCCGTACCGTTGTGCACATACCACATGCTGCGGCCCACATCGCAGCCCACGTAGTCGTCGTTGGCGCAGCCCAGGTCGAAGTCCGTGAAAAGGCTGACGTAGGTTCCGGAAAGCGTGAGTATTCCACGGTTGATGATCTTGTATTCCACGAACACCGTGTTGTCCAGGGCCGCGTTCGCGCTGGAGTACGCGAAGGGCGTGGCCTGCACCTCCACCCCGATGGGCAATGACTGGGAATTCTGGTGCGTGCCTCCTTTGTCGTTGAAGATGAAGAACAACGCTTCATCGCCGGGCGTGCAGGGGCGATCGCAATCAGCCGGGTTATAGTCGTTGTCGCCGTTGTGATCAAGGAAGGGGGCCTGGTAGAGATCGAAGCCATTGGCGAAATCGCCCATTGCCGGCCAAGTATTGAACCATAGCGGCATTTGATAGCCGGGGAACTCCACGGCCTCGTCGCAGTTGGGGTCATCCACACAGGCGCAGTACTCCTGTTGAAGCAGCACAGCGGCGTTGTCGATGGGCCACACTTGATCGTACGCGGCTTGCACGCCGGCCGTAGTGCTGGCCGTGCCATCGATGCGCAGTGGACCCGGGTACCAATCGCTGCTGCCCAACGGCTCGTAGCACATGGCTGCCAAGCGCAACGAGTTGCCCATGTCCATGCCGCCGATCCAAAGCCCAGCGGAGAAGAGCGGGTGCGCACCACCGCCGTTGGGCACCTCGAACGCCGGCGCACTGTTGGCGAGGTCCATGCCGATGAGCCCGTGGGAGTAGAACCGGGCGCGCACGTTGTTGACGTCCAGCTCATAGTAGTTCTGCGCGCATAGCCCGGCCGGGAGCAACGCCAACGCAACAAGGGGTAGGGAGTGTCTCATGGTGCAACAGGTTTGTGCCCCCAACCTAGGTGCGCTTGGCGTTTGTCCATACCCATGGGGCGAGCAGTGGTATGATCCGCACGGCGAGCGGTCGTCTACCGTGCGCGATCGTTGCAAGCGACCACTCCCTGACACGGCTATTGTGGCCTCATGGTGGTTGTGATCAGCGCAATGTTCGACGTCGCCACACTGTTCCATCCGAAAGGACGACCATGGCCGAGGTACAAGAGCAACCCATCTCCGCGCGCACCACAAGTAGGCTCCACAGCCCACGCATCCACCTCGATATGACGCCGATGGTGGATCTCGGCTTCCTGCTGCTCACCTTCTTCATCCTCACCAGCAAGCTCGTTACCCCCACGGCCATGGGCCTCGACTTGCCGCGGGAAGGACCGGGCCGGGCACCGGAAGAGCGCATGACGTTATTGCTCGACGCACGGGGCGTGCTTTACGCCTGCCCAGGGGCCTTCGAGCCCGGCAGCACACCGGTACGTAGGTTGAGCGATGTGCATCTGCCGCCCACGCTAGCGGCATTCGCTGCATTGGCCACCGACAGTGCCACGGCATCGCGGCACTTGTGCGAGCTGCGGGTGGCCCAGGGCGTGCGCTACGGCCGCGTCGTGGACGTGCTCGATGAGGTGAAGCAGGCGGGAATTACCGCGCTCAGCATTCGCCAGGGGTTGAGCGAGGATGAGTCCAGCGCATTGGCGGCTGTGCGGCCGGGGATGTTCGATTGACCAGCGTGGTGGTTTGCGGCTCTGGCACCCGGCTACATTTGTTCCATGTTCGCCGACCTGATCAACGGGCACCGTCAGCAGTTCATCGAGCTGTGCAAGTCGCATCGGGTGAAAGAACTCTATGCTTTCGGTTCGGCGGTCAACGGTCCGTTCACCGCATCCAGCGATGTGGACCTTCTGGTTGAACTGGAGCAAGGGGATCCTATCGAAACCGGCGAGCGGCTATGGTCCTTCTGGGACCGCATGGAGTTGTTCTTTCAGCGGAAAGTGGACCTTCTTACACCTCGCTCACTCCAGAACCCGGTGAAAAAGCGCCACATCGACGCCCACAAGAAGCTCATCTACGATGGACAGGCTGGAAGGCTTCTATGCTGATGTGCTGAAAGCCATCGGCTTGATCGAGGCGTTCATGGAGCAGGGCAACGTCGTATCGTTCGAGAGCTACACCAAGCATGAACTCGTGAAAAGCGCCGTGGAGCGCCAACTCGGGATCATTGGAGAAGCCGTGAACCAGATCAGGAAACTCGACCCGGAACACCCGATAGTAGAAGCTGACCGCATCGTCCAATTCAGGAACAGGCTCATTCACTCCTATGATTCCATTGATGACGCGTTCGTCTGGCCCATCCTGTCACGGCATTTGCCCGAACTCAAACGTGTCGTGGCCGAAAGGGCTCGATGAAGTTGGGGGCGCGGGCCTGAAAGCACATGACCTACATACCCCGTGACCACGCGCGCATCGCGATGCGGATCATGATCGGCACCGCGATCGTGCTCGTAGCACTGCTACTGCTCATTGTTTTCCCGATGTCAAGTATCGAGGTACTCCATGACGACACCTCGGGCTTGGCCGCGCTCTTCATGCTGACCTTGGCTGGATACTACTTGTTCGTGGCCCTCATCGGGGTGTTGATGGACCAGCGCTGGGCATTTGCTCGGGGTTGGGGTGACCATCCTGTTGGTATTGGTCGTTGGATCACTTGCCCTATTGATCAAGTTCCTTTGACCTGAGAAATAGTCTGCCGAACAGAGCTCTGGTTCTCATGTCAGTTCAGCCCTTTGGGGGCACGGCGTGTGACACTGGCCTCTTGGGACTCGCCTCACCGGACGCGACCCTACGGCTTCCGCTTCGTCTCCTTCAGCAGGTACCACATCCCACCGACCAGGCCGATGAACACGCCTAGCAGCGTGAAGAGCGGGAACTTCCAACCGGTGCGATCGTCCACCGCGGTGCCGCCCCAAGTGCACAAGCCGATGAAGAGCGCCATCTGCAGACCGATGGCACCGTAGCGCGCGTAGGCTTTGCCGGCTTGGTTGATCTGCTCGGCCTCCGCCTTGTCGATGCCGTCGCGCAGGTCCATGGTCAGGGTTTGGGAGCCGTGCGCACCATGCGCATGAGGCGCGTGGTGCTGAACACCAGGAAGGCGATGTAGAGCACTGCGAAGGAGATCCCGACGTTGGCCACTTGCTCAACCGGCAAGCGCAGCACCAGCACCACCAGCAGCACCAGGCTCAACAGCATCTTCAGCATAAGGCCGCCCATGAAGCGGCGAACGAAGCCTTTCGGGTCAGTGGCCAGGCCATGCTCCTGCCAGGTGTGCAGGCCAACCGTAAGCAGTGCGTACCATACCACCATGACGGCGTGGAGCGGCAGGAACGGCAATGCAAGCGCGTACAGCACCACCCACAGCACAAGGCCGCATGCGGCTGAGAAAAGCAGGATGGGGATCAGGAACGACCAACGGCGCGGGCCCATGGAAGGGAGCGTGCGGCGTTAGCGTGCGGCTTGGGCCGTCTGCTCGGGGCGTGCTGCGGCCGGGGCATCGGTGCGCAGGCGCATGGGGTCCATCTCCTTCACCACTCCGCCGCTCATGGCGCAATTGCCGGTGAAGACCGCCCCCGGCTCGATGGCCAGCTTCTTCGTGTTGATGTCGCCCTGCAGCTTGGCCGTTGCCTTCAGGCTCAACAGGTCCTGGCAGTTGATCTTCCCGATGACGGTACCCTCGATGTCGCTGCTCTGGCAAACGATCTCGCCCTCGATGGTGCCGGTCTGGCCCACGATCACGCGGCCACGCGCATTCACGGTGCCCTTCACGCGGCCATCGATGCGGATGTTGCTATCGCTTTTGATCTCGCCTTCAATGGAGGTGCCCTCCATGATGGAATTGATCTTGCCGGTGTTCACCGGTTCAGTGGCCTTGGTCATGGGCTCAGTGGGTTTGTCCTTTCCGAACATCGGAGCGGCTTGGGTCGTGCGAATATAGCCCTGCACTGATCGTTTCCTACGTCCGGCGCGGGTTCTGGCGCCAAAGAAGGCCGACCGGCCCATCAACCGGGGATGGACGGAGATGAACGGGCAGCCGCCTACTTCTTGTAGTTACTGGCGAAGAAGGCCACGTAGGCCGTCACATCCTTGTTCTTGAACAGCTCGGCGTAGTTGTTCGGGGTGATGGCGAACGCCGGGAAACCCTTGCTGTTGATGTCGCCCAGGACCTGCTTGTCGGTGGTGTACAGGTCGAGGAAGTTCAAGGCGTCGTCCTTGCTGTCGAACAGGCTCACCTGCACGATCTGGTGCTCTGGGTCGAGGAAGGTGGCCTGTACCTGCACGGTGGTGCCGGGGAAATAACGGCTGTTGAAGTCGGTGAGCTTTGCTTTCACTTGGCCCACATCGGCCACGCCATTGGTGACCACCACGGCGAAGTAGTGCCTGCCGTCCTCGAATTTGAAGGGCTGCACCACAGGCGCCGGTTCGCCAGTGCTCTCCTGCACGGGGGAAAGGCCCGCGAGCAACGCTTCGGCGCCTTTCGATTCTTCGGTGCCGGGGTATTGGTCCTTCACCTCGGTGAGGGTGGTGATGTACATGTCGCGCATACGCAACTGGCCGATGCACATGGCCTTCAGCAAGTGGTGCTTGGCGCGCAGGTGGTTCTTGGGCTCGTTGATCAGCACGCTGTCGCAGGCGTACTGCGTGTAGAGGTAGTTGCCGCGCTTGTACTGTTCGTACTGCCCCTTGTACTGTTCCACTTCGCGCAGCTTCCGCTCTTCGTCGCTGGCCAGCACATTGGGGTCGCGCACCAGGCGTGCGAACTCGCTGGTGGGCCAGCGCTCCAGGATGATGTTGGCGTACTGCTGCGAGCCGCTGCCGTCCATGGAGAAGTAGTTGCCGGTCTGCTCTTTCTTCAGGTAGATGCGGTAGAGCTGGTAGTGGCTTTCGGGGGTGTAGCGGCAATCCTCGAAGCGGTTGTTGAGCACCTCGAAGCTCTCGATGGCGTTCTCCTCATCGGCCAGCTTCTCCTTGTAGATCATTCCGCACTTGTACATGGCCTCGCAAATGCGTTCGTTGCTGATGCCGATATCGGCGCTGTCCTTCGGGATGTCCTTCAGGTAGGTCTCCGGCTTCTTCCACTCGGGCTCGCCCTTCTCACCTTCCTTGCCGTCCTCGCCTTCCTCCGGCTCTTCTTCTTCGGCCACCTGCATGGCACTGCCGCTGCGGTCCTTGCGCCGCCAGTCGTCCTCGTTCACGCGCGGCCCCCACTTCTTCTTGAACTCCGCCATGCCGCGGCTCAGGCTCTGCGGATTGTAGAAGTACCAGCCATTGCCTCCACCGCCTCCGTTGTTCTGCACCGGTTTGCCTTGCAGGGCCCCGGCGTTCTCCACGGCCCTGGCCTCTTCCTCTGCGGCTTGGCGCTCTTCCTCCAAACGTTCGCGCTCGCGGATCTTCTTCTGGATCAGTTTTTCCCGCTCTTCATCGCTCATGGCGAACAGTCCTTGCAGGCTGTCCTCGCGGTGGATGATGTCGAGCTGCTCCACCAGTTCGGTCAGCACCTCGGCCTTGTTGGCCACCTCCTCGTAGCGCTTGTGTTCTTCGGCCATCACCGTCCGCGTGCTGTCGTAGTACTTCTGGGCATCCACGTAGGCACGGTCCTCGAAGTACACGTCGGCCAGCTTCAAGAAGGTCTTTGCCTTTTGCTTGGTGTCGCTGGTGCTCACGCGCGCGCTGGTCTTCAGGTGCGCAATGGCATTGCTGTCGTTGCCTTCCTTCAGGTCAAGGTCCGCCAGCGCGTAGTGGATCATGTCGAAGTGGTCGACGTGCTTCTCATCGCGCAGCATGCGGTTCAGTGTTTTCCGCAGGCTCTTGCTGTTGCCCGCGTCGAAGGCCAGCGCTTGGTAGATGCGCGCATGGAAGTCGATCTCGTACGGCGGGTTCATCTGCGTCACCTTGCGGAACTGTGCAATGGCCTCCTGCCCGCGACCCTTGTGATCGTACAACTGCGCCAGGATGAAGGCCCACCGCACGCGGTCGTTGCGTTTGTCGGCCAGGTCCACGGCACGCTGCAGGCCGGTGATGGCATCATCGACCTTGCCGCGCTTCAGGTCCAGGTCGGCCTGCACGGCGCTCAGCTGATCGTGCGGGAAGTTCTTGGGCAGCTCCGGGGCTTGCTTCACTTCATCGAGCAGGCTCTGCGCTTTGGCGTACTGCTCCATCTGGATGGCGCAGCGCGCGCCCCACAGCTTTGCCACATAGAAGAGCTCGTGCCCCTTGAACTTGCGGCCCATGAAGCTGAAGCGGCGCTCGGCCTCGGCCCATGCCTGCTTGGTGTAGTGGCTCTTGCCAATGACGAAGTAGGCGTCTGCGATCCACTTGTTCTTCTGTTTGCCCTCGAATTCCATCGAGTGCCGCTTGATCACCGTGTTGCACTTCTCAATGCACTTCTCCACTTCGGGCACGGCGGCCTTGGCCTGCTCGGGCGTGCCATGGATGAAGATGGGCAGCACATTGTCGAAGTCGTACACGTAGGCCTTCTCGATGCCGTCGTTGATCTCGTTCAGCTTCAGGTTGGCATTGAACCAACCGTTGTCGCGCGAGAGAAGCCGGTGCCAGGCACGGCTCATCACGTTGTTCTTGCGGGTGCTGCACGCCGCCAGCAGGAGAAGGGTGCCCAACAGGGCGAACAGGGAAAGGCGGTTGGCGCGCATGGCGTGCTTAGAACAGCGGGGGCGCCAAGATATTTTGTTGGGGGTAGCGGGCCGTCCCGACTTCCGGCGGTCAGGTCCTACGGCTGGCCGCAGAAGCCCCGGAGCCACTCCAGTGCATCACGCTCCTCCTCGAACACCCGTGCATCGAAGGGTTGCGGGTGGTACATGAAGTACAGCTTGCTGGCGGTGTACATCTCCATGCTATCGGTGACCACGGCCATGGCCTTTATACGCTGTTGGTCCCGTTGGTCGCGGTAGTAGTCGTCGTTCATCATGGGGGGCTGCACCTTCATGCCGGCCGGGAAGATGTTCAACAGGCAGCAGGGACCCCTGTGATCGCACATCTGCTCGATGGCGTTCATGTTCTCCATCACGTCCTCCGGGGAGAACTGAGCATCATCATGGTACCGCAGTTCAAGGATCCAAGGCTCTCTAAGAGTGAGCGCAGCGGTGGCGGTCTCCACGCGTTCAAAGGTCTTCGTTCTGGGCATCGTTCGGTGGGGGCCAACGGGTGGGGTAGGCCCAAGACAGGACGTTGGGGCGGACAGTTGCCTACTGTGGAAAACCCACCCCGGCCTATTGTTCGCCTACGAGCTTGTACAACTCCTTCAGATCCGGGGCGAGGATCACTTCAATGCGGCGGTTCTTGGCCTTGTCCGCAGGGTCCACCGGCATGTATTCGCCGCGCCCAGCCGCAGTGATGCGCAGCGGGTCCATCTTGCTGTTCTCCTGCAGGATGCGCACCACGCTGGTGGCCCGCAGCACGCTCAAGTCCCAGTTGTCCTTGTAGCCACCCCCGCTGCCCAGCACTTTGTCCGTGTCGGTGTGGCCTTCCACCAGCACGTTCAGGTCTTTCTCGTTCTCGATGGCCTTGGCCAGGTTCACGAGCGCCTCTTTGCCTTTGGCGTCAACGGCCGTGCTGCCCGTGGCGAAGAGCAGTTTGTTGTCCAAGCTCACGTAGATCTTGCCGTCCTTCTGTGTCACCGTAAGGCCCTTGCCCTCGAACCCGGTGAGCGCTTTGCTCACGCGGTCCTTCAGTGCTTTCATGGCCTCGTCCTTCCTGGCGATCTCGGCTTGCAGTGCGCCCAAGGCCGCTTCGCGCTCCGCCAGTTGTGCCTGCTTCTCGTTGATGCGCTGCCCGAGCCGAGCCAGGGAATCCTCGCGCGTTTGCAGTGCAAGGCGCGTGGCTTCCAGGTCGGTGAGCAGCTTGCGGTTCTCGCTCCGATCGCCTGCCAGCAGTGCGTTGTACTTCTCCAGCAACTCGTTGTTCAGTTTGTT
The DNA here is from genome assembly GCA_016699575.1 of Flavobacteriales bacterium. NCBI lineage: Bacteria > Pseudomonadati > Bacteroidota > Flavobacteriia > Flavobacteriales > Flavobacteriales bacterium. The sequence continues at coordinate 2,248,781 of CP064979.1, read as the reverse complement.
GATGCGATCGTACTGTCCCGTCATGGTGCGCAAACTGGTGCCCAAAACCATCGTGTCGTTCTGCAGGCGGTCGCTGCGCAGTTTGCGCTCGTCCAGTTCGGCCTGCAGCTCGGTGCTCTTGGCTTCCGCGGCATTCGCCTTGGCCAGGGCGGCTTCGTTCTCGCGCTGCATGGTTTCATAGCGGTCGCTCATTTCCTGGTACTTGCGCTGGGGCACGCACGCGGCGAACAGCAGGCTGAGAAGAACGGCGGCGGGGGTATGGCGGAGCAGGTTCATGGGCGCATAATTTTCCATCGGACGCACAAATGTCCGACCGGTCATCGGTCCGGCACAGGGCGTGCACAACGGATTTGTGAACAGCGCGTTTGAAGGATGAGAGGAAAGAAGACCACAGAGGCACAGGGACACGGAGGTGGACGAAGGATGTTGGATGTCGGTTGACACCTCCCACGATAGAACGACATTGCACATTGAATCATGCAAAGCACGCCCATCGACCAACTGCTGGCGCCTCCGCTCGATGCCGAGCTGAAGCGCTACACCGTGCTGGCCCACGTGCAGCGCGCGCGCACCGGCTTCGGCGAGCGGAAGCTCTATCCGCACCTGAGCGGTTTGCAGCACTGCGTGGAAGCACTGCAAGCCCTGCAGCGCGAGCGGCAACGCATCGATGCGGCACGCACCCGCGAGGTGGAAGGCATCGACCTGGAGCAGGCCCGCATGGTGTACGGAGCGCCCTCAGCAGCGCACGAGCTCTCCCTCATCGATGAAGTGGTGGACCACGCACTGCCCGCGTTCACCACCGCGCGCGACATGGGCAACGAACTGCGCAACGAGCTGGCGCGCACCATCCGCTTCGAGCCGGTGGGCTTGTTGCCGCTGCACACGGCAGAAGGCTATTTGCTCCTGCGCCAGGAGCGCGAGGCCCGCGCCTACGCCTACACACTGCACCAAGTGGAACTACCGAACGGCGAGGCGCAAGCCCACCTCACCACACGCTATGTGAGCACCTACACCCTTGGTTTGGTGTGCACCTACGAACACATCAAACTGGAGCTGGTGCGCGCTTACCACCTGCCCAACCCGGCCACCTTCGCCTTCGAAGCGGCCGTGGCACTGCCAGCCGTTGAAACCTACCTGCCACTGGCCAAGCAGCTGATGGTGGCGGTGCTGCGGAAGGGGGTGGCGTGATCTACTGCACCGGCTTCAGCGCCGGGTCCATCCACACGCTGGCCAGGTCGCGGATCTCCATGGCGTTGATGCGGAAGTCGCGCACCCAGGGTTGCACCAGGCGCACGGTGCGCTCGTGATAGAGCGGTGTGGCCACGGCTTCCTGCATCATGATGTTCTCCGCTTGAGCCAGCATGTGTTGGCGGGCTGCGCCATCATCGGCAACGCTGGCTGCGGCGAAGAGCGAATCGAACACGGGGTTCTTGTAACGCACGGAGTTGAGGTAGCTGGGCTGCGTGCTGTCGGCGGGCACGTTCTTGCCGTAGAAGAGTGCCAGGAAGTTCTCGGCATCGGGGTAATCGCCTACCCAACCTTGGCGCCAGAACACGTTGATGCCCATGTCGGTACGGTCATAGTGCTGGTCATCGGGCAATACGCTCAGTCCGACCGTTATGCCGAGTTCCCTTTGCAGCATGGCCTGCACGGCCTCTGCCACGGCCACGTAACCGAAACCGTTGCTGTTCACGTTCAGCAGCACGCTGGGAAAGTTCTTCCCGCCGGGATAACCCGCTTGGGCCAGCAGTGCTCTGGCACTGTCCGGGCTGTACACATGGCCCGTGACCAGCTCGTACGGATAGCCTTCGAGGCCGGGCGCCATGATGCCGTGGTCGGCCGGCACCACCGTGCCCTTGAACACGTCGCGCGCAATGGCCGCACGGTCGATGGACAGCGCGAACGCTTTGCGCACCAATGGGTCGGTGAGCGGCGCCACGCGAGGGTTCATGCCGTAGAACTGCACGCTCAGCCCGGGCTTCATCTGCACATGGAAGCGCTGCTTGCCTTCGGGCCCGATGGAATCGCGCAACTCGCCTATCCGGTCGGGCGGCATCTCGTGCAGTACGCTGAGCCGGCCTTTGAGGAACTGGTCCATCTCGCGGTCCTTGTCCTGCAAGAAGGTGAAGCGCACGGCATCGAGGAAAGGCAGCTGGTTGCCGTGCTCGTCGGTGCGCCAATAGCGTGCGTTGCGCTCCAGCACCATGGCCTCGCCCGGGCGGAAGGCCTTGAGGTGGAAGGGACCCGTGCCCACGGCATGCGTGCGCAGTTCGCCCTTGTACTCCTCCATAACCTCCCGCGGGAATATCCACGTGCCTTGGTGTGCCATAAGCCGCAGGAAGTTGGCCGAGGGGTGCTCCAGCGTGATCCGGATCGTGCGATCGTCCAAAGCCTCGAGGCCCAACGCCCCCGGTGCTGGTGTTCCGCCTTGGCGCGTCGTTTCAAAGTGATCGGTCGCACCTTTCACCAGGTCCTGGAAGAGCCAGAACGAGCGGTTGACGTCGCTGAACGTGCAGATCTGCGTGAATGCGTTCACCACATCATCGGCCACCAACTTGCGCCCCTTGCCGTCCGGAAAGCACGCGTCGTCGTGGAAGTACACCTCGTCGCGCAGATGGAACGTGTATACAAGGCCATCGTCGCTCACCTCCCAGTTTTCGGCCAAGCAAGGCAGTACGCTCAGGTCCGTGGGATCCAAGCGGAGCAGTCCCTCGTGTATCTGTGATGAGATGCGATGAGCGTGCGCCGCCGTAAGGCTCAACGGGAAGATCTCCTCCAGGTCCTGCGATTCATTGGCGTTGAAAACGCCGCCGTAGTGCTTGTTGCCACTGGCACCGTGCCGCTGCCCGTCCCCACCGCACGCCGCCAGAAGGACCAGTGTGAAGGATGTGCCGAGCGCGCGGATCATGCCCGGCGAATGTACCGGCCGCTCTTGCGGGCCTTCCCCGGCGCACAACGGCTTGTGAACACCGCCGTCTGGACAGATGAGCCCCTGAAAGCCCAACCGTGAACGGACGGGAACAGGCCGATGTGGAATTCGGCGTCTGCGTCCAGGAGCATCCCGTTCATTCACGGTTTTCCCATCCTCCTGTTCCTGATTGGTCCACGCACGGTCTTCTCCTCTTTCCCGCACCCAACGGATACTTTTCCCCGGGGCGCGTACGTCATGCAAGGCTGCGCCCCCCCACGAACTCCACAAACCCCCTATGCCACGCCCGGTAAGGATCCTCCTGCCTCTGCTGCTGTGCCTTGTCGCGCAGGATGTTGTGGGCCAGGACATGTCCAATCGCCGCACGCGCGTGCTGGTGCCCACCAACGACACCCTTCGCCTCGATACGGTGAGCGTGGCGCCCGGCACATTCCGGCTCGCGCGAGCAGGGCAGGAACTCGGTGCGGAGGCCTACACCATGGACCCGTACAGCGCCCTGCTCTTCTGGCACGGCGACACCAGCAGTGCGGACACGCTGATCGCCACTTACCGTGCCTTGCCGCTGTCGTTCACTGCACCGCGCATGCAGAAGGACGAACAACGCATGCTGGCCGCACAGGAAGACCGCACCGATCCCTTCCGCTACCAACCACCGCGCGTGAACGAGGATCCCTTGGGCAGCACCGCGCTCAACCGCAGTGGGAGCATCAGCCGCGGTGTGCTCTTCGGCAACAACCAGGACCTGAGCGTGAACAGCACGCTGAACCTGGAACTCGGCGGCAGATTGAGCGACAACATCAATGTGCTCGCGAGCATCACCGACAACAACATCCCCATCCAAGCGGGCGGCAACACCCTGGAGCTGCAGGACTTCGACCAGACCTTCATCAAGCTCTTCGGCAACGAGAAACTGGAGGCCGGCGCGGGCGGCTGGGAACTCATCGCCGGCGACTTCGTACTGCAACGGCCCAAGGCATACTTCCTCACCTACCTGAAGAAGACGAAAGGCATCACGGGCACCACCACCTACACGCTCGGCAAGAACGTGCGCAGTGAGACCGGCGCCAGTGCCGCCATCAGCAAGGGCAAGTTCGCGCGCACCATCGTGCAGGGGTTGGAAGGCGTGCAAGGTCCCTATCGGTTGCGCGGCGATGAAGGCGAATCGTTCATCGTGGTGCTGAGCGGCACCGAACGCGTGTACGTGGACGGCCAGTTGATGACGCGTGGGCAGGAGAACGATTACGTCATCGACTACAACACCGCCGAACTGACGTTCACCGCCGTGCGGCCCATCACCAAGGACCGCCGCATAACGGTGGAATTCCAGTACAGTGACCGCAACTACACGCGTTCCCTCGTGCGCGTCGGTCATGAGTCCGTGATGGGCAAGACCACCGTACGCCTGAACGCGTACAGCGAACAAGACCATCGCAATCAGCCGCTGCAACAGGTGCTGAGCGATAGCGACAAGGAAGTGCTGGCCCTTGCCGGCGATGACCCCCTGCAAGCCGTGGTCCCCGGCGCCGACAGCGTGGCCTTCAGCGCCGACCTGGTGCTGTACCGGCAAGTGGATTCGCTCGGCTACACACCGGTGTACGTCTTCAGCAACGACCAGTCAGTGGCCTACTGGCAGCTCAGTTTCAGCAACGTGGGCGCTGGCAAGGGCGATTATGTGCAGAGCGACTTCACCCCGAACGGCCGCGTGTTCAAATGGGTGCCGCCCGACACGGTGAACGGCGTCATCGTGCGGCAGGGCGATCACATGCCGTTGAAAGCGCTCATCGCACCGAAGACGAAGCAGGTGGTGACGCTCGGCGTGGAGCAGCACTTCGGCACGGCTTCCAAAGCAGCGGCGGAAGTCGCGTACAGCAACTACGACCGCAATACGTTCTCGAGCGTGGGCGATGGCAACGATGAAGGCCTGGCCGCCATGGTGAGCGCCGAGCACGGCATTCCGCTCGGTCTGGCCGACAGCACCTTGCGTGTGGTGGTGGGCGTGAACGCCGAAGCGCTCAGCAGTGAGTTCAGCATCATCGACCGCTATCGACCTGCGGAGTTCGAGCGCAATTGGAACGCACAGAGCGTGCTGCTGAACGAGGACCAATTGCTCGCGGGGGCGAACGCGGGCATGAGCGGGCGCGAGCTCGGCGACTGGCGCTACGGCTTCAGCACGTTCCAAGTGCGGGACCGGTTCAACGGGGTGAAGCACGACGTGGTGGCCGACCTGCACCCCGGTAAATGGGCGCTGCGCGGCACGGGCAGCTGGCTCACCACGAGCGCACCGCAACGCAGCGATTTCATCCGGCACAAGGCCACGCTGCAACGCAACATGCGCTGGTTCACCATCGGTGTGCAGGACGAACACGAGGACAACCGCTTCCGCCGCACCGGCACGGACTCCCTCGCCGTGGGCAGCTACCGCTTCTTTGACATCACCGGCTTCCTGCAGAGCAACGACACGGCCAAGGTGAAATGGCGCGTGAGCGTGGGCCAACGCACCGACGATGCCCTGCGCAACAACGACCTGAAGCGCAGCACAGAGGCCACCACGTATGCCGCCCAGCTCGACCTGTCGCGCAACCCGCGCAACCGCTTGCAGACGGCGGTGAACTACCGTCAGTTGCGCATCGTGGACAGCACGCTCACCGCGCAACGGCCCGAAGACACTTGGCTCGCCCGCGTGGACCACGACCTGACCGCTTGGCGCGGTGCGGTGGTCACCGATGTGTTCTATGAGTTCGGCAGCGGGCTGGAGCAGAAGAGGAGTTTTGTTTATGTGGAAGTGCCGGCCGGGCAAGGCATCTACGTGTGGATCGATTACAACGGCGACGGCATCAAGGACCTCAACGAGTTCGAGCTCGCCAACTTCGGTTACGAGGCGAACTACATCCGCGTGTTCACGCAGACGAACGAGTTCGTGCGCACGTACAGCAGTCAGCTCAGCGCCAGCATCGATGTGCGGCCCGCCACCGTGTGGAGCGATAAGGACGGCGTGCGCAAGTTCCTTGCGCGCTTCAGCGACCTGGCCAGCTTGCGCGCCGACCGCAAGACCGCCGACAACGACCTGGCCGCCGCGTTGGATCCGTTCACCACCGACCCCACGGACACGTCGTTGCTCGCGTACAGCAGTTCGTTACGCAACACGCTCTTCTTCAATCGCACCAGTCGCGCATGGGGCATTGACCATACAGTGCAGAGCGACCGCACTCGCAGCTTGCTCGTTAGCGGCTACGAAGGTCGCAGCCACGAAGTCCAGCAACTGCGCCTGCGCATCAACGCCTCCACACGCTGGATGGTGGACATCGAGAGCGAAGTGGGCCGCACCGCCAACGGCAGCGATGTGCTCGGCGGGCGCAACTTCAATGTGTTCCGCCAGGGCGTGAAGCCACGCATCACGTGGCAGCCCGGTACGCAGTTCCGCGCGGCACTGGCTTACAAGCGCACGGAAAAGAACAATGCATTGGAGTTCGGCAACGAGCGTGCGTTGCTGCAGGACCTTGGGCTGGAGATCAAGTGGAACACGGCGGGCAAGGGCACCGTGCAAGCGAACGGAAACCTGGTGGAGATCAGCTACGACGGCATCGTTGACTCATCGCTCGGCAACGAGATGCTGAGCGGCTTGAAGCCCGGCACCAACGTCACCTGGAACATCACGGTACAGCGCCGCCTGAGCAGCAACTTACAGGTGGACCTTACCTACAACGGCCGCAAGAGCGAAGGCATCAACACCATCCACGTGGGCGGTGCACAGGTGAGGGCGTTCTTCTGAGGGTTGAAGACCACGGAGACGCGGAGACACGGAGAATACAGGGCGTGCAAGAAGAAGGGCGCAAAGACCGTGTCTCTGCGCCCTCCGTGGCTCTGTGCTGTGGTCTTGTCCCCGCTTACTTCAGGTCGAAGCCGGCCTTGCTGACCAAGGCCTTGTTCTCGTAGATCTCCACGTTGTAGTGGCCGCTCTTCATGTCGCCGGTGGCGGTCCAGAACACGCACACGTCAACGGGCGCATTGTTGTAGTCCACCTCGCGCTTGGCGCTGTACTCGCCCTCCACGCCATTGAACTGGAAACGGTTGTTGCCGTCGCTGGCGGGCAGCACCGAACCATCGGGGCTGATCACGCGCATGTAGAGCGTCTTGGCGCCAGCGTCAGTGACGGTGTTGGTGCCCAGCGTGAAGCAGCACTTCACCATTTCAGCCTTGCTGGCGCGCTCGGTCTCCACCTGTTTGCCGCTGCTGCGCAGGAACAGTGCGCCCGCGCTGATGGCCGTGGTATGCAGTACGGCACCGCGGTTGATCCGCTCCTCTTGGCTACGGGATTTTTCCTCCAACGCTGCTTTTTCACCGCTCACTACGCCCAGCTCGTTGGTTAGGTTGGCCTTGTCGGCCTGCAGCGAAAGGTTGGCTTGGTTCAGCGAGTCGATGGTAGCCACATATCCCTTCATGATGGTGCGTAGCGTCTCGGCCTCCTTTTTGGCCTTCGCGATCGTGTAGTTGCCGTTCTTCACCTTCGTCATCAGCTCCTCGATCTGCGCTTTTTGCGCGTCCATCTCGGCTTTGATCTGCTCGTTCTCCGTGCTCAGTGTGTCATACTGGACGAGCATTTCCTCCAACAACTTGGTCACGTTCTCCTTGTCTTCCTTGGTTTCGTCCAGGACGGCCGCTTGCGCTTCTATCTCGTTGCTGCCCTTGTTGAGGAAGTAAAGCGTCGCCAGGTTGCTGATGATCAGCAGCACCACGAGGGCGAGGAGGGCATTGTTGGAGCGGGGCTTCTGTTCGGTGCTCATCGGTAGAGGTCGGCGTAGGCGCCTGGTTCGGTATGGTTCAGGTGGCGAAGGTACCCCCGGTGCATCGGAGGCTTTTCAAGGGATAACGCGGTTACCAACAAAGTATTGAACCCGGTGATGGCTTTGGGCCGGCACTGGTCGACGGCTATCGGCTCTACGCAGGCAGCACATCACCGCCTGTCGGCGCGTTCGGGCCGTTGGGCGGATCGCACTTGGCGGCGGGGAGCTACTTTGCGGATCGCGATGGCCACCTGGTCCAATTATGCCGATGCCATGGTCTCGTTGATCATGCCGCGCTGCTGCCCTGGTTGCGACAGGCCGTTGAACAGCACCGAGCGGCACCTCTGCATGCTCTGCGTTGGCGACCTGCCGTACACGCACGCCATGAGCGACGCGCGCAACCCCGTGGCCCGCTTGTTCTGGGGCCGCGTGGAACTGGGCGGTGCCGCTTCGTTGCTGCGTTTCCAGAGCGGAGGCCGAGTGCAGCACATGCTGCACCGGTTGAAATACAAAGGGGACCGGCGGATCGGTGTCGGACTGGGACGCATGATGGGTGAAGCCGCCAAGGACAGCCCGCTTTTCGCCGGCGTGGATGCCGTAATGCCCGTGCCCCTCCACCGGCGGAAAGAGAGGATGCGGGGCTACAACCAGGCCCAGCTATTGGTCAATGGCTTGCGTGAGGTTTGGCCTTTGCAACCCGCAGGGGGATCACTGTTGCGCGTGGTCCACACTGCGACGCAAACGCAACGCGGCCGCTTGGAACGTTGGCGCAACGTGCGGACCGCGTTCAAAGTGGACGACAACACGGCGCCGACCGGGGCCCACGTGCTGCTGATCGACGATGTGGTGACAACGGGCGCCACCCTTGAGAGTTGCGCACAAGCCCTGCTCGCCTTGCCCGGCATGCGCGTGAGCGTGCTCACCGCGGCCCACGCGTGACCCTGGCTACGACAGCCCCTCAACGAACCGGCGGTCGTTCGCCAACCGCGGCATCTTGCTCTGTGCGTCGTTCATGCCGCGTGCTTTCATCCATGCTGTGAAGCCCCCGCGAGCAACGCTTGTAATGACCAACGGTCGTAGCACGCTACCGGTGATGAGATCCTTGTAGTAGGGATTGCGCGCTTGCAAAGCCTGGTCGATAAGCACCGCGAACCGCGACAGGTCGGAAGGCGGCGCGGCGAACTCGATGAACCACTCGTGGTACGGGAGCCCTTCGGCGGGGGTGAGCTGCGGCGCCATGGTGAACTCGGTCACTTCGCAGGGCAGCTGCTCAATGGCCGTGCGCAGCGCGCTCTCCACTTCCTCCCCGATGACGTGCTCACCGAAGGCACTGGTGTAATGCTTGGTGCGGCCGGTAACGATAACGCGCGGGGGCGACAGCGACACGAACTTCACCGTGTCGCCGATCTCGTAGCCCCACAGTCCGGCGTTCGTGTAGAGGACAAGCGCATAGTTGACGCCCAG